>DATFHJ010000117.1:0-20245 GCA_035248585.1 Thermoanaerobaculia bacterium
TCGGCGCTGAACGCCGTTCTCGTTGCGGAGAAGGTGCTGTTCGGCGCGGGCAACCCGAATTGAAGGAGACAGCGATGCAGGATTTCTACGAGCCGAAGGTGGGCGATCGCGCGCCCGACTTCCGACTGCCGTCGACGCGAGGAAAAGACGTCTCGCTCAAGGATTTCAAAGGGCAGGACATCATCCTCTACTTCTATCCGAAGGACGACACGCCGGGATGCACCGCCGAGGCCTGCTCGTTCCGCGATCACGAATCCGATCTGACGAAAGAGCACGCGGTGGTTCTCGGCGTCTCGACCGATCCGATGACGAGCCACGACAAATTCACCGGCAAGTACAACCTCAACTTCCCGCTGCTCTCGGATCAGACCGCGGACGTGGCGAAGATGTACGGCGTGTGGAAAGAGAAAAACCTCTACGGCCGCCGCACCTGGGGCGTCGCCCGGACGACGTTTTGGATCGGAGCGAACGGAAGGATCAAGAAGATCTACAAGAAGGTGGATACCGCGAAGCACGCGGAGGACATTCTCGAGGATCTGCGGGCGGCTAGGAAGAAGTGAAGTCGACCTGGGCGTAGATCTCGCGAAGGGGGAGCTCGCAGCCCAGGACGGGAAGGCTCACGGTTGCCTCGAGGCCTTCGCTCTTGGTGTACACCCAGCGACCAGCCTCTCGCTGGAACTGTTCGACGAGTGCCTCGGCTTGAGACACCAGCAGGTACTCCTGCAGCGACTCGATTTGCTGATACGAACGGAACTTTCTTCCGCGGTCATAGTGCTCGGTGCTTTCGGAGAGAATCTCGACCACAATTAGCGGATTGAGTAACACGTCCCGCTCGTCGTCCGCGAATTGCGGCCGATCGCACACTACCGAGACGTCCGGGTAGAAGAAGCGTGCCGGATTCAGAACGCGTACCTTCATGTCACTGCCAAGAACCGTACAGCGGTTGCCGAGGCGACTTAAGAGACTCCCACCCAACGCCATGACGATCGAATTGTGGCGATAGCTCGCTCCAGCCATGGCGAGGATCACACCATCGTCGTACTCGCTCTTGAACTCCGCGGCGCGCTCCATTCGCAGATACTCCTCAGGGGTGAGCCGGTACTCTGGAAGGATCGCCATCACACGATTCTACGCTTGTCTCACACCCCGAACCGCCCCTGCTCCCGCGCCACCGCGGCGCTCTTCGCCGCGTCGGCGAATGAGTCGAGCGATTCTTCCCATTCGCCGGGAATGTAGGCCTGGATCTCCCACCATGCGGCGTGGCCGCCGACTTCTTTCGTGCGCACGACGTGCGGGTCGTATTTCTCGCGGCGCCAGTCGGTGACCCAGCGTTCCTTCTCGATCGCGTAGGGGACGATTTGGCCCTGTTTCGACTGGTGGTACTGCGCGGCGAAGACCGTGACCCACTGGCCGTTCACGAGCAGGTCAATGCGCGGGGCGGCGCCGCCGGTCACGCGGATCACGCCGCCGTCGAAGACGCCGCCCGGCGCGAGGCCGTCGCCGATGGTCTGCACTTTTTCCGGCAGTTCTTTCTCGATGGCCTCGCGTTTCCGCTGCTCGATCGCTTTTTCGGTCTGGCGGCGGTGATCGTTCTTCGTGCCGAGCGCGCGGAACGCGAGGATGAAGACGGTCGGCGTCACGAGCAGCAGCGCGATCCCGCCGGTGGAGGGCGAGAGCTTCGCCGCCGCACCGATCACGCCGATCAGCAGGACGGCCAGCGCTGCCGCGATGAGCGCGCCGAGAAAACGAAGGATCATCTCCCCGCCGCGGCTCCCCGGAACGCCCGCACCCGCCGCCCCGCCTCCTCCAGCGCCGCAAAGTCCTTGGCGAAGCAGAACCGCAGCAGGCGATCGCCGCGCCCCGAGGCGTAGAACGACGGACCCGGCACCGAGGCGACGCCGGCTTCTTCGATCAGCGCCATCGCCGCTTCGCTCGCGTTCGCGAAGCCGTCCGGGATCTCGGCGAGCATGTAGTACGCGCCTTGCAGCACGAACGGGCGGAACCCGGCCTCGGTGAGCGCCGTCGCGAGCATGTCGCGTTTCTTTTCGTAATCCGAGGCGAGGTTGTTGTAGTACTCGTCGCCGATCTCGAGCGCGCGGGCGATGCCCCACTGCAGCGGCGTCGGCGCGCAGACGTAGAAGAGATCATTCACCAATCCGATCGACGCGCAGACCTTCGCATCCGCGGCCACGTAGCCGATGCGCCAGCCGGTGACGGAGAACGTTTTCGAGAAGCCGCTGATCGTGATCGTGACATCGCGATCGACCGAGGCCATCGACACGTGCTTGCGCCCGTCGTAGACGATGTACTCGTAGATCTCGTCGGTGTAGCACCAGGCGTTGAACTCGCGGCAGAGGTCCGCGATCTTACGCAGCTCGTCCGTGGTGAACACCTTGCCGCACGGATTCGACGGCGTGCAGACGACGATGCCGCGCGTCTTCGGGCCGAATGCGGCGCGCAACGCGTCGAAGTCGATCGACCAGTCGGGCGGATTCAGCGGCACGTACTTCGTCTCGATGCCGAGGACTTTCAACGTGTTCAGGTGATAGCCGTAATACGGCTCGAAGAGGATCACTTCGTCGCCGGCATTGAGCGTCGCCAAAGCCGCCGCGGCGAAGCCGCCGGTCGAACCGACCGTGACCACGATCTCGCGCGCCGGATCGACTTCGAACCGATTGAAGCGCGCGATTTTTTTCGCGATGCGGTCGCGCAGAAGATCGATGCCTTCGAACTTCGAATACGTCGCCTTCGACGACGAAATCGCGTCGCAGGCGCCTTCGACGAGCTCGGGAATCGTCGGCAAATCACAGATGCCCTGGCCTAGGTTGATGCCGCCGACGCGCTCGCACTCGCGCGACATCCGCCGGATGTCGGACTGCACCAATCCACGCAAACGATCGCTGATCTGATTCATGGCAGAAGTTTATCCTGCGCGCAGACGCAGGATCTCCGGCGGTCGCACCGCAGATCCCGCGTCTACGCGCGGGATAGACGTTGTGTCGCTGATCTGATTCATGGACGGTAGTGTAGCGTGGCGAAGACGCTCCGCCGCCGCGCGGCGCGTAAGTCATTGAAAGTACACGGTCGATCGGTCGGCATTCGCGCTGCAGTTGAGCCCGCGCGAAAGGGACTTACCGTGAAACTCTCCAAACTGCTCCTCGCGGCACTCCTCCTCGCCTCGCTCCCGCTCGCGGCCCAGGTGAACGACACCTACATCATCCCTGCGGTGGCCAGCCAGGGAGGCCAGAACGGGACGCACTGGCTGACCTCGTTCAGTCTGTTCAATCCGTACTCGTTCAACCACGACCTCGTCATCAGCGTCACGTATCTGCCGACCGGCGGCAAGCCCGGCATCGAAGAGCTCGTGCGCGTTCCGTCGCAATCGCTCGCCTACTCGGACGACATCCTGTTCGATCTGTTCGGCATCGAGAACGGAAGCGGGTCCCTGCTCGTGGCCACGTTCGCCGAGGACAATCCGCACCTTCCCAACGACGTGGCGGAGCGCGCCTTCATGGTGACGAGCAACACCTACAACGACGCGCGCTCCGGAACGTACGGACAAACCATTCCCGGCGTCTGGCTCGGGATGCTCGACGACGGCATCCGCGGCGCCGTGCACGACGTGCGCAACAGCGCGGCCAGCAAGTTCCGCACGAACATCGGTGCCGTGAACCTTGGCCGCTGCAACGCCACGCTGCGCGTCAACGTTCATGATGCCGACGGCAACTGGATTCTGAAAAACGCGCCGTTCAGCCTGCCGCCGCTCGGTCACTTCCAGGATCGCCTGCCGGTCGAAGTCGATGCCGGAACGGTCGAGTTCTGGATCGAAGACCCGTGCCGCGACAACAACGACGACTACGCGGTCGTCTTCCCCTACACCTCCACCATTGACGAGCTGTCGGGCGATCCGCGGTATCAGACTCCGATGCTGCTCGCGCTGGCCGGCGACCTGTTCGGCAAAGTGCAGACGCAGTCGGTGAAAACGGTCGACCCGCTGAACGTCGGCAAGAGGATCGATTCGAAGTACGCACGCGGCGTGCGCGCGGAGGCGGAACATCGTGGCTTCGCGACGCTCACCCGCAGCGCGAAGGGCTGGAAGATCACGAAGTAACACGGGCGTGAGGGGCGCATTACAATGCGCCCCTCATGACCGCCGCGATCACCGAGACCACGCTCCCCTTCCCGCTCGCCCGCCGCGGAAAAGTGCGCGACGTTTACGACCTCGGCGACCGGTACCTTTTCGTCGCCACCGACCGCATCTCCGCCTTCGACGTTGTGCTCTCGCCCGGCATCCCCGACAAGGGAACGATCCTCACGCAGATCTCGAACTTCTGGTTCCGCCGCTTCACCGGCCTGGAGAACCATCTGCTCGAAGCGGACTTCGACCGCTTTCCGGACGACATCCGCAAACACGACGAGCTGCGCGGGCGCAGCGTGCTGGTGAAAAAGTGCAAGGTCGTGCCGGTCGAGTGCGTCGCGCGCGGCTATCTCGTCGGCAGTGGACTGAAGGAGTACAAGGAAACGGGCTCGGTCTGCGGGATCGAGCTGGAGCCGGGACTGACGACCGCGAGCAAGCTCTCGCATCCGATCTTCACGCCGGCGACGAAAGAAGACACGGGCCACGACATCAACATCTCGTTCGAGCGGATGGCGGAGATCGTCGGCCACGACCTCGCGTCGAAGCTGCGCGATCTCACGCTCGAGATCTACGCCGAGGCGGCGAGCTACGCGCTCTCGCGCGGCATCATCATCGCCGACACGAAATTCGAGTTCGGACTGATGGACGATCGCATCATCTGGATCGATGAAGCGCTCACACCCGACTCATCGCGCTTCTGGCCCGCGGATCAATACGCCGTCGGCAAAAATCCGCCGTCGTATGACAAGCAGTTCGTGCGCGACTGGCTGGAGACGACGGGCTGGGACAAGAATCCGCCCGCGCCGGAACTGCCGAATGATGTCGTGGAAAAGACGCGTGAGAAGTATCTGGAAGCGTACAAGCAGCTAACGGGCACAGCGTTGGAGGTGTAAGCAGGCAGGCATCGAAAGGTCGCGAGGGCCGTTTGGACGCTTCCTTGAACCTTACCGGGAGGCGAAGCAAGTTAGCACAACTTTCGTGGCAGCGCCACTACTGATTTCAAGCCCATGAAACGAAACACGCTTCTGATCGTGCTCCTCGTCGTCGCGTTGCTCGCGGCCTTCGTCGCAGGCACTTCGATCGTGGTGTGGCGGCTCGCGAAGCGGACGATTCAGCGCGAAGTGTTCACGCCGCAGGAGAAGGTCGTCGACGTCGCGGCGGTGGTGACGCAGGTGCGCGAGTTGAGCCGGCTGGAGACGGCGCAGATGCGCGTCGTGCACGTCGGCCGCGTGTCGCAGACCTACAAGCTCGTGCCGAACGCGCTGGGCGGCGACGAGATCACGTTTCTCGCCGCGGGCGACGTGATCGCCGGCATCGATCTCTCGCAGCTGAAGCAGAACGATGTGTGGCGCTCGCCGGACGGCACGATCAACCTCCGCCTTCCGCCGCCGCAGATTCTGATCACGCGCGTCGACAATCAGGAGTCGCGCGTGATCGCGCGAAAGACGGGCGTGTTGCGCCGCGCGGACATCGATCTCGAAACGCGCGCACGCCAGCACGCCGAGGCGAACATCCGCCAGGAATCGCTGAAGAAAGGCATCCTCACGATCGCGCAACAGAGCGGCGAGAAGAAGATGGCCGATTTCCTCCACACCCTCGGCTTCGAGAAGATTCGCATCGTGCAGGCGCGCGGCGTGTCAGCCGAGTAGCGCCTTGGCGATCGAGATCGCGCGCTTGAGCGCCGCGGACTTGTTCTCGCTCTCCTCGTACTCCGTCGCCGGATCGGAGTCGTAGACGATTCCCGCGCCGGCCTGCACGTACGCGCGGTCGTTCGCCAGCGTGATCGTGCGGATGGTGATGCACGAATCGAGATTGCCGTTGAAGCTGAAGTACGCGACGGCGCCGGCGTACGGGCCGCGGCGCACGGTCTCGAAGCGATCGATCAGCTCCATGGCCCGGATCTTCGGCGCGCCGCTGACGGTGCCGGCGGGAAAGCAGGCCACGAAGGCATCGACGGGCGTGCGGTCTTCGCGCAGCCGGCCGTGCACGTCGGTGACGAGATGCATGACGTGGCTGTAACGCTCGACGTGCTTGAAGTCGGAGACCTCGACGCTGCCGCTGCGGCACACGCGGCCGAGGTCGTTGCGGCCGAGATCGACGAGCATCAGGTGCTCGGCGTTCTCTTTCGGATCGGCGAGGAGCGCGTTCTCGAGCCGCACGTCTTCCTCGTGCGTCGCGCCGCGCGGACGCGTGCCGGCGATCGGACGCGTCTCGACGAAATCGCCGGTCACGCGCACGAGCATCTCCGGCGACGCCCCGACGAGCGTGCACTCCGCGCTGCGCAGGAGGAACATGTATGGCGACGGATTGATCGACCGCAGGGCACGATAGAGCGTCAGCGACTCGCTCGTGGGGAAGTCGGTCTCCCAGCGCTGCGAGACGACGATCTGGAAAATCTCGCCGGCGACGATCTCCTCCTTCGCCTCACGCACCATCTGTTCGAACGCGTCGCGGGTGAAGTTGGATTGGAACCTTGTCGCCGCGGCGTCGTGCGGAAACGCGAGCGGCTCGACGCTCGCGCTTTTCAAACGCGCGACGGCGTGCTCGAGACGGCGCTCGGCGTCTTCGATCGAGTCTTCCTTCGTGAAGACGTTCGCGACGACGTAGAGCCGCTGCAGCACATGATCGAAGACGACGACGTTGTCGAAGAAGAGCAGCTTCGCTTCCGGGACGCCGAACGTATTCGGATGCGAGTCGGGGAGCCGCTCGGCCCAGCGGCCGGCGCCGTAGCCGAACCAGCCGACGGCGCCGCCGAAGAACGGCGGCAGGCGGTCTTCGTCCTGCACGCGCAGCGGAACGAGCTCGCCGTTGAGGAGCTGCACGGGATCGGCGGTGGTGAGATCGATGCGCAGGTTGCGGCGCGGCTCGAAGCCGATGAACGAGTAGCGGCCGACATTCTCGCCGCGCTCGACGCTCTCGAACAGGAATGCTTCTTCGTTTCCGCCGCTGAGCGCGGCGAAGGCGACGAGCGGCGTCAGCGTGTCGGCGCTCAGCTCGCGCACGACCGGAATCACATCGTAGTCAGTCATTCGAACACTTTCATGAACAGCTCGTGCTGCCGCACGGCCTGGGCGTGGAGCAACTCGAGCCCGCCGATGCGAACGCGCGCATCGACGTCGCGCGCCGCGCCGCCATAGGCCGCTTCAATGTACGTGTCGCACGGCGACATGGGAAGAGCGACGTTGCCCGGTAAGGTATTGATGACAAGGTCGCCATCGAAGTGTTGCAGCTCGTCGAGCGGCCGCATGCCTTCGTGCACGGTGCGATTGAAGACCGTGACGGGGATTCCGTCCAGAGCGACGAGCGCGGCTCGCGCGGTGGCTCCTGCGCCAACAACAGCGGCCTTCCGTGGAGCGGCGGGCTTCAGCCCGCCGGAACCGTCGGCGGGCTGAAGCCCGCCGCTCCACAATAGCTTTCTGAACCCATCCACATCCGTGTTGTCCGCAACGATCCGCCCCCCAACATTCACGAGCGTGTTCACCGCCCGCGCGCGCAAGGCGTTGCTGCCGATCTCCGCACCCTGATCGCGAGCAAAGTCGAACGCAACTTCTTTGAACGGCGCGGTGACGGAAAGGCCGCACGGCTCGCCGCGCAGAAACGCTTCCGTGATCTCGGCGAAGGACTCGATCGACGCGATCGTGTACGCGCCGTTCACGCCCTTCTCCCGGAAGAGGCGGTTGTGAATGGTGGGAGACAAACTGTGTCCCGCCGGATTGCCCACGATCGCGAAGACGCGCTCGGCGCGTTGCGGCGCGCGCGAGTAAATCTGTAGCGCGCGCTCGAGCGTGAGCTGGCCCGGGGCGGCGATGGTGTTCGCGGCGACGAAGACGAGCTCCGAACCGAGGAACGGCGCGAGGATGCGCGAGTAGAGGCCGCGCTCGCCCATGCCGATCACAGTGCCGGGCAAAAGTTTAAGCAGCCGCTCGTTGTCGGCGAAGGTGAGCGGCGTCGCGGCGAGCTTCGTGTAGGCGCAGCCGCGGGCTTTCATCTTCGCGAAGATCGCCTCGACGTCGCGCATGCCCTCATAGTCGTGATGCGAGAGCACCGTTCGCTCGGGCGCGACGATCTCGACGTGCTCATGCCATTCGACGTCGACGTAGTCGATGCCTGCATCGACCGCGCGCTGCACGTCGGGAACGCGCGAGCCGCGATACGTGAGGAGGATCGGCTTCGCCGTCGCCGCGCGCAGCGCGTGCAGGTCGAGCCCGGTCAGGTTCTCCGCGCGCAGCTCGACGGCGTCGTACTCCGGGCGGATGTCCTCGATCGAAAAGACGGTCACGAACAACTTCATCGGCGCATAATTATCGCGGTCCGATGGGCATTCACGCGGGTTTCGACGAGCTGCTGCAGCGGCGCGTGATGATCAAGCGTGTCGGCGCCGAGGTCGACGCGGCATTTCATCGGCGCCTGCTGGACGAGGCGCGCGCGCTGTCGTCGATCGATCACCCGAACATCCCGCGCGTCTATTCGTACGACGAAGGCCGCTTCACGCTCGAGCCGATTCAAGGCAAAACGCTGCGCGCGGCTGCGCCGGAGCTTCCGTTCGCCGAGCGCGTGCGGATCGCCGTCGCCGTCGCGAGCGCGCTGGCCGCGCTGCACCGCGCCGGGCTCGCCTACGGCGCGCTGTCCGCCGACACGATCGTGATCACGGATGCGCGCGAGGTGAAGCTGGCCGGCTTCGCGCTCACCAATCCCGACAGCGACGACACGTCCTCACCCGACATCGCCGCCGACCGCTACGCGCTCGGTTTGCTGCTGCAGTTCCTCTTTCCGCAGCCCGACGCGGACGTGAACGCGATCCTCGCCGCGCTGCTCGTCGAGGCGCCGAGCGACCGCGCGACGGCGGCGAGCACGCTCGCACGGCTGGAGCGTCTCGCGCAACGGCCGGCGCGGCGGAAGCGCGCGATCCTCGCCGCGGCGGCGGTCGTGCTGGTTGCCGGCGGCGCCGCGAAGTACACGATCGATCTCGAGCGCCAACGCGCCGCCGCGATCGCCGCGCAATCCGAGGCCGAGCTGCGCCGCGGGCAAGCCTCGGCGCTCCTCGCGTTCACGATCGGAAATCTTCACGAGCGGCTCGTCGGCGTCGGGAAGCTGGAGATCCTCGACTCGACGGCGAAGCAGGCGCTCGCGTTTTTCGACGCGCCGCAGGGCCGCAACGTCTCGGCCGGCGAGCTGGCGCTCAACGCGACGGCGCTCGCGCGCCTCGGCGAGATCCGTCTCGATCAGGGAGATCGCGTGGCGGCGCAGCGCGCGTTCGAGCGCGCGCTGGAAGTCGCCGGCATCGGCGTCCGCCAGCACCCGCGGGACGACGAGCTGCAGTTCGCGCTCGGACGCGCGCATTCCTGGGTCGGCAACGCGCTGCAGCTCGACGGCAACGTTCCGCGCGCCGTGGTGCACATGACGGAATACGCGACCATCGTGGACGAGCTGGTGCGCCGCCATCCACAGGACACCCGTTTCCTGCAGGAGCGCGCCTACGCGCACAGCAACCTCGGCACGCTGCTCGAGCAGCAGGAAATGGTCGGAGAGGCACTCGCGGAGTACGAGACCGGGCTGGCGACGAAGAAGCGGATTCTCGGGCCGCGGCCGAGCGACGACGACCGCGCCGGCATCGCCGTGACGACGAACAAAGTCGCGGTCGCGCTGCAGAAGCTCGGCCGTGCCGTCGAGGCGAAACAGCGATTCAGGGAAGAGCGGACGATCCTCGAGTCGCTGCTCGCGCATCAGCCGTCGAACATGCTGTTCCGGCGGCGTCTCGCTGTCTGTCACGATTACCTCGGCGCGATGGCCATTGCCGCCGGCGATCTCGAAGGAGCGCAGCAGCATGTCACCGCGCAGTTCGCGCTCAACGAGCAGCTCGCCGCGTTCGATCCGCAAAACATGGAGTGGCGCCGCAACCTCGCCATCGCCCGGATGCAGGTCGGCGTCGTGGAGCGGATGCGCGGCAATCTCGCGGCATCGCTCGATGCACACGCGGCGTCGGATCGCCTGCTGCAGTCGATCCTCTCCCGCGGCACTCCGGCGAAAGCGCGCCTGCGCGACATGGCCGCGATTCAGAACGAATACGGGCGCACGCTGCTGGCCGCGAACCGCGCGCGCGAAGCGGCAGCGCGCGCGGATCGGACGGTAGCGATGCTCGCCCCGATGCGCAACGACGTCGCGACGCAGCGGTTTCTCAGCGATGCGCTGCTGGTGCAGGGAGAAGCGCGGCTCGCGCGCGGGGATGCCGCCGGCGCGCGCGCGTCGTGGGAAGACGCGGACGCGGTCATCCGCGGCCTCGCCGCCGGATCGAGCAATCCGCGCCTCCTCGATCTGCACGCGCGCGTGCTTCTGCGCCTCGGCGACATCGCGCTCGCGCGTCCTATCGTGGAACGGCTGTTCGCGGCCGGTTATCGCAATCGCGAATTCGTGGCACTGTGGGAAAAGGCAGCAGAGAGAAAGGAGAGAACATGAGTATTTCGTTCAGAACCGAGGTCGTCACCATCACCGAGGGCGGACCCGACAAGATGCACATCAAAATCCCACGACAAAGCGTCGGGGTGATCATCTGGACAGGCGACGACTTCCAGATCCGGGACCTTCAGATCCAGGACGACTGGCCATTCGACAAGCCCCAAAAGCTCAAAGGAGCGGATAACACGTTCTACGTGACCTACAGAAACAACAACCCGCAAGGTACGACGATCAAGTACGGTTTTACCTACTCCAAGTTCTCCGGCGCCGTGCCACCGGAGATCGAAAATCAGGGCAGCCCCTAGGCCAGCAGCTCCATCCGTTCGCGCGCGGCGGCCGCTTTCCGCGAGTCGCCCGCGCGATTCCACATGCCGGACAGATTGCCGAGGACGCGGTGCAGCGTCTCGCGGCCGCTCCACGAGCGCAGATGCTCGCTGGCGAGCGGGATCGAACCGCCGCTGAGCTGCTGCAGCAGCTCGCTGATCTCCGGCAGCGTCAGTGTCGTGCCGCCCCCGAACGGATCGACGTAGACCTCGTTCAATTCGAATTGCACTTTCACGATGTAGTGCCCCGGCAAGCCGACGCCGGCCGCCGCGAGGCCGAGGCGCGATGCAATGTGCAGGAAGAGGATCGAGAGCGTGATCGGCAAACCGAGCTTTCGATCGATCACTTCGTTCAGATACGCGTTGCGCGGGTCGTAATAGTTCGTCGTGTCGCCGCGATAGCCGGCGGCGTCGAACAGCTCCGCGTGCAAATGGCCGAGGCGAAAGATCGGCGGCTCGCCGCGAGAACAGCGCTGCGCCGCGCGGGACGCCAGCGCATCGAGCTCGGCGACGTAATGCGCAACGTCGATGCGCGGGTTGTCTTCGAGCGCGATCAGCAGCGCGCCGTACGCGAGATTCTCGTTCGTGATCTCGCCCATGCAGTATTCGCGGAACTGCTGCCGGGCTGCCGCGGGATGAATCAGCACCCCTCTATGATGTCACGGTGAAAATCGAGCGCAGCGAAGCGATCATTCTTCACACCTTCCCCGCCCGCGAGCGGGACAAGATGGTCGTGTTTCTCACGCCCGATCACGGGAAGCGCAAGGGTTGGGCGTACGGCGCGCGGGCGATCAGGAGCCGCTTCGGCGCGGCGCTGGAGCCGCTGGCGAAGGTGCGCATCGGCTACAGCGAGCGCGAGTCGGATGAAGTCGTGCGCATCGAGTCGGTCGATCTTGTCCGCTCGCTGTTTCCGGCGCAGCAGAATCTCGTCAGCAGCATCTCCGCGACGTACATCGCCGAAATGGTCGACACGTTCGCGCCGGCGAACGATCCCGCGGAGCTGATCTATCGCCTGCTCGACAGCACGACCGGGGCGCTGCTCGACGGCTCGCCGCCGATGGCCGTCGTCGCGTACGCCGAGATCTGGACGCTGCGCCTCGGCGGCATCTTCCCGTCGTGGCGCAACTGCATCGAATGCGGCGGCCCGCTCGCCCGTCCGCTGCGCTTCGACGCACGCCTGGAGGGCTTCGTCTGCGGCGACTGCGCCGGCCGCGATGCCTTCGTGATCAGCAACGACGCCGCCGTGGCCCTCGACGCCATCGCGCGGTCTCCCGTCTCCGAGTTCGACGCGCCAATGGATGTGCTGATGGAGGTCCGCTCGCTGGCCGGCACCGTGCGCCGCAATTTCCTCGGGCACGAGCTCAAGTCGTTCGAGGTGCTGGCGAGTCTGTCCAATCGGTGATCAGCCGCGCGAGCTCCTCCTCGCGTCCCGTGAAGTTGTGGTCCGTGTCCTTCAGGATCCCGAGCTCGACGTTCGGACCGACGACGCCGGCGATGGCCTCGACACACGCGGGGACGTCGCCGTGGCAGAACTCATCGCGGTCGCCGTAGAGGATGAGCGCCGGCTTGCGGATGCCGCGCAGGTAGCGGAAGCGCGGGCGGCGCGAGAGACGGATTCCCTTCAGCACTTCGAAGAACGGGAAGACGTTGTAGTCGCCGTCGGGATTGGCCATGTCGTAGTACGCGCGCCAGGTTTGGGGCGCGAAGGACAGGCCCGCCGGCACCATGTCCGTGTTGTTGCGTTTCGCGCGCGCCTGCTTGAGCGCGCGGGCGAAGCGGCGCGCGCCGAGGTGGGCGTAGGCGAGGCCGGTATCGTCGCCGCCGCCGAGGAACACGTAGCGCTTCGCGAAGTTGCGGTGCTGGTAGTGATCGAAGACGGCGATCTTGTTCGCGCCGGTCGAATGGCCGATGAGCGTGAGATCGCGATAACCGCGGCGGCGCAGCTCGCGCAGCGCGCCGTCGATGTCGAAGACGCAGTCGCGGATCTTCTCCAGCGCCAGCCCTCCGCCGTGGCGCATCACGTACGAGCCGCGGTTGTTGAACGCGAACCAGGCCACGCCGCGCTTCGTGAACTCGGCCGCGAGCAGATTCGTGCGCCGCGATTCGAACGAGCCGCCCATTCCGTGAATGAAGATCGCCGCGCGCGTCGACTTGCGCTTCGGCTCGAACAGGAGGCCGGAGAGCTCCTGCTCGTCGCGCGTCGGAAAGCGAATCAAGCGCGCGAGAGGCTCGCGCCGTTCCACCGCCACAAGTTCTCCTTCGTCAGATGCACGCCGCCCAGCCAGGCGTCGGGATCGTTGATCGCACAGTCATCGACTTCGCCGGCGAGCACGTTCAGGCCCGCGGGCGTGAGGCTGAAGATCGTCTTCGGCGCGCTGCCGGCCATCGCGATCAGCGGCACCGCGCGCGAGGCCAGGTCGCGCAGCATCACCATCACCTGCGCGTCGCCGAAACCGAAGCGCGGCGGATCGGTGTCGACCTGCGGGAAGAGCGAGACGAAGTCCATCGCGCCGTTGGAGAGAATCGAGAGGATGCGCTGCTCGATGATGCCGAGCCCATTCTGCGTCGACGGAAACCGCGACGCATGCAGCGTGAGGCCTTCCCGAAGGAACGGGAAGTCGGCCGAGTCGCGGCTGATGATCGCGTTCAGCTCGTCCGGCTCCGGCGCGGTGAACGCACGCCACGCGCTGCGCGCGGCCTTCAGCATCATCGGCGTCACCGCGCCGCGCGACTCGAAGCGGAGAAACAGATCGCGCTCTTCGTACTGGCTGAGCGGCGTCGGGCACCAGACCAGCGTCAGCTTCGCCGTGCCGAGGCGGTCGAGAAGGTAGAGCAGCAGCGTGAGGCAGAAGAGGTCGTGCTCGAACCAGAGAACGACTTCGTCGCGCGACGCGGCGTTGTCGAGCAGCTGCTCCTGTTCGACGAGCGCGGTGCGCACGCGCAGGAGGTCTTCGCCGAATGCGTCGGAGAGCGTGCGCGCGCGGGTCTCGATCCAATCGTCGCCCGGCGTGACGGGGCCGGTCACGAACGACTCGCGAAAGGCGACGTGATCGCCGGGGATGTCCGCGCGCTTCGCCAGCTGCGCGACGACGTCGCCGTTGTGAATGTGAATCACGGATGCCATCGCATCCCCAGCCACCAGTTCGTGTCCGAGCCGGTTTGGGCGACGCCGGCGGTGACGTCGACGGCCGGCAGTTTGAGGATCGGGAAGGGATCGGTGCGCAACTGCGCCTCGAGCCCACGCACGGAAATGCGCGCGCCGCCGAGCTCGTGTCGCTGGTAAAAGGCGGTGAACGGTAACGACGGCACTTTCGCTTCGACCCGCCAACCATCGTAATCGCTCCCGGCGAGCGCCGCCACCGGCAATGCGGGATCGAGCACGTGCCGCGCGTACGCGGAGCGCGGGAGAAGGGAGGAGGGAAGCCCGCCGAGGATGAGCTCGTCGCCGCGATCGTGCTGCACGCGCGCGGCGATGCGAAGCGAGCCGCCGCGGATGGCGGCGCCGGCGACGACACGCTGATGGTCGTCTTCGACGGCGAAGTGCAGCGCTTCTTCGAGGCGCCAGGTGCCGAAGACCTGTCGCGGCGTGAACGAGGCACTGGCGAAGGCGAATTCGTTTGTTAGAACGCCGCCTTCGACAGCGAAGCGATAGCGTGACCATCTCGCGCGCAGTTCGAGGCCGTCGTCGTCCGTGCGGAAAAGATGCGCTTGCAGTTCGACGGGCCAGCCGCGCCACGCGCTCGCGAGAGCGACGCCGCGCGGCTCGTTGCCGACCATGAGCAGCGTGTCGAGCCGGCCGACGACGTCGCCGAGGCGCGCGCCGGCTTCGAAGGAGCTCAGACCGCGGGCGATGTTCACGCCGGAGAACCAGGAGAGCTCCTGGCGCCCAAGGCCGTATTTGCGTGAAGGCGTGAGCGCTTCGCTCGCGAAGGCCGCGGGTTGGGTCGGAGGTGGCGGGATTGCCGGGACGAGCGCGTTGTCGAGGGGTGGGGGTTGGGGGATGGGAGTTGGGTTTGAGAGGACGTGCAGGATGTAGCCGTCGGGGTCGAGGGTCATGAAGAAGACCCGGCCGTCCGTTGACGGTGCGGGATCGAAGGCACCGCCGCGTGTGATGGTGATGAGCTCCCCATCGCGATACAGCTCGGCGAAGCCTGCGCGCGAAACAGTTGCAACGATGGACTCCCCCATCCACTCCGGCGACGAGGCATCGCCGGGCAGCTCGACCGGCTTCTCATCGACGAACAGCGTCCACCGCCCTTCGCGATGCGCGACATAGGCGAGCCTGCCGTTCGCGCTCATGCGTGGGTGCGTGTAGACGACGTCGATCGACGCTTCCGTACGCGGCGTGACCGCGCCGGTGGTGAGATCGACATCCACCAGCTGCGTTGCCCCGAACCTGCTGCGCACTGCGATCGCTTTGTCGCCGTAAGGATCCGCGTCATGAACATCGCCGTCGTACGTGATGCGCCTGACGCTCTCGAAATCCCACCGGTACAGATCGAGATGCAAAAACCCCTCGGCGTCGCGCGCGCGATGCGAGAACACGATCGCCTTGCCGTCGCGCGTCCATCGCGGCGTGAGGATGTCGCCGCCATCGCGCAGCGTCAGCGAGCGCACGGCTTTCCGCGGCAATGGCTTGGTGCGGATTGCCGGAACGTCTTCGGGATCGCGTACATCCACCTTTTTCTCTTCCTCGGGCGCGCCCGTCGACCAGATCACGAGCTTGTCCGGCTGCTCTTTCGCGCGAATCACGATCGCCAGCCGCGCTCCATCCGGCGACGCGGCCGGCTCCCCCGAAGCGCGCGGCGTCTCCTGAAACAGCTCTCCTTCGTGCAACGTGCGCTGCCTGTCGATCGCGATCGCCGACGCCGTGACCTCGGCGAGAAATCGGCCGTACAACCGGTCCGGCCGCTCGCCGAACACTCCGATGAACGCCTCGTCGAACGAGCGCCGACGCCGCGCCGTGAGCCGCGCCCATAAATCGCGCAGCGAGCCGCGCTGCTCGAGCCACTCGAGATACGCGGAGCCCATCAGGTACGCCATCGACATGCCGGCAAATCGCTGGCTGGAATTCAATTCGCCATACGACGGCAACCGTCCGCTCTCCGCCCAGCGCCGCAGCAGCAGCGCGCGGAATGTGCTCGTCGGACGGCCGGCGCCGGTGAGCCGCCCTTCGATCACCGTCGCGTAGCCTTCGAGCACCCAGCGCGGCGCGCGGAGCGTGATCGGATTGAGGGGCAGGAGCGCGCGCTCGAGCGGATTGCGCGACGGGCGCAGCATGTGCGCGGTGTGCGCGTACTCGTGCACGGCGAGGAGGTCGATCCAATGCCCGTACGCGCCGAGCTGTTCATCGGGGCCGGGCGGCTCGGCGAAGAAGATCATGCGCGGCGTGTCGAGCAGCGGCCACGCGCTGCCGTTTGCCTGCGCGATCGGATTCATGATCAGCACGTCGACGACCTGCGGCGGCGCGAAGCCGACTTCCTTCGACACCGCCTCGCGAATCGATTCCAGCCGCGTCGCCGCGCGCATCGACCACGCTTCGTATTCGCGCGGATAGTGCACGCGGAAGTGCTTTGTCTCGATGGTGCGCCAATCCGCGTCGGGGCCCTGCCCGTAGAGAGCCGGGCCGAGGAGAATCAGCAGTAGTGCTAGTGTACGAAGTATGTTCAAGCGACTCGCGCTCGTCACTGCAACATTCATGTTCGTTCTCTCCGCCGGCGCTCAGGAGGCGAAGAAATTCATGCTCGTGATCCACGGCGGAGCAGGAACGATCAACCGCAAGAACATGACGCCGGAGCGCGAGAAAGAGTATCGCGCGGCGCTGGAACAGGCGCTGCGGACGGGACAGGCCGTGCTCGCGCGCGGCGGCTCGAGCCTCGACGCCGCCGAGGCCACGGTGCGGTTCATGGAAGACAACCCGCTGTTCAACGCCGGCAAGGGCGCGGTGTTCACGCACGAGGGCAAGAACGAGCTCGACGCCGCGATCATGGACGGGAAGACGAAGAAGGCCGGCTCGGTCGCGGGCGTGACGATCATCCGCAATCCGATCACCGCCGCGCGCGCGGTGATGGAAAAGTCGAAGCACGTGATGATGACGGGCCGCGGCGCGGAGCTGTTCGCGACGAAGATGGGACTCGAGGTCGTCGATCCGTCGTACTTTTGGACGGAGCGGCGGTGGAAGGCGTTGCAGGAGGAGTTGCTGAAGGAGCAAAGCGAGAAGCCGCAGGCGGCTCTCGCGGTCGCGGATGAGAACCGCTTCGGCACCGTCGGCGCGGTGGCGCTCGATCAGAGCGGGAATCTCGCCGCCGCGACGTCGACCGGCGGAACCACCAACAAAATGTACGGCCGCATCGGCGACGCCCCGATCATCGGCGCCGGAACGTACGCCGACAACGAGACCTGCGCCGTCTCCGCGACCGGCGCCGGCGAGTTCTTCATCCGCTGGACCGTCGCCTACGACATCGCCGCGCTGATGAAATACCGCGGCCTGACGGTGCAACAAGCCGCCGATCAGGTGGTCAACAAGACGCTGAAAGCCGTGCCCGGCGCCGAAGGCGGCGTGATCGCCCTCGACGCGAAAGGCAACTTCGCCATGCCGTTCAACAGCGAAGGAATGTATCGAGGCTGGATCGGCGCGGATGGGGTTCCGCACGTGGAGATTTATCGGGACTGACTCATTTCTTCAACTCCGCGAGCAGCCACTTGAAGTCCGCGCGCGTCCCCTTCATCGGAATCGTCAGCAGCAGTTTCACGCGCGCGTCGCGCGTGTCCGTGATCGTGATCCGCACGGCGTCCGTCTCTTCGGTCAGCGCGCGCAGAAAATCCTTCGCCGGGCTGGCGCGGTCGAAGACCGCGCTCACTTCGAACGCGAAGCCGTTGCGCACGGAGATCCATCCGGTCGTCGCGGCGTGAAACTTCGCCGTCGTTTTTCCGTTTCGGACGGTCGCCGCTTCGAGCAGTGCCCGCTCCGAGGCCGGCGCGTCGGGGCCTTCGAAGTCGTCGAAATGAAAGGCCTTCAGCGATTCGTAGCCCGCGATTTCGAGGGTGAAGCCGAGGGCGCCGACGGAGTCTTTCGTGCGCGTCGGGTCGCAGTAGAACTGCACGGTGACGGGCTTCTCCTGGCCGAGAAACGTGGCCGTGGCGGCGTAATTCAGGCGGCGGGCGGTGCCGTGGGAGTCGTGGAGCCAGGAGACGGCGGCGAGGAGCGCGACGGCAAGATGCATGCGTCATTTTCGCTAGAATGGCCGCGGGTTCAAGGAGCCGATGACATGACGGATTCACTCTCGCGGCCGGCGGGCGGCGTGCGCCGCGGCTGGCTCGTTCTCGCCGCGATCGGCGTGGCGCTCGTCGCGATCGCGCTCATCACCGTCGTCCTGGTGCTCGCCGACAAGACGCATTTCGGCAATCTGGTCGGGCCGCGGTTTCTCCCGGTGCTCACGAGCGGCGTGGTGCTCGGCGCGATCCTGGTCGTGCTGGGAACCTGGATGCTGCCGGTCCGGCGAACGTGGAAAGGAGCGGTTCTCTTCGCGTGGGCGATCGTGGCGCTGATCTCGCCGTGGTTCGGGTATCTGTTCCTCATTCCCTGGTGCGTCCTGGCGCTGACGTTGCCGCTGATCGTGGGGATCGTGATCGGTCTCTTTCGCGGGCGTTGATGCCTCGCCTCCTTGACGCAAAACGAACGTTCGTGCTATTTTTCGTCGCGGCTACATAAGGAGGCACAGTCATGGACCTCAATCCCAAGTTCGTCTTCTTCTCCCCGCTCCGAAACAAGCCGCTCGATCTGATGGAGCACGTCGACCACGCCATCATCGCCCTCGACGGCCGCGCTCCGGCCGGCGGCGACTGCGCGCTCGAGCCTCTCGCGCCGGTCTCGTTCGACGAGAACACGCTGCGCGTCGACCTGTGGGTGAGCGATCTCGACGACTACACCTGCACGTACGGCTTCCTCTGTTCGAGCGAGGACGGGCGCGTGCCGCACGCGCGCGGCGAGCGGAGCGTGGTGAACGTGAATCCGTCGTCGCACCGCCCGGAGAAGTGGAGCCGCGATTTTCGGGTTGCGCACGAGGAGCTTTTGAAGGATCTTCCTGCGTACGCATGAAAGGTGAGCGCACCCGGCAGTCGATTCTCGAGCGCGCGGTCGATCTCGCGTCGCTCGAAGGTCTCGAAGGTCTGACGATCGGCCGTCTCGCCGATGACCTGGGCATGTCGAAGAGCGGCCTGTTCGCGCACTTCGGCTCGAAGGAAGACTTGCAGATCGCCGCGATCGAGACCGCCGCGGCGCGCTTCATCGACGAGATCTACAGCCCGGCCTTGAAGGAGCCGCGCGGACTGCCGCGCCTCCACGCCATCTGCCGCTCCTGGCTCTCCTACCTGCGCCGCGGCGTGTTTCCGGGCGGCTGTTTCTTCGCCGCGGCATCGTTCGAATTCGACGGACGTCCCGGTGCGATCCGCGACACCGTGCGCCGCCTGATGGACGATTGGATCGGCGCGCTGGAGAAGGCGATCCGCATGGCCATCGAGGAAGGCCACCTCGACCCCGCCGTCGAGCCCGCGCAACTGGCGTTCGAGCTCAACTCGCTCTTCTTCGGCGCGAACTTCGCGTACTACCTGCGCAGCGACGCCCGCGCGATCGACCGCGCGGAAAGCGCGATCGAGCAGAAGCTCGACTCGTTACGTGTCAAGCGGCGTAAGCGTGCGTGAGCGCTCCACGCGCACGTCGTTGAACCGCGCCGCCGCCCAATCGCGCGCGTCGTCATCATCAAACGCGCCGACGATCGTCGAGCCCGAGCCGCTCATCCCCGCCCAGCGCGCGCCGGCTTCGTAGAGGCGCTGTTTGTATTCGCGCAGTTGCGGGAGCAGCGCGAAGACGGGCTCTTCGAAGTCGTTGGTGTACGGCGCGTCCATCCCGGCCGGCTCGGAGTAGCGCGTGATGCGCGCGAAGGCGTCGCGCGTGAGGACGCGCTCTTCGGGCAGGACGAGGAGGAGCGAAGCGACGACGGACGGGAGCGGCGTGAGGACTTCGCCGCGGCCGGTGGCGTAGGCCGTTCCGCCTAACAGGAAGAACGGGACGTCGGAGCCGAGGGAAAGGGCGAGCTGCGGAAGATCGTTGCGGCCGGCGCCGAGCGTGCGCAGGGTCGCCGCGGCATCCGACGAGCCGCCGCCCAGTCCCCCGCCGGCGGGGATGCGTTTGCGCAATTCGATCGCGGCGGTTTTGCCGACAGCGCGTGCGGCGCGCAGGACGAGATTCGATTCGTCTGTAGGGATGGACGGATCGTCGCACGTCAGCGTCAGCTGATCGGAGTCGCGAAAAATCAGCGTGTCGTGGAGGGAG
>DATFHJ010000118.1:0-3254 GCA_035248585.1 Thermoanaerobaculia bacterium
CCTCGATGTCCTTCGAGCCGGTGAGACCCATGCCCGAGCGAAGGCCGCCGACGAGCTGCGGGATCATCGCGCCGATCGAGCCCTTGTACGGCACCTTTCCTTCGATGCCTTCCGGCACGAGCTTGCCGACGTCGTCCGTCAGCTCCTGGAAGTAGCGGTCCGCGGAGCCCTTCTGCATCGCGCCGATCGAGCCCATGCCGCGATACGCCTTGAACGTCCGGCCCTGATAGAGAATCGTCTCGCCCGGCGCTTCGTCCGTGCCGGCGAAGAGCGAGCCGATCATCACGCAGTTCGCGCCGCCGGCGATCGCCTTCGTAATGTCGCCGGAGAACTTGATGCCGCCGTCGCTGATGACCGGCACATCGAACTTCTCCGCCGCGCGCACGCAGTCGAGGATCGCCGTCAGCTGCGGCACGCCCGCGCCGGCAACCACTCGCGTGGTACAGATCGAGCCCGGGCCGATGCCGACTTTCAGTCCGTCCACGCCCAGCTCGCAGAGCTCGAGCGCGCCTTCGTACGTCGCGACATTGCCGGCGATGAGCGGCGTGTCGGGGAAGAGCTTCTTGAACTGCTTGATGGTGTCGATGACGCCGGTCGAATGCGCGTGCGAGGAGTCGATGACGACGACGTCCACTTTCGCGTCGATGAGCGCGCGCGCGCGGTCGATGCCGTCCTTGCCCGCGCCGATCGCGGCCGCGACGCGGAGGCGCCCGAGGGGATCCTTCGCCGCCTGCGGATAGCGCCGCGCCTTCTGAATGTCCTTGACGGTGATGAGTCCCTTGAGGTCGCCGTTCTGATCGACGACGAGCAATTTCTCGATGCGGTGCTGGTGCAGCACTTCGCGCGCTTCGTCGAGTGTCGTGCCGACCGGAACGGTGATGAGGTCGTTCTTCGTCATCCGCTCGGAGATCGGGAGATCGAAGCGCGTTTCGAAGCGGAGGTCGCGATTGGTGAGGATGCCGACGAGCTTTCCGTTGGCGTCGGTGACGGGAACGCCGGAGATCTTGTACTTCTCCATCACCTGCAGCGCTTCGCTGATCGACTGCCACGGCCGCATCGTGACGGGATCGACGATCATCCCGGCCTCGGAGCGCTTGACCTTGTCGACTTCCTCGGCCTGCCGGTCCATCGGCATGTTCTTGTGAATCACGCCCAGCCCACCATGCTGGGCCATCGCGATCGCGAGCCGCGCCTCGGTGACGGTGTCCATGGCCGCGGAGACGATCGGGATGTTCAAGCGGATGTCGCGCGTGATGCGCGTGGAGACGTCGACGAAGTTCGGATGCAGGTCCGAGCGCGAAGGTTTGAGCAGCACGTCATCGAAGGTCAGCGCGAGCGGAACCGGCTCGACGAAACGCTCGGAGGACAGCGCATCCGGTCTCTCCACCTCGTGGATTTCCACGCGGCCAATCACCGGCACATCCCGCAATACGCGCTCGTCGCTCATCGGTCGCCTCCGAAAATTTGAGTATAGAACGAGCGGCCACGCATCGGAATTGCATGCAGGAATTCGCGAGAGTCGTCGCGGGCATGAGATTCCCTTGAGATTCCGATGAGATTCCGATGAGATTTACTGTCGAGGAGAGACATTTGACGGACAGCAGCGGGCGCCCCGTCGCCGCGCCGGACGGAGTGTCGTTCCATTCGTGCGAAGCGGAGAACCTCGACGAATGCGTGCAGACGTTTCTCGCGCGCGACCAGGCGGAGCTGATCGGCGATGTGCTGAAGTTCCCCGGTTTTCAGGCCGTGGCCACGGTGCGCAAGACGAGCGGCGTGTACACGCTGCAGATCACGCCCGCGAGTCAGCGCAACATGCCGGCGCTGTGAGCCTCACCCGTTCTTGATGATCTCTTTCAGCATCTCGTCCTGCAGCCGGTAGACCGCGTAGACGCCGACGCGGTAGTGGTTGAAGAGGAACGAGAACGCGTAGACGCGGCCGCTCTGCGCGTGCACGTATCCTGACAGGCCGATCACGCCGGCGATGTAGCCGGTCTTCGCGTACACCTGCCGCGCGAACGGCGCCTGCTTGAGGCGGTTGCCGAACTTCGAGTCGGGATCGCCGGTGTACGGCAGCGAGCTGACGAACTCCTCGCGCCACGGGCTCTTCCACATGTAGCGCAGCAGACTCACGAATGCATTGGCCGAGGCGCGGTTGAAGCGCGACATCCCTGAGCCATCGGTCGGCGCGAATTCGTTCGGCGACACGCCGACTTTCGTCGTCAGCCACTCCTTCACCGTCGCCGCCCCGCTCTCCCACGTCCCGCTCTTCTTCGCCTCCGCGCCCAGCATCTTCAGCACCTGCTCGGCGTAGTGGTTCTGGCTCTTTTTGTTGATGACGTAGACCAGGATGCTGAGCGGCGTCGAGTGCTTTGAGACCAGCCGAAAGTCGGGACGCGGGTCGTTCGGCGTGAGCACGATCGTGCCGTTGATCTTCAGTCCACTGCGCTGGAACGTCTCGTTCGTCACCGCGGCGAAGTAATGGATCGGGTTCTCGACCGTGACGAACACCTCGGTCGCGCCGGAGCGCGCCGGCACGCCGCCGCGCACGATGATCGTGTTCGAGCCGCGCAGCCGCGTGATGAACGGCAGCCCGCGGCCGGTACGGCAGCTGTTCTGCACCTGCAGGTAGCTCGTCGGCGGCTCGAGCTGCACGACGCACTGCTTGCCGGCGCCGCTCGGCAGCACGCGCACTTCGACGCAGCCCTCCTGCATCGAGAACGCCGACACCGGCGCCTCGTACCAGTTCACGAGCTGATCGACGGGCCACGACGGATGGATGTACTCCGTGTCCATGTAGCCGTACTCGAAAATCAGATTGCCGCTGATGGTCTTGATGCCGGCGCGTTTGAGATCGGCGGCCCACTCCTGCTGCACCGCCGTGGCCTGCCCGTCGTGAAACCGCCCGCCGATCGTCGGATCGCCGCGGCCGACGACCTTCACGTCGCCGTTGAGCGTGCCGCTGGCGTCGATCGCGCCGCGCACGTAGACGCCCGTCGTCACTTCAAAGGACGGCTTGAGCATGTCGATCGCCGCCGCGGTGGTGAAGAGCTTCATGTTCGACGCCGGCGCGAGCGGCGTGTTCGGCGCGCGCTGGGCGACGACGCGCCCCGAGTCGACTTCCACGATCTGAATGCCGGTCTGCGAGCTGTTGGCCACGCTGCCGTTGACGAGCGACGCGATGCGCTCTTCGAACGTTGCGCCGACCGCCATCGGAACCGGCGCCGCCTTCGGCTTCGCCTTGCGGGTCGCCGCCG
>DATFHJ010000119.1:0-13131 GCA_035248585.1 Thermoanaerobaculia bacterium
CGCTCGGCCGGCGCCGGCGCGCAGCTGATGGCCCGCGAGGGCGACTGGGCGACCCTGCGCCTCCCCTCGGGCGAGATGCGCAAGGTGCACGTCCGCTGCTACGCGACGATTGGCCAGGTCGGCAACCTCGAGCACGAGAACGTCTCGTACGGCAAGGCCGGCCGGACCCGCCACCTCGGCAAGAAGCCGCACAACCGCGGCGTCTCCATGAACCCGGTCGATCACCCCCTCGGCGGCGGTGAAGGGAAGACCTCCGGCGGACGCCATCCGGTGTCGCCGTGGGGCCAGCCGACCAAGGGCTACAAGACGCGCCGTAACAAACAGACGAACAAGTTCATCGTCAAGCGGAGAACCAAGTAATGCGCTCACAGAAAAAAGGTGCATTTGTCGACGACCACCTGATGAAGAAGGTGGATGCGATGAACCGCGAGCGCGACAAAAAGGTCATCAAGACCTGGTCGCGCCGCTCCACGGTCACTCCGGAGATGGTCGGCCACACGATTGCGGTCCACAACGGCCGCAAATTCACGCCGGTCTACATCTCCGAGAACATGGTCGGTCACAAGCTCGGCGAGTTCGCGCTGACGCGTCTCTTCAAGGGACACAGCGGCAAGAAGGTCGAGAAGACGGCGAAGCCGGCGGCTCCGGCTGCGGCTCCGGCCGCCAAATAAGGGCGGAGAAAAGCAATGGAAGCAACGGCCACTCTGAAGTATCTGAAAGTCTCGCCGCAGAAAGTGCGACTCGTCGCCGATCTCGTGCGCGGCAAGAAGGTCGAGGAAGCGCTGAACATTCTCCGCTTCACGCGCAAGTCGTGCGCGAAGGATCTGGAGAAGCTGCTCCGCTCCGCGGTTGCCAATGCGGAGAACAAGGAGAACGCGCCCGACGTCGACGAGCTCGTGGTCTCGAAGATCTACGTCAACGAGGGACCGCGGGAGAAGCGCATCCAGCCGGCTCCGATGGGCCGCGCCTATCGCATCCAGAAGCGGAAATCGCACGTTACCGTGCATGTGTCGGACGAAGTCAAGGCGGTCAACGAGCGGAGCGGCGGCAAGGGCCGCGCGCGCGCCCGTAAATAACGGAGGCAAATCTTGGGTCAGAAGGTCAATCCTTACGGTTTTCGGCTGGGCTTCAACAAGACCTGGCACTCGCGCTGGTTCGCGGGGAAGAACTACGCCGAGACGCTCCATCGCGATCTGAAACTTCGCGACGACCTCAAGAAGCGCCTCAGCCACGCCGGCGTTTCGGAGATCGACATCGAGCGCACGGCCAACAAAATGCGCATCAACATCTACACCTCGCGTCCCGGCATCATCATCGGACGCAAAGGTGCGGAGGTGGACAAGCTGCGCGATGAGCTGCAGAAGCTCGTCAACGGCGAGGTCTACA
Source organism: Thermoanaerobaculia bacterium (assembly GCA_035248585.1). GTDB lineage: Bacteria > Acidobacteriota > Thermoanaerobaculia > Gp7-AA8 > Gp7-AA8 > QHVT01. The sequence continues at coordinate 1,387 of DATFHJ010000119.1, forward strand.
TCAACATCCAGGAAATCCAGCGTCCGGAGCTCGACGCCCAGCTCGTGGCCGAGAACATCGCCACCCAGCTTGAGCGCCGCATCGCCTTCCGCCGCGCGATGAAGAAGGCCATGGAGTCGGCTTTCCGCTTCGGCGCGAAGGGCATCAAGGTGCGCGTGGGCGGCCGCCTCAACGGCGCCGAGATCGCGCGCTCCGAGTGGTATCAGGACGGCCGTCTGCCGCTGCACACCCTCAAGGCCGACATCGACTACGGCCTGGCCGTGGCCAACACGACCTACGGCACGATCGGCGTGAAGGTGTGGCTGTACAAGGGCGAGATGGCGAAAGCGAAGTCCCGGCGCCGCGCTCAGTAATCGTCGTTGATTCAGGAGAAACCGCATCATGATGATGCCGAAGAAAGTCAAATTCAGAAAGCAGCAGCGCGGACGGCGCCGCGGGCTCGCCACGCGCGGACAGAAAGTCTCGTTCGGCGATTTCGGCCTGCAGGCGCTCGAGGCGGGCTGGGTGACGGCGCGCCAGATCGAGGCCGCCCGTATCGCCATGACGCGTCACGTCAAGCGCGGCGGCAAGATCTGGATCCGGATCTTCCCCGACAAGCCGATCACCAAGAAGCCGCTCGAGACCCGTATGGGCAAGGGCAAGGGAGCTCCGGAAGAGTGGGTGTGCGTGATCAAGCCGGCCCGCATCCTCTACGAGATGGAGGGTGTGACCCGCGAGATCGCCGAAGAGGCATTCCGCCTGGCCGCGCACAAGCTTCCGATCAAAACGCGTTTCGTGACGCGATCGCAGACGGAGGTTGGTGAGTAATGGCCAGCAAGAAGACCCTCAAAGGCCTGCGCGACAAGAGTGAGCTCGAGCTGAGCAACCGCTCGCGCGACTTGCGCGAGCAGCTGTACAAGCTCCGCTTCCAGCGCGCCACCGGCCAGATGGAAAACCCGATGAAGATGCGCGAGGTCCGCCGCGAGATCGCGCAGATCGAGACGCTTCTCAATGAGCGCGCTCGCAGCAGCTCGGACACGAAGGCGTAAGAGGCACCCATGGCAGAAGAACAGAAGACCCAGCAGGACAACAAGCGCGAGAAGGTCGGCGTCGTCGTGTCGAACAAGATGCAGAAGACCGTCGTCGTCGCCGTCGAGAACCTCGTCCGTCACGAGATGTACCAGAAGTACATCAAGCGCACGAACAAGTTCCTCGCTCACAACGAGAACCCGGACGTCAACGTCGGGGATCGCGTGATCATCGAAGAGACGCGCCCGCTCTCGAAGCGGAAGCGTTGGAACGTGAAGGAAGTCATCGCCAAGGCGAGCTAACGGAGACCGTCATGATTCAGATGGGAACGATTCTGCAGGTTGCAGACAACACGGGCGCGAAGAAGATCGCCTGCATCCGTTTGCGAGGCGGCTCCACGGCCGGCCAGTACGCGCGCGTGGGTGACGTCATCACCGCCTCGGTGAAGGAAGCTTCGCCGGACGGCACGGTCAAGAAGGGCGCGGTCGTCAAGGCGGTCATCGTCCGCACGGTCAAGGAGACGCGCCGCCGCGACGGGTCGTACATCAAGTTCGACGACAACGCGGCCGTTCTCATCAACGACCAGCGCGAGCCTGTCGGCACGCGCGTGTTCGGTCCGGTCGCGCGCGAGCTCCGCGAGCGGAAGTTCATGAAGATCATCTCCCTCGCGCCGGAAGTCATCTAAGGAAAGAACATGTACGGACGTACGTCGAAAGCAAAACAGGACCCGATCCACAAGCCGCACGTGCGGAAGGGCGACACGGTCGTCGTCCTCGCCGGCAAGGACGCCGGCAAGAAGGGACGCGTGCTGCGCGTCCTGGCCACCAAAGGCACGGCCATCGTCGAGCGCGTGAACCTCACCAAGAAGCACACGCGTCCGAACCCGTCGAAGAACGTCAAGGGCGGCATCCTCGAGCGCGAGTCCCCGATTCACGTGGCCAAGCTCCAGGTAGTCTGCCCGAGCTGCGGCGAGGCCACTCGCCTCGGCTCTCATCGCAATGAAGAAGGCGAAGCGGTTCGCTTCTGCCGCAAGTGCAAATCGGACCTCACCAAGTAAGTGGAGCGGCGGGCTTTAGCCCGCCGAAACAGACGGCAGGCTGAAGCCTGCCGCTCCACGGGACCAGCAAGCCCGTACAACGCCGGGCAAGGAAAACCAAATGGCAGCCAGACTCAAACAGCAATACAACGAAGCGCGGAAGAAGATTCAGGACGAATTCCAGATCAAGAACCCGATGGCGGTTCCGAAGATCGAGAAGGTCGTGCTGAACATGGGCATGGGCGAAGCGATTTCGAACGCGAAGATCCTCGACACGGCCGTCGAAGAGCTGTCGACGATCACCGGCCAGAAGCCGGTCGTCACGAAAGCCAAGAAGTCGATCGCCAGCTTCAAGCTCCGCGAAGGGCAGTCCATCGGTGCGATGGTCACGCTTCGCGGCGAGAAGATGTACGAGTTTCTCGACCGTCTGATCAACATCGCCCTCCCGCGTGTCCGCGACTTCCGCGGCGTGGCGACGAAGTCGTTCGACGGCCGCGGCAACTACACCCTCGGCATCCGCGACCACCTGATCTTTCCCGAGATCGACGCGGGCAAGGTCGATAAGTCGAAGGGCATGAACATCACCATCGTCACCACGGCGAAGAACGACGAGCAGGCGCGCTTCCTTCTGCGCGAGCTCGGCATGCCGTTCGGCAAGTAAGAGGAACGATTCATGGCAAAGATCTCGAGCATCGTCAAGGCTGAGCGGAAGCCGAAGTTTTCGGTTCGCAAGCGCAACCGCTGCAAGCAGTGTGGACGCCCGCGGGGATTCCTGCGCAAGTTCCAGCTCTGCCGCATCTGTTTTCGACAGCTCTCGCTCGGCGGCTACGTCCCCGGCGTGACGAAGTCCAGCTGGTAAGAGGAGTCACACACATGTCTATGACAGATCCAATCGCGGATATGCTCACTCGGATCCGCAACGGAATTACGTCGCGGCACGATCGCGTCGAGATGCCGGTTTCGAAGCTGAAAGTCGAAATCGCCCGCATCCTCAAGTCCGAGGGCTTCATCAGCAACTACAAAGTCGTCGAGGAAGACGGCAAGCCGCAGGGCTCGCTGCGCGTCTACCTGAAGTACTCGGGTAACGGCGAGCCGGTCATCCACGGCATCGAGCGCGTCTCGCGTCCCGGCAAGCGCGTCTATCGCGGCAAGGAAGCGATCCCCCAGGTCCTCGGCGGACTCGGATTGGCGATCGTCTCCACCTCGAAGGGCGTGCTCTCGGGCGCCGAGGCCGCGAAGACCGGCGTGGGCGGCGAAGTCCTCTGCCAGGTTTGGTAAGGAGAGATCCAAATGTCTCGCATCGGTAAGAAAGAAATCTCGCTGCCGAAAGGCGTCGAAGTCCGCCAGGACGGCAATGCCGTCGTGGTCAAGGGACCGAAAGGCAGCCTCTCGACTCCCATCGTCACCGGCATCTCGGTCGACGTGAAGGACAACGTCGTGAAGTTCGAGCGCAAAGACGAAGAGGGCAAGACCCGCGCGTTTCACGGCCTCATGCGCGCGCTCGTGGCGAACAACGTCAAGGGCGTGAGCGAAGGCTTCAAGCGCGAGCTCGACATCGTCGGCGTCGGCTACCGTGCCGAGGTCAAGGGACGCGAAGTCGTGTTCCAACTCGGCTACTCGCACCCGGTCCGTTTCCCGATTCCGGAAGGCATCGACATCACCGTCGACGCCAAGACCGGCCACGTCACGATCACCGGCATCGACAAGCAGAGGGTCGGACAGACCGCGGCCGAGATCCGCAGCCTCCGCGAGCCCGATCCCTACAAGGGCAAGGGCATCAAGTACTCGGATGAAATCATTCGCCGCAAGGCAGGTAAGGCGGCAGGCAAGTAATGGAGCGGCGGGCTTTAGCCCGCTGAAACCAGACGGCGGGCTGAAGCCCGCCGCTCCACAGACCTAGTGCGCCGGGCATTCACCTCGGCACAGAGGAAATTATGGATCGCGCAAGACACAGAGTGGAAGCACGCGGCCGGATTCGGGAACGAATCCGCCGGAACCTGAAGGGAACGACGGAGCGCCCGCGTCTGGCGGTGTTCCGCAGCCTCAAGAGCATTTACGCGCAGGTGATCGACGACTCGACCGGCAAGACCATCGCCTCGGCCTCGAGCCTCGACAAGGACGCCGGCACGAAGGGCTCCAACGCCGCGGCGGCGAAGGCCGTCGGCGCGCTGATCGCGAAGAAGGCAAAGGACAAGGGTGTGACGCGCGTGGTGTTCGACCGCGGCGGCTATCTCTACCACGGCAACATCAAGGCGCTCGCGGATGCGGCGCGTGAGAACGGACTGGAATTCTAGGAGATCACATGCAGCGTCCACAGCATCGGCCCGGACAGGGCGGTCCTCGCGGCGAGCGCCGTCAGGAAGAGAAGAACGACAGCGGGATGATCGACAAGGTCGTCCACATCAACCGCGTGACGAAGGTCGTCAAGGGCGGTAAGAACTTCAGCTTCAGCGCGCTGGTCGTCGTCGGCGACGGTCAGGGCCGAGTCGGATTCGGTTCCGGCAAGGCGAAGGAAGTTCCGGCGGCGATCAAGAAGGGAATCGAGATCGCCAAGAAGAACATGGTCAAGATCGCCATGAGCGGCACCACGATCCCGCACGCGATCGTCGGCCGTTACGGCGCGGGCAAGGTTCTGCTCAAGCCGGCATCGGAAGGCACGGGCGTCATCGCCGGCGGTCCGGTGCGCGCGATTCTCGAGTCGGCCGGCATTCAGAACATTCTGACCAAGTCGCTCGGCACCGCGAATCCGCACAACGTCGTCAAGGCGACGTTCGAGGCTCTCAAGCAGCTGCGCACCGAGGATCAGTACAAGAGCCTGCGCGGCAACGGCGAGAGTGCGGAAGGGGATGCGGCATGAGCGACGAGAAGAAGATGCTCCGCATGCGCCAGATCCGCAGCGGCATCGCCTGCCCGCGCGAGATGCGCGAGACCCTCAAGGCTCTCGGCCTCGGCAAGATGCACAAAGTCTCCGAGCGCGTGGACACCCCGCAGGTTCGCGGCATGATCAAGAAGATCCAGCATTTGGTGGAAGTCGTTGACGCGTAGCGTCACGTCGAGTGATTGACTTAGGAGTCACATCATCATGGAACTCAATAACCTGAAACCAAAGAAAGGCTCGCGCCACGCGAAAAAGCGCGTCGGCCGCGGACCCGGCTCGGGCCACGGCAAGACCGCCGCGCGCGGTGAGAAGGGCCAGAAGTCGCGTTCCGGCTTCAGCCGCCAGCCCGGCTTCGAAGGCGGACAGATGCCGCTGCATCGCCGTCTGCCGAAGCGTGGCTTCACCAACATCTTCAAGAAGGACTACGCGGTCGTGAACATCTCCGACCTCGAGCGCTTCGACAACGGCGCCACGGTCGGCGAGGCCGAGCTTCGCAAAGCAGGTCTCGTCAAGGGACAGCACGACGGAATCAAGGTTCTCGGCGACGGCAAGCTCTCCAAGAAGCTGACCGTTTCCGCCACCAAGTTCTCGGCCACGGCGAAGAAGCAGATCGAGGCCGCCGGCGGCTCTTGCCAGGAGATCCAGTAACGTGCCGAACGTCGTCGATACAGTCCGCAACATCTGGGCGATCGAGGACCTCCGCAAGCGCGTGATCTTCACGTTCGCGCTGCTCGCGGTCTATCGCCTCGGCTCGCACATTCCGACGCCGGGCGTCGATCCCGTCGCGCTCTCGGAGTTTTTCAAGGCGATGAGCGGCGGCGTGTTCGGCTTTCTCGACATGTTCTCCGGCGGTGCGCTGCGCCGCCTCTCGGTCTTCGCCCTCGGCATCATGCCGTACATCTCGGCGTCGATCATCCTGCAGCTCCTCACCGTGGTCTGGCCGTTCCTCGAGAAGCTTTCGAAGGAAGGCGAGATGGGCCGGCGTAAGATCAACCAGTACACGCGCTACGGAACGATCGCTCTCTCGATCGTGCAGTCCCTCGGCGTCGCGTTCTGGCTCAAGTCCCAGACCGCTCCCGGCGGCGCGCCGCTCGTTCCGCCGCACATCCAGGATGCGCTGTGGGGACTCGGCTTCCCGATCATGACCGTGCTCACGCTCACGACCGGAACCGCGTTCATCATGTGGCTCGGCGAGCAGATCTCGGAGCGCGGCATCGGCAACGGCATCTCGCTCATCATCTTCGCCGGCATCGTGGTCGGACTGCCCTCGGCGGTTCTGACGACCGTCGGCGACATCCGCACCGGCAACCGCAGCCTCTTCGCCATGCTCTTCCTCGTGATCTTCATGGTGGTCGTGGTCGCGTTCGTCGTGTTCATGGAGCGCGCTCAGAGACGCATCCCGGTGCAGTACGCCAAGCGCGTCGTCGGCCGCAAAGTCTACGGCGGCGCGAACACGTACCTGCCGCTGCGCGTCAACACCGCGGGCGTCATTCCCGTCATCTTCGCCTCCTCGATCCTCGTCATCCCGCAGACCATCGCGCAGATGATCAAGGCTCCGTGGGCCGCGGCCATCGGGAACCAGCTCCGCGTCGGCGAGCCGCTTTACTACCTGCTGCAGATCGCCGGCATCGTCTTCTTCGGCTACTTCTACACGTCGATCGTCTTCAACCCCGTCGACACGGCCGACAACATGCGCAAGTACGGCGGCTTCATCCCCGGCATCCGCCCGGGCAAGAGGACGTCGGACTACATCGACCGCGTGCTGACGCGCATCACGTTCGTCGGCTCGGTCTATCTCGCCGCCGTCTGCATCCTGCCGGAGTTCCTCATCTCCGGCGTGCACGTCGCGCAGCTGCCGTTCGGCGTCGGCGCCGCGCTCGACCGCATGCTTCCGCTGTGGTTCACGGAAGGCATGGGTTTGAACTTCTACTTCGGCGGCACGTCGCTGCTGATCGTCGTCGGCGTGGCCATGGACACCATGCAGCAGATCGAGTCGCAGCTGGTCATGCGCCACTACGACGGATTCATGAAGAAGGGCCGCCTTCGCGGACGTCGAGGATAAACGTAGCTTGAAGATCATCTTCATCGGACCGCCGGGAAGCGGCAAGGGAACGCAGGCGAAGCGGCTGGCAAGCCGTTTCGCGATCCCGCACATCTCGACGGGCGACATGCTGCGCGAGGCTGTCGCGGCCGGTACGCCGGTCGGGCAGAAGGCCGCGTCGATCATGGCCTCGGGTGCGCTCGTCCCGGACGATGTGATGATCGAGATCATCGACCACCGGCTGGCGCAGTCGGACGCCGAACAAGGCTTCATTCTCGACGGCTTTCCCCGCACGCTCGTGCAGGCGGAAAAGCTCGATGGACTGGTCGGGAATGGAAAAAGCAACCTTCGGGTTCTCCAACTGCTCGTCCCAGACGAGGCCATCGTGCGCCGCATCTCTCTGCGACGCACGTGCGCTCAGTGCGGGGCGATCTACCACCTCGAGAACAATCCCCCGGCATCCGACAGCGTTTGTGACCGCTGCGGGGCCGAAGTCATTGCACGTCCCGACGACAACGAAGAGGCCGTGCGCAAACGGCTGGAAGCGTTCCATCGCCAGACGCTTCCGGTCGCTACGTATTACAAGTCGAAAAGCATTCTGCGCGAGGTCGACGGGGTTGGTCCCGTCGATGAGGTCTTTGAACGAATTGAGAAATCCCTTGCGAAGGAAGGGTCCTGACGACCGATGCTCGATCGTATGAAAGGGCCGACGCTGAAGAGTCGCGACGAGATCGCGGTCATGGACCGGGCCAACCGGATCGTGGTCGAGATCCTCGAGCTGATGCGCGAGATGGTGCGCCCCGGCGTGACCACCGCGCAGCTCAACGCGATGGCGGAGGAGGAGCTGGCCAAGCGCGGCGCGAAATCGCCGTTCAAGAACTACGCTCCGATGGGTCTGCCGCCGTATCCGGCGGTGGTCTGTACGTCCGTCAACGACGTGATCGTGCACGGCATCCCGAACCGCGCCAAGCTGCAGGAGGGCGACATCGTCGGCCTCGACTTCGGCTCGATCTTCGAAGGCTTCGTCGGCGATGCGGCGCTCACCGTGCCGGTCGGCAAGGTCGATGCGAAAGCGGACCTGCTGATGCGGACCACGCGCGAGTGCCTCGAGCTGGCCATCGAAGAGATGCGGCCCGGACGGCACATCGGCGACATCGGTCAGGCGGTTCAGGAGCACGCGGAGTCCCGCGGCTTTCATGTCATCCGCACGTTTGTCGGTCACGGCATCGGGCGGAAGATGCACGAGGAGCCGCAGGTCTACAACTTCGGGAAGCGCGGACGCGGTGTTCCGCTTCGCGAAGGGATGGTGCTCGCAATCGAGCCGATGCTCTGTGAGATCGGGTCGAAGCTTCGCTCGCGCATCGAGCGCGCCGGAGCGAACGGGGTCATCCAGGATGTGAAAACGGACGCGGACGGATGGACGGCCAGAACCGTCGATGGAACGCTGGCCGCGCATTTCGAAAACTCGGTCGCCGTGACGGCGAACGGGCCGCTGGTTTTAGGGAAGTAACAACAGAAAAGGATCTATGTCGAAGGAAGACGCGATTGAAGTGACCGGGACCGTCCTCGAGACGCTGCCCAATGCGATGTTTCAGGTCGAGCTGGAGAACAAGCACAAAGTGCTCGCGCACATCTCCGGCAAGATGAGAAAGCACTTCATTCGCATCCTTCCGGGAGACAAAGTGTTGGTCGAGCTCTCGCCGTACGATCTGACGCGCGGGCGCATCACGTATCGCTACAAGTGAGCCAAGTCATGAAAGTTCGTTCATCAGTCAAACGTATCTGCAGCAAGTGCAAAGTCGTTCGTCGCCAGGGTGTCATTCGCATCATTTGCGATAACCCGAAGCACAAGCAGCGGCAGGGCTAATCAGGAGCAGGGGAAACAATGGCACGTATCGCGGGTGTGGATCTTCCACTCAACAAGCGGGTCGAAGTCGGCCTGACGTACATCTACGGCATCGGCCGTACGCGCTCGAGCAAAATTCTCGAGTCGGCTGGTGTGAACAAGGACGTGCGCGTCAAGGATCTGTCCGAAGACGACGTCCGCAAGATCCGCCAGATCATCACCGACGAAGGCAAGGTCGAGGGTGATCTGCGCAAGGACGTCGGCCTCGACATCAAGCGGCTGATGGAGATCAACTGCTACCGCGGCATGCGCCATCGCCGCGGCCTGCCGGTGCGCGGCCAGCGGACGCACACCAACGCGCGCACGCGCAAAGGTCCCCGCAAGGGCGCCATTGCCGGCAAGAAGAAAGCTACCAAGAAATAAGGATCAGCAATGGCTACTGCAAGAGCACCGAAAGCGGGCGCGCGTCGCGCCGGAACGAAGCGGAAAGAGCGGAAGAACGTTCCGCACGGCGTCGCCTCCATTGCGGCGACGTTCAATAACACCATCGTGGCCATCACCGATCCGATGGGCAACATCCTTTCGTGGTCGAGCGCGGGACGCATCGGCTTCAAGGGATCGCGCAAAGGCACTCCGTTCGCCGCGCAGGTGGCGGCCCAGAATGCCGCCCAGTTGGCCCAGGAGCACGGCGTCCGTTCGGTCGACGTGAAGGTGAAGGGACCGGGCGCGGGCCGCGAGTCGGCCATCCGCGCTCTGGCGGCGTCGGGACTCGACATCAAGTCGATCAAGGACGTCACCCCGATCCCGCACAACGGCTGCCGTCCGCCGAAGCGCCGCCGCGTCTGAGCATGTCTTGAATTCTTACGCCGTGCAGCAGCCGGCGTAGACGCAACGCAGCATGGTGCTGCGGGTGCGAAACGTTGAGGAGGCATAGTGGCTCGTTACACCGACCCCGTCTGCCGGCTTTGCCGGCGCGAGGGCATGAAGCTGTTCCTGAAGGGTGATCGCTGTTTCAAGGACAAGTGCGCCATCGAGCGCCGCAATTACGCGCCCGGCCAGCATGGACGCCGCCGGTCGAAGGTGCTCGGCTACGGCATTCAGCTTCGCGAGAAGCAGAAAGTGAAGCGCATCTACGGCCTGCTCGAGAAGCAGTTCCGTCTGTACTTCCATCGCGCCGCGAATCGCACCGGCATCACCGGTGAGAACCTGCTCCGCCAGCTCGAGCTGCGGCTCGACAACATCGTCTACTCCCTCGGCTTCGCGGCGTCGCGCGCGCAGGGACGGCAGCTCGTCCGCCACGGACACATCGAAGTGAACGGAAAAAAGATCAACGTCCCCTCGTACCAGGTGCGCAAGGGCGACGTCATTCAGGTTCGCGAGAAGAGCCGCAAGAACGACCAGATCCGCCAGGCCGTCGAAACGGCGGCGGGCCGCGGCGTTCCGGCGTGGCTCCAGCTCGAACCCGATCAGTTCCGCGGCGCGGTCACGGATCTTCCGAAGCGCGAAGACATCCGTCTGCCGATCCAGGAACAGCTCATCGTCGAACTCTACTCGAAGTAATCAAATCCCGGTGGACTGCGCGCGCGGACTGATCCCGCGTGCGGTCCTCCGCTCGCCGTGAGGAGGCCGCTCACATGATGTGGTCAGATTTTCAGAAACCGAAAAAGCTCGATTACGATCCCGAAACACTCACACCGACGTACGGGCGCTTCGTCGCCCAGCCGTTCGAGCGCGGCTTCGGTACGACCATCGGGAACGCCCTGCGCCGCGTGCTGCTCTCCTCGATCGAGGGTGCTGCCATCACGGCCGTGCGCGTGGAAGGTGTGCTGCACGAGTTCTCCTCGCTGCAGGGTGTGGTCGAGGACATGACTGACGTCGTCCTCAACCTCAAGCAGATTCCGTTCAAGCTTCATGGCAGCGGTCCGAAAACGCTCTACCTCGAGAAGAAGGGTCCGGGCGTCGTCACCGCGGCCGACTTCGAAGAGGATCCGGACATCGAGATCCTCGATCCGACCGCGCACATCGCCACGCTGTCGAAGGAAGGCTCGCTCAAGCTCGAGGCCCGTCTCAAGCGCGGCCGCGGCTATACCGTGGCCGACCGCAACGCCGACACCGATCTGCCGCTCGGCTACATCCCCGTCGACTCGATCCACTCGCCGGTGCGCCGTGTGAACTATCACGTCGAAGGCGCGCGCGTCGGACAGATGACCGACTACGACAAGCTCGTGCTCGAAGTCTGGACCAACGGCGCGGTCTCGCCGCAGGAGGCGATCAGCCTCGCCGCCGAATTGCTCGGCGATCACCTGCGCATCTTCAGCGCCTTCGAGACCCGTCTCGAAGAGCGTGAGGAAGCGGCGGCTCCGGAAGTCGATCCGCGCCTCGCGGAGATGCTGGCCAAGCCGATCGAGGAGCTCGACCTCTCGGTCCGCTCCGCGAACTGCCTCAAGAACGCCAACATCCGTACGCTGGGCGATCTCGTGCAGCGCACCGAGCGCGAGATGCTGTCGACCAAGAACTTCGGCCGCAAGTCGCTCGATGAGATCAAAGACGTTCTCGCCAGCCTCGGCCTGTCGTTCGGCATGACCCGCGTGCCGGCCGGCGCGCGCGGCGGCGACTACCGCGATTAGAAGTTAGGAGAAATCGATGCGACACGGAATGGCAAATCGCAAGCTGGGAAGGACGTCGAGCCATCGCAACGCGATGTTCCGCAATCAGCTCGCGTCGCTCATCGAGAGCGAGCGCATCATCACCACGCTGCCGAAGGCGAAAGAGCTTCGTCCGCAGATCGAGAAGCTCATCACCCTCGGCAAGAATGACAGCGTTCACGCACGCCGCCAGGCCGAGCGCGTGATCGCCGACGACACGCTCGTGGCCAAGCTGTTCGGCACGATCGGCCCGCGGTTCGCCGAGCGTCCGGGTGGCTACACCCGCATCAT
>DATFHJ010000120.1:0-15826 GCA_035248585.1 Thermoanaerobaculia bacterium
GCGGTGCCGACAGGCCGGCATTCGTCCGTCCATGGGCTCGGTCGGCGACTGCTACGACAATGCCATGTGCGAGAGCTTCTTTGCCACCCTCGAGTGCGAGCTGATCGACCGCTCGACGTTCAGGAATCACGACGAGGCGCACGACGCAATCTTCGAGTTCATTGAAGGCTTCTACAACACGCATCGCCGGCACTCAGCGCTCGGCTACTATTCACCCGTGCAGTTCGAAAAGCGTCGGGCGGCTGTCGCCTGACCCAAGTAATCACCAGTCCACGAAACCGGGGTAGGCCCAGCATGGCTGTTGGTGAAAGCGTAGCACTAGAAATTGTCCGGCGGTTGCTCGACGCCTACGCGCAGCATCGCCTCAAACCTCCGCGGCAGCCAGATGTCGAAGCTATGATCGCCGCGCACATTTCGGAACTGAGCCGATGGACGGGGCGAATCGAGTTCTTTGGCCTCTCTACGGCGAAGGGCACAGATCAAGACACGATTGATCTGTTCTTGTCCATTCCTCGGAAGTTTCGTGGGATGCGATCCGCGCCGCTACAGAGTGAACTTTCACTGCTGGAGAGCGACAGAAACTATATCCTGCTCGGTGATCCTGGTGCTGGCAAAACGACCACACTAAAACGTCTAGCGCGATTCGTTCTTACCCATGCGCCGCGTTTGGCAGAGGACGACTCAGATTACCCCATTGTCGTACGACTACGTGAGCTCCACGACACCGATGTACTGGATCAAAAACTTGGCCGGTTACTTGGCGTTGAACAGGAACTGATAGCTTTGCCTAAGCCACCTGACGGCAAAGAATCAACCGAGCAGAGCATTCAGCGGCGCTTCGTGGGTTCCGAACGGCTTGCCACTGCGATTGCCGCCCTTCTCGACAGCACACATGCCCTGCTGTTACTTGATGGCTTGGACGAGGTTTCGCCAGAACTTCGTACTTTTACTGAGCGCCAAATTTCACGTATAGCCGAAAAGTGCCAGCACGCTAAGATAATCGTCACTTGCCGGTCAGGCGACTTCAACGCGCAACTGTCGAACTTTGACTTGGTGGAGCTTGCTCCACTTGAACCGTCACAGATCAGCGATATCGCGCATCGTTGGACGCGAACACCAGACGATTTTCTTGAGAAACTCAGCAAACAGTCATTTCTGGATCTTGCGAATCGCCCACTCTTTCTTTGTCAGTTACTGGTGCTGTATGAAGAACGCGGCCTCATTCCTGATCAACCCGCCGACGTCATTGAATTGATCGTGCGCCTAGCAATAGAAGAGTGGGACATTAAGCACAAAAAGTTGCCGAGGTTGTCTCGCTATGCTGCATTCGATACCAGCCGAAAGCGGGATTTCCTGGCGCACTTGGCGTTCTGGCTGACTTATGAGCTGCACGAGCACCAGTTTACATCGGCATCAATCGCCGCTGCCTATCTCGAGTTACATGAAAGATTTCGCCTTCCGTACGGTGAGTCGGATGCGGTAGTGCGTGAGCTTGAGACGCATACCGGAATCTTTGTGGACGCCGGCCGCAATCGCTTTGAGTTCTCACATTTATCGCTTCAGGAGTATCTCTGCGCAACATATGTGGTCCGGGAGTCGATTAGCAGCCGCTTTGCGCGCTACCTCCTTGACAAACCTGCCCCTATCGCCGTCGCATGTGCACTTGCACCACGCCCAGAGCATTGGCTGCCTCGCGTACTTCTGAATCGCGATGTCCTGCCGGTCTTCGGTCGGATTAATCTCGAGGCGTTATTCGCGCGTATTCTGCAGGAACGCCCTCCATTCATAGTTCACGCCGACTTAGGGTTTTTGGCGCTTACCATCATGACGCGCACACCGTCTGCAGACGGCTACACCCGACGATTCTTAACAGAACCAGTGATCGAGCAGTCGACCGCCCGCATGCTCGAATACTATCAAATGACTCGGAGTAAAAAGGGACGTCGCCTAGCGTTAGCGCACGGAGCGTCTCCACCGAGCGAGTTGGTTGTCCCGCGCACAGCCACAATCCCCGAGGCGGAGGTGAATCGATTGCTGCGTCATGTTGCCGCACGGTATGTCGAGCCGGATCGGCGGCCATATAATCCGTGACCGTCGGTCGGCCTAACTCCGCGTAGAAGCTGACGCGGGGCCGGCGGCTGAGCCGCCTCGTCGACTCACCAGAGCCGGCGGCGGCACGCCGCTCGCAACACGGCGACAGTGTCAGCGTAACGGCGAAAGAATTTAATCCTCGAGGCGTCCACACAACCGGCGTAGACAATCGAAAATGAACAGAGGTTACGATCCTGTTTGTGTGGTCGTACCGCCCGGGCGGTGCTACGCTGCGGACGATGCCCGCCGAGGTTGGGATCTATGCAATTCTCGCCAGGTCCGCTCCGCGCGCCGTGGTCTTTCGTCGAGGGCCGTCCAAACGGGTGCTCTTGCTCTCCTGGAATACCGATACGGACCAATTCGTGGAAGGCCAATGGCTCAAGGGACGAATCTACGAACGGCGCTGTGATCTGTCGCCCGATGGCGAGCTGCTGCTTTATTTCGCCGCGACGTACAGAGAGCCGTACTACTCATGGTCGGCGCTCAGCAAGCCGCCGCATTTGACGGCTCTGGCATTGTGGCCGAAGGGAGATAGCTGGGGCGGTGGCGGGCACTTCGAGTCGAAGAGCCGCATTGCGCTCAACCATCGCCAGAGCGAAATGACGCTGGCCGACGGGTTTCGGCTCCCCAAGCGCCTCACGATCGTTCCCTTCGGAGCGCATTCCGGTTGGGGGGAAGATCATCCGGTCTGGACGAAACGTCTCGAGCGCGATGGCTGGACGCTCCTTCATCCTGGAACCCCTGGCGAGAAGAGTTTCGACCCGCCGATCACCTGGGCGAAACCACATCCAATTTCGCCGGAGCGATATACGCTTCAGATGACCATCCACAACATCCACGTACCCAACGGACCGTGGTATCTCACACGGCATGCCGTCGTGTCTGCTGAAGGCGAATCCCATCGGATCGGGAGGAGCAGCTGGGCGGATTGGGCACCGTCGGGCGACTTGTTGTTCGCGAAGCGGTCGTGCCTGTATCGGCTCGAATATGCCCGCGGAGAGCTCGCGTCATTGGAAAGGGCACGCGAGATCGTCAATCTCAGCGGGCAATCCTTTGTCGCTCGTGAGCCTACCGCTGAAGCGGGCCAGTGGCCGCGGCGCTAGACCGCCGGTCCGTCACTGCAACGCCGGATACGCATCCGTAATGGCGATGCGCACCGGCACGCCGAGGAGCGCCTCTCTTCGTGACGGGGACGACTCCGGCGGTGGGTGCAGTGATCAGCACGTCCGGGGTCGAGCATCAAACGTCGGCGTCGGTGTGAAACCAAATACTTGTACCAGAGCCTCGACGGCGATACGGGTTTCATGGACATGGGTCAGTCCTCGATGACCACGGACGCCATCGATGTAGTCAACATGACCTCTGGGAGCGTCAACGTCGGGCTGGCTCAGAACGTTTGTCGGCGAACGGCGACGTGTTGTTCACCATGTTTTCTGCAGTTCAGCTCTTCCTGTCGACGTACGAAAGCGGCACCGTATTGGAGAATGTCCCTTCAGACTCCTGCGCCGTGGGATTCGTGGGAGCTTCGTCTGTCGACGTCACGTACAGCGATTCCAGCGGACAGTTCGTGGAGAAATCGTAGCTCCCGCATCACTGCAACGCCGGATACGCATCCGTAATGGCGATGCGCACCGGCACGCCGAGAAGCGCCTGCGCTTCGCCGAGCTTCGCTTTCGCCGCGGCTGCCTCCTCGGCGGTCGGCGCGTAGACGTCCAGCACGATCTCGCTCGTGCGTTCGTCCGCTCCCATGCCGGCGAGGGTGGGGTAGAGGCGCTTGAGCGCTTCGGCATGGGTGCTCATCGCCTGGACGAGTGCATCGACCGTCGCGGTCGCGCCGGTCTCGAAGACGACCGGGAGCGTGCTGCCTCCGAGCTTGTGTTCCTGTGGAGCGACCGGCGATGGGCCGGTGAGCCGTACGCGGACGCGATAGACCGGCTGATGATCGACGATGATTCCGGCCAGTCGCGACTTGTAGGTTTTGCGTAGGCGCCCGATGAGACCGCCCATCTCGAGCTGAATGCGCAATCGGCGGACGGCTTCTTCCTGGCTCACGCCCTGGCTGCGCGCGTAGGACCGGGCGTCGGCGGCGATCGCCTCGTCGGCGGTCTGGACGGTGGCTGCTGCGAGGAAGAACGCGAGGGCGAATGACGGGATCACGTCAATCGGAACACGGCAGGCGCGGAGTCATTCCGGCAGCGGGGGAAGGACGGCGCGCGTCGGCTGCTTGCGGCCCGCGGCGACGTGGCGCACCAGGTCGCCGGGATCGACGCCCAGCACGCCGGCGAGGTTGATGATCGCGGTGAGACTCGGCAGATAGAGCCCTTGCTCGAGCGCGCTGAGATAGTTCGCGGTCATGTGCGACCGCCGCGCGAACTCCGCCATCGTCCAGCCGTGCTGGAGGCGGAGATTCCTGACTAATGCCCCGAAGCGCACCGCATCGGGCTGGGCGACTCTCGCGCGTGGCATGGCGATGAGTATACCATCCTTGGTTGATCATCATTACCGGCGAGTCGGTCTCAAAAGACAACCTTGGTTGATTGCGATGCTCGATGGGTTGTATTGAAAATCAACCTTGGTTAGCTTTCATGGCAGTCGCGATGATATCGAAATCAACCTTGGTTGATCATCGTACTGGTCGCGCTGCGTCGGAAATCAACCTAGGTTGTTTGAAACGCAGCCGTCCTTGGGTCGAATGGAAACCAAGGTTCATAAAAGTAGCGGCAGCTCGGATGATGTGCACAACCTTGGTTGATAAACAGGATGAGTGAGTTGATATCAAAGCCAACCAAGGTTGTAAAGCGAAACGGCGAGCCTCCTTCCAGAGACTCGCCGTTTGCATCAAGACAACGAGATTAGTACAGCGCGTTCTTGCCCGCGATGTCGTCTGCCTCGAGCGTGCGGTTGTTGAAGTTGCACGCGCTGACGGACGGATACATCGTCGCGCCGTTCACGGTCGAGTGCCCGAGGCCGATCACGTGACCGACTTCGTGCACCATGATGCCGTCGAGGTCGTACTCGCCGCTGCAGCCGTCGGTCTCGCGCGACGACGTCAGCGCGACCTTGGTGTTCGTGTAGACGTCGGCGTCGTCGATGTACGCCTTGCCGCCTTCCGTATGGTAATAGCCGGTCAGCGTGGCGGCGAGGCAGGAGCCGTTGCAGACGTGGCCGTTGTTGTTGAGCGTGATCGTGGCCGGAGCGGTGCCCTGCCTGGCGGCGACGCTGGTGACGCTGGAGTTGACGATGCCCCAGGCCTTGATCGCGCCGACGACCGCGGTGACGCCGCCGTCGCTGTCGGTGACGGTGGTGTTGCCGCGGTTATAGACGACGACGCTCACCGGCGTCGTCTTCCAGACGCGAGCCGGGGAGAGGAGCGTGAAGGCCATTGCCGGCGCGGCGATGGCGGCGACGGTGAGGATTGCGAGAGCGTAAATCGTGAGCTTCTTCATGATTCAGTTCTCCTCCTTATTTCTCGGCGCGCGGGCGCTCGTAGCGCTCACCGGCGCGCGCGGCGTTGACCATGGCCGTGAACTCGTCCATCGTCAGCGCATCGGCCATCGCGTTCTCACGCGCATTGAAACGGTCCGGACGCTCCAGCCGGGCGTCGCCCTGCTTCACCGGATCCTCGACCAGCACTTCCATGCCGCCGCGGTCGCGCACCAGGAACTTGCCCTGATTGAACGCGTGAATGCGGAAGTCGGCGCCGTCTTCCCACTGCGCCAGGAAAAGCACGACGTCTTCGCCGCGCCGCACCATCGGGAAGCCGATCGCTTCCTGCGTGTAGTTGCCGACCGTGCCGCCGACTTCCCGAACGACCAGCGTGTCCGGCCCGGTGATCTCGCCGAAATAGCGATTCACGCGGATGGTGGCGTACGTGTAGATGACTTCATGCGCGTCATCCCACGCGCTCCATACGTTCTCCACGTTGCCGCGGACGATGTAATTCGATTCGCGCGCAACCTGGTCGAACGACAGCTTGATGAACTGCGAGGCGGACAGCGGAAGGGCGAGGGCGAGCAGTAAGCCTACGAGGATCAGTGATCGACGGTGCATCCATTTCCTCCTGTTAAATTGTGGTGAAGCGATCGACGCGTTTTTCAAACGGTGGGCCAAATCCCTTTTGTGAGAGCACGTTAGGCCGCGACGCGGGTCCGAAATTGAGCCGAAGATGATTTGTTGACCCGCCGTTTGCGCACTTTGTGACCCGTTCGGCGTGCTACTACCGCACTCGCTGATTTCGTAAACAATACTGCGCAAAGTGGCTTAGCCAATTCGCCCGACGTGGCAGTCCGTTTGCGCTGTGCGACGACTCGATGTCCATGATCGATTCCCTCTTACCTCTCCGAGCCGAAGAGCGCGAGCTGCTCAGCGCGCGCGTTCTGGTCGATGGAGACCGCGCCGCGGTCGTGTTCACGCCGCGCGGAGTCATCGGCGAGGATGACTACGTGCGCTTCACGCTGCATTACTACGCGCGCGTTCTCTTCGAGCTCGTGCGCGTCTCGCGCTCGGCGCGCGATCTGCCGGCATTGGTCGACGCGATCGCCGGCGCGGGCGTGCAGCACAATTCCGATCTCTTTGCGTTGTCGGGTCTCAGCGGCTCGCTTTGCGCGATTCTCGACGGCGCGCACGTGCACGAGGCGGACTGCGTGCTGTTCAGCACCGCCCATCGCGAGTTTCATCTGCGCGGCGACTTCTCGCGGCTCGACAGCCGCACGCTCGTCCGCTCGGTGATCGCCGTGATCCAGGCCGTGCTCGCGCGGGTCTCGCCGGAGATGGTCGATCTCCTGACGATGGCGCTGGCGAACATGAATGCGTCGTACGGCGTGACGCATCGCTACTCGGACGCGCACAGTCTCGATCAGGTGCCGGCGAACGCGTATCACGCCGCGGCGTTCGTTTAGTTCGCGACCCTCGCCACCAGCACCTTATCCACCCGGTGCCCGTCCATGTCCACGATCTCGAATCGATAGCCGTTCGTTTCGACGCGATCGGCGACGCGCGGGAGGCGGCCGAGTTTTCCCATCACGAAGCCGGCCACCGTGTCGTGCTCTTCATCCTCGATGCGCAGGCCGACCGCCTTTGCGAAGTCGTCGAAGTTCATCATCGCGTCGACGAGCCAGGAGCCGTCGTCGCGTTGCACGAGCGTGTCGCCGTCTTCCTCGAGACCGAGGACGCGTGTGGCCAGGTCGGCGACCGTGACGATGCCTTCGAAGCCGCCGTACTCGTCGACGACGAATCCGATCTCCGCCTTGCGGCTCTGAAACTCGTGCAGGATCTGCAGCGCGGAGGTCGTCTCCGGAAAGACGACGGCTTCGCGAACGACGGCTCGTAGATCGCCGGGCTTCGCGAGCACGTCGCGCACGTCGATGACGCCGACGAATCGATCGAGCGTTCCCTCCGCCGCGGGAAAGCGCGAAAGGCGGCTCTCGATGATCAGTTGCTGCAGCTCGGCGGCGGGGCGGTTGAGATCGAGCCAGACCACCTCGTGACGCGGCGTCATGATCGCGCTCGCCGACCGATCGCCCAGCGCGAACACTCCTTTGATCATCTCCTCCTCAGCCGGATGGAACTCGCCCGTCTTGCGGCCCAGCTCCAGCATCGACGTCAGCTCCTCTTCCGTCACCGCCGGCTCGTTCGACTCGCGGATGCGCAACAGCTTGATCACGGCCGCGGTCGAAACGGTGAGGAACCAGACGACGGGCCGCGCGACGCGCGACAAGCCGCGCATCGGCGGCGACATCAAGCTCGCGATGCGCTCCGGATTCGTGAGCGCGATCCGCTTCGGCACGAGCTCGCCGATGACGAGCGAGAGATACGTGATCGCCAGGACGACGAGTCCGAGGCTCAGCGACTCGCCGTGCGGGGCAATCCAGGCGAAGGCGTTGAAGTACGCGCCCAGCTCCTCGGTGATGGTGGCGCCGCCGAAGACGCCGGCGAGGATGCCGACGAGCGTGATTCCGATCTGGACGGTCGATAGGAAGTCGTCGGGCCGTTCGGCCAGTTCCAGCGCCACCGCCGCGCCGCGGTCGCCTCCTTCGCTGCGCGTGCGGAGACGCGGCTTCCGCGACGAGACGACGGCGATCTCCGCCATGGCGAAGATGCCGTTCGCGATGACGAGCACCACGATCAAGAGGACTTCGAGTGTCATCCGTGTGAACATCAGAAATGACCTACGCGCGTCAATATATGATCCCGCGGCCCGGACGGAAGAAATTCTGCGTTCCTGCGTCTAAGCAAAGTGAACATTCCGTCTATCGCCAGCCAGCAGAACAAATTAGGGGTATTCATGCGCATCCGTTCCGTCCTCTTTGTCGTATCCATCGTCCTCGTCGTCCTACCCGCAGCCGCCCAACATTTGATCACCGTCGAGGTGAGCGATTCGAGCGGCGCCGCCGTTGCGCGTGCCCGGGTGGCGGTGCTCACGGCCGGCGGCGCGACGCTGAGCAGCGGGCGGACGGGCGACAGCGGACGCTACACCACCGACGCGCTTCCCGCGGGCCGCTATCTGCTGCAGGTCGAGGCGCCGGGATTCGCGACGCTTCGCGAGTCGCTCGACGCGACGTCCGGCACCGCGGAGCGCCGCGTCATGCTCGATCCGGCGCACGTCGAGGAACAGGTCACGGTGACGGCGACGCCCGGTCTCGTGCAGGAGCTGGAAAAGGCGGCGCAGCCGGTCAACGTCATCGACGCCGAGGAGATCTCGGAGCGGGCGTGGGAAGTCGTGGCGCAAGTGGCGAATGAAGAAGCAGGTCTCGCCCTGCAGCGCACGAGCCAGGTGATGTCGGGGATTTTCGTGCGCGGACTGACCGGCAACAAGGTGAACATCTACGTCGACGGCGTCCGGTATACGCACGCCGGCCAGCGCGGCGGCGTGAACACGTTCCTGAATCTCAACGATCCGGCGATGCTCGAAGGCGTGGAAGTGCTGCGCGGACCGTCGAGCTCTCAATACGGCAGCGACTCCCTCGGCGGGAGCATCCAGCTGCTGACGCGCAATCCGATCACCGGCGGCTCGGGCATCAGCGGCCAGCTCAGCGTCGCCGCCGGCAGCGCGGATCAGAGCATCAGCTCGTCCGTCCACGCGGCGTGGTCGAGTGAAAAGGTCGGGGCGATGGTCACGCTTTCGCGCCGGCACTTCGGAGATCTGCGCACCGGCGGCGGGATCGACTCCCACAGCGCCTACACTCGTTTCTTCGGCGTTTCGTCGGACGTGGCCATCGACGAACGGCTGCCGGGCACGGGATTCGATCAGACCTCGGCGAACCTGAAAGTTGCGTGGGAGATGAGCGCCACCTCACAGTTGACGGCGAGCTACACGCATGGGTTGCAGGAAGACGGCAAGCGCTACGACCAGCTGTTAGGCGGCGACGGGAATCTCATCGCCGATCTCCGCGACCTGACGCTCGACCTCGGGTACCTGCGCTTCGAGAAGCAGCAGCTCGGCTTCGTCGATCATCTGAGCGTCGGCTATTCGTACAACTCGCAGCGCGAGGAGCGCGTCAATCAGGGCGGCAACGGAAATCCGCTCGCGGCGATCAATCACGAGTTCGAGCGCACGACCGTGCACGGAGTGCAGGCCAGCGCGATCCGCCAGTTGGGCCGCCACATCCTCGGCGGCGGCATCGACGGCTATTTCGAGCGCGTCAAAGCGCCGTCGTTTGCGGAGAACGCGACGACCGGCGCGACCACCGTGCGCCGCGGCCGCGTGCCGGACGGCGCGACGTACGACACGACCGGGATCTATGTCCACGACCAGTTCGACGTCGGCAGCCGGCTGACGCTCGGCGGCAATCTGCGCTACAGCAAGTTCCAATACGAGTCGCGCGCGTCGAACAGTCCCGTCGTCAACGGCGGGCGCCTCTGGCCCGACGACAGCCTCGACGTCTCGTCGTTTTCGTATCGCGCCGGCGCCGTCGCGCGCGCGACCAATGCGCTGAGCTTCACCGCCAGCTTCAGCACGGGATTCCGCGCGCCGCACATCACGGATCTCGCGACGCTCGGCCTGACCGGCGATGGCTTCGAAGTCGCGGCTCCCGACGTGGCGAGCCTCGGCGGACACTACGGCCTGAGCGCCGCGGCGAACACGATCGACAGCGGGCGCCCGGTCGAGCAGTTGGTCCCGGAGAGCAGCCGCAATCTCGAAGTGGGGGCGCGCTGGTTCGGGCCGCGCATCGAAACAGAGCTCTACCTCTTCCGCAACCACATCCACAACAACATCACCAAGCAGGCGCTGATCCTTCCGCAAGGCGCGGTCGGCACGGTCCTCGGCGATCAGACCATCAGCCGCCAGGATCCGAACGGCGTCGTGTACGTGCCGGTGACGTCGGTCCCGGTGCTCGTCCGCGCGAATTTCGACGACGCCACGATCCGCGGGATCGAGCACACGCTGCGCCTCAAGCTCGGAACGGATTGGTCGTTCGGCTCCGCTATCACGTACCTGCGCGCGAAAGACGATGCCACCGGCCTGCCGCCGAACATCGAAGGCGGGACGCCGGCCCCGGAAGGGTGGTTCAAAGTGCGCTACGCGCCGGCCGGGCGGCGCTTCACGATCGAGCCGTACCTGCACGTCGCGCTGGAGCAGGAGCATCTCTCGTCGCTCGATCTCTCGGACCGCCGCACCGGCGCCACGCGCTCGCGCAACGCCATCGCCGCGTTCTTCAACAACGGCGCGCGCGCCCGAGGCCTCATCGGCCCCGGCCCCGACGCCGCAAACGGCACCGCGGATGATGTGTTCCTGCCGACCGGCGAGACGCTCGCGCAAATCCAGACCCGCGTCCTCGGCACCGCGGCGTCGGCTCCACTCTATACCTCCGTCGACGGCTACACCGTGATCGGCCTCCGCGGCTGGCTGCGCTTCGGCGTCCACGAGATCCTCGTCGACCTGCAGAACCTGACCGACGAAAACTACCGCGGCATCAGCTGGGGCATCGACGCCCCGGGGCGGGGGATTTATGCGAGGTATCAGTTGCGGTTCTAGCGGCGCCGCTTCGCGCCTAACGCCTCGTGCAAATCATCGAAGATGACGAGCGCGCGCTCGATGCGCTCGTCATCGTTCTCGGTGCGGGCCATCAGGCCGTCGAGCATCATGCGTACGCCGGGGGCTTCGGCGCGGCTGTACTTGTTGTCCTTCAGATCGAGGTCGTGGACGATCTCGGCGATCGCACGCACCCCTTTATCGGGAAGGCCCACGCGGCCGATCAGCGTCTCGAACGTGCAGCGGTCGTCTTCGTGCGTGAAGTCGCCGCCGACCATGTCGAAGCGCAGCTCGCCCTCTTTCTTCGGCGTGGCGGGATCGGCGAACCGGAAGCGCGCCTTCGGATCGACGAAGCGGCGGATGAACCAGGCCGACGCCATCCGGTCGATCTTCACGCCGGGGCGCGTCACCCACGTTTTGCCTCGCAGCTCGGGCTTCGTTCTCAGCATGCGCGTCTCCTCCTTGCGGTCTTTCTGCAGGCGCGCGTCGATCGCGGCGAGCGCTTCTTCGGCCGCCGCGCGCCGCTCGGCGTCGAAGAAATCGAGCCGCCGGATCTCCTCGAGGCGGCGGCGTAGTCGGATCTGCGCCGTTTCGAGCTCGGCCACCGCCGCCGCGCTTCGCGCGGCTTTCATCGCCGCGTGGGCATCCGCGGCGAGGGTGTCGTAGTCGGCATCGCGCGCTTCGCGGAACTGCGCCACGGCCGCGTCGTTGGCGACGCCGTCGACAAAGTCGCCGGCGATGAGATGCGCGTCGCCGCCGCCGGCCACGATCTCCTGCGCGATCCACTGCAGGTCCTCGAGCGCGTCGGCGCCGTGGGGCAGGAGATAGACCGAGTTCTTCACCGCGATCGCGCCGACACCCGCCAGCCGCTGGCGCATCTTCGCGCGCAGATAAAGGGGGCGGGGAGGAATGCGATGGACGAGGATCAGCCAGCGCGGCATGCGTCGATACTAACAATTGCATGTCGAATGTAGCAACTGCTATATTCAGCCAATGCGCGTTCTTTTTCTCTGTCAGCACGGCGGCGCGAAGAGCGTCCTGGCCGCGGCGTACTTTAACCAGCTGGCGGCGGAGCGCGGCCTGCCGTCCGTCGGGACCTCGGCGGCCGCGGAAGAACCGTACGACGCGGTTCCAGCGCCGGTCGCCGAGCATCTGCATCGCGAAGGGATCGACGTGCGGGAGCTCAGGCCGCACCATGCGGAACCTGACGAGATCGCCGCGGCGGAGCGGATCATCACCATCGGTTGCGACGTCCCCGGCGCGCACGAGCGTTGGGATGACGTGCCGGCGGCGAGCGAGGATCTCGACGGTTCGGTGGCCGCGATTCGCAGGCACGTCGAGGCGCTGCTTGACTGAGCGGCCGCCGCTGGCGGCGTTCGTCGCGTACTTTCTGCGCCTCGGCACGTTCGGGTTCGGCGGACCGATCGCGCTCGCCGGGTACATGCAGCGCGATCTCGTCGAGGAGCGGGGCTGGGTCACGAAGGACGAGTATGTGAAGGGGCTCGCGCTCGCGCAACTGGCGCCCGGTCCGCTCGCGGCGCAGCTGGCGATCTATCTCGGGTGGGCGAGGTCCGGCATCCTCGGCGCGACGCTCGTCGCGCTCGCGTTCGTCCTGCCGTCGTTCCTGATGGTCCTCGGCATCTCCATCGCCTACGTCCGCTTCGGCGGCCTGGCCTGGATGCAGGCCGCGTTCTACGGCATCGGCGCGGCCGTCATCGCGATCATTCTCCGCAGCGCGTACAAGCTCGTGAAGCTGACGCTCGGCCGCGAGTGGCTGCTGTGGCTGATCTTCGCCGCGAACGCGATCGCGACCGCGATCCTGGAAGCGGAAGTGCTCTCGCTCATTCTTGGCTGCGGCCTCGCCGCGCTCGTATGGAACGAGCATCGCGGGCGCACTCCTCTCCTCTCCGTTCTGCCGACGCTGTTCTGGTTTTTCGCGAAAGCCGGCGCGTTCGTTTTCGGCAGCGGCCTCGCCATCGTGCCGTTCCTGTACGGCGGCGTCGTGCGCCAGCACCACTGGCTCACCGACCAGCAATTCCTTGACGCCGTAGCCGTGGCCATGATCACGCCCGGCCCGGTCGTCATCACCGTCGCCTTTATCGGTTATCTCGTGCACGGCTTCGGCGGGGCTTCGCTCGCGGCGCTCGGCGTCTTTCTGCCGTGCTACCTGTTCGTCGTCATCCCCGCGCCGTTCTACGCGCGCTTCGCCGACAACCCGCGGCTCAAAGCATTCGTCGACGGCGTGACCGCCGCCGCGACGGGCGCCATCGGCGGTGCGGTCTACGTCCTCGCGCGCCGCGCGATCTTCGACGTCCCCACCATCCTCATCTTCGCCGCGACGCTGGCCTGCGTCACGTGGTTGAAGCGCGTTCCGGAGCCGGCCGTCATCGCCGCCGTCGGCATTGCATCGATTCTCTGGAGATCCCTATGACGTTGCCGCTGCTCATCCTCGGCTGCGCCATTCTGTGGTCGCTCGAATCGGCCGAACATCGCCTTCCGCACACGCTGGCGAATCTCGGCCTGACCGCGGCGGTGCTGCTGACGAATCTCGCGCTGTCGTTCCTCGCGGCCTGGGCGTCCGCCGTATCGCAGCGCGAGACGCAGTTGCCGGTGGGCTTGCAGATCATCACCGGCATCGCCGCGCTCGATCTCTTCGCGTACTTTGCGCACGTGCTGCTGCACAAGGCGCCGCTCGCGTGGCGCTTTCATCGCGTGCATCACTCCGATGAAGCGGTCGACGTGACGACGGCGTTCCGTCAGCATCCCGGTGAAAGCGTGTGGCGCGTGCTCTGGCAACTCCCCGCGATCCTGCTCTTCGGATTGCCGCTCTGGATCGTGCTCCTCTATCTCACGATCTCCGCGACGAACGCGCAGCTCGAGCACGCGAGCATTCGTCTTTCGGAGGGGCTCGATCGCCGGCTGCGCCTCGTCTTCGTGACGCCGAACATGCACAAGGTGCATCACTCGCGGCTGCAGCACGAGACCGACTCCAACTACTCCAACATCTTCTCGATCTGGGACCGCATCTTCGGCACCTACACCCGCCGCGTAGACTTCGCGACGTTGCGCTACGGACTCGAACCGTCCTGATTCGATGCGGAACATCGTCCTGGTCTCCGCGGCCATGCTCCTCCTCGCGCTCGGCGAGAATCTCTGGCAGAAGTTCCTGCCGAAGTATCTGCTGGCGCTCGGTGCGCCGATCGCGGCGGTGGGGCTGTTCGGAAGCGCGAAGGATTTTCTCGACGGCGTGTATCAATATCCGGGCGGCTGGCTCGGCGATCGCCTCGGCCGGCGCGCCGCGCTCTTCGCCTTCGCCGTCGTGGCGATGATCGGCTACGCGATCTACGCCGTTGCGCCGAGCTGGCCGTGGATCCTGGCCGGACTGCTCTTCGTCTCCGCGTGGTCGAGCATGGGCAGCCCGACGCTGTTCGCCGTCGTCGGCGACGCGCTGCCGAAGGGACAGCGGGCGATGGGGTTCACCGTGCAGTCGATCCTGCGCCGCGTGCCGATCGTCATCGCGCCAACCCTCGGCGGACTCGTGATCGTGCGCTTCGGTCTCCTGACCGGCACTCGGGCGCTCCTCCTCGCGTCGCTGCTCCTCGGCGCGCTTGCATTGCTCGTCCTCGCGCGCGTGCGCATCGACCGCATCGCCGGACCGGACACCAACATCCACGGCGTCTGGCGCTCATTTCCGCCGTCGCTTCGCTGGCTGCTCCTGTCCGACATTTTCATCCGCACGTGCGAGGGGCTCGTCGATGTCTTTCTGGTGATCTATGCGACGACCATCGTCGGGATCTCGGCGCCGCGGTACGGGCTCCTCGTCGCCGTGCAGATGATCACGGCCATCGCGGTGTACCTGCCGGCGGCGAAGATCGCCGACCGGATCGGGCGGAAGCCGTTCGTGATCGCGACGTTCGTCGCGTTCGCCTGTTTTCCACTCGCCGTCGTGAACGCGCACAGCTTCGGCGCGCTGGTCGCGGCCTTCGTCATCGGCGGCCTGCGCGAGATCGGCGAGCCGTCGCGCAAAGCGCTCATCGTCGACTTTGCGCTGCCGGCGATCCGCGCGCGTGTCGTCGGTCTCTACTATCTGATCCGGAGCGTCGCCATTGCGCCGGCGGCGATGGTGGGCGCGATTCTGTGGGAGCGGCGGCCCGCCGATCCGTTCGTGGCGGCGTTCGCGATGGGCCTTGTCGGGACGGTTCTGTTTGCGCTCACGGTGCGGGAAGAGCACGCGGGTTGAGTCGATCGAGCGCCCGCCGCAACGTGGTCGCGAGCTTCACGGCATCGTCATTCGCCCAGAAGTGCATGAAGAACAGGCGCGGTTCTTCGTCGAGCATGTGACTGTGCAACGCGGTGACGGCGATGCCGCCGGCGCGCAGTTCGCGGATGACCGGATTGACCTCGCTCGCCAGCATCACGAAATCGCCGCTGATCGCGGCGCGGGCGTTGCCGGTCGGCTGGAAGTTGATGGCGGCGGCCATGCCCGCGGCCGGCGGGATCTCCATCCCGTGCTCGAGGATGCGCTCCGCGCGCGGGACGCTGTACTGCAGGACGCCGCCGTTCGGCTTGCCGGTGTAGCCGAGGATGCGATCCATTTCCGCGGCGGGAAGCTCGGGCGCCGCCGTGGTGCTGCCGGCCGGCGGTTCCAGCGGAGTCTTCGTTTTCTCGAGCGCGGCGCGGAGCGTTTTCGCGATTGCGACCGCGTCGCCGTGGCCGCTGAAGTGGAGATACATCACACGCGGCGACTCGCCGAGAACGTGATTG
>DATFHJ010000121.1:0-6622 GCA_035248585.1 Thermoanaerobaculia bacterium
CGAAGCTGGAGACTTTCGAGTGCAGGTTCTGCCGGTCCTCGTTCGAGATCTCCTTCGACGTGAGGACGAGGATGGGGATGTTCGCGGTGCGCGGATCTTCTTTCAGCGAGTCGGCGACGTCGAAGCCGGAGAGGCCGGGCATCATCAGGTCGAGGATGATCACGTCGGGCGTGCTTTCGCAGGCGACGCGCAGGCCTTCTTCGCCCGAGTAGGCGCAGGCGACGTGGAAGCCGAGGCCGCTCAGCTCTTCGTTGAGCAGCGCGTGCACGGCCTGGTCGTCGTCGATCAGGAGGAGACGCGGATGCGTGCCCCTGCCATTGGCACCGCCGTCGCGCGAGACGATCGAGCGGACGCGATCGACGAGACGGTCGCGATCGACGGGCTTGATGAAATAGTCGTCCGCGCCGAGGGCCAGGCCGAGGTCGCGGTTGTCGATCATCGAAATGATCACCACCGGGATCCCTTGCGTGTCGCTGTCGTTCTTGAGGCGCTTCAGCACTTCCCAGCCGTCGACGCCGGGCAGCACGAGATCGAGCGTGACGGCGACGGGCCGCGACTCGCGGGCCATCTTCAGCGCTTCTTCGCCGTGCCGCGCGCGAATCGAGAGATAGCCGGCCGATCCGAGCGCCGCGGCGATGAGGTCGTAGGCGTGCGGATCGTCTTCCACCACCAGCACCCGATGCGACGGCAGCGGCACCGGCGTGGGGCGCGTGACCACTGCCGCACGCGAGCGGACCGGCATCGTGAATGAGAACGTGCTGCCCTTTCCGAGCGCGCTCTCCACGCTGACCGCGCCGCCTTGCAATTCGATGAAGCGCTTGACCAGGGCCAGGCCGAGTCCCGTGCCGCCGAACTCGCGGCGCGCGGTGCCGTCGACCTGGCGGAACTCCATGAAGATCATGGCGTGATGCGCGGGATCGATGCCGATCCCTTCATCGCGCACCGCGACCGTGATCGCGCCGCCGTCGAGCCGCGCCCGAACCGTGATCGGCGCGGCGGGCGGCGAGTACTTCACGGCGTTCGAGAGCAGGTTGAAGAGAATCTGTTTGAACTTCGCGAGATCGGTCTCGATCTGCGGCAGGTCGGGCTCGATGTCGAGCACGAAGTGCGGCGTCGACTTGGCCATCCCTCGCATCACCTGGCAGACGCTCTCCACGACCGGCGCGATGGAGAAGAACTCGGGATAGATCTCCATCTTCCCGGCCTCGATCTTCGAGAGGTCGAGGATGTCGTTGATGATGCCGAGCAGGTGCTGCCCCGAGTCGTGAATGTGCTTCAGGAAGCCGAGGTGCTTCGGCTCGACGCGGCCGTGCAGGCGTTCGACGAGAATCTCGGAGAAGCCGATGATCGAGTTCATCGGCGTCCGCAGCTCGTGGGACATGTTGGCGAGGAACTGGCTCTTGAGGCGGTCCGCCTCCCGCGTGCGCTGGTTGGCGTCCGCGAGCTCTTGGGTGAGGCGCGTGAGCTCATCGACGCGCCGCGTCGCTTCCGCTTCCAGCTGGCGGATGCGCAGCCGCTTCTCCTGCAGGTTCGCCACGCCGATGAGGAAAAAGTACGACGCGCCGAAGATGAACAGCATGCGCGTCAGGGCAAGCAGCATGGCGTCGTCCCAGAACGCGACCTGCTGCATCAGCAGCAGCGTGCCGATGTAGGCGACGGTGTTGCCGATGCTGACGAGATACGCGGCGAGCTTGCCGCTCGCGAACGCGGCCACGCAGGCCGAGGCGATGTACCAGATGTACCACGGGCTCCGCACGCCGCCCGAGGCGTAGACGCCGGTGGTGACGAGCGCGATGTTGATCGCCAGCCAGAACGGATTGAGGATGCGGCGATTGATGCCTTGGCGGAAGAGGAGATAGAAGACGACCGAGCTGACGCAGCCCGTGCCGAAGATGAGAAACGCCCAGAACAGATCGAGCGAAAAGACGCCGAGCACCGCGCCCGCGAGGCCGGTGAGCAGGCCGAGCGTGTAGACGAGGAGATGATTCCGCTGGATCGCGAGATCAAAGCGGAGCACGCTCGCGCTTTCGGGGAGGCGTTCGCTCATTTGGGTGTAAGGCCGGATTGTACGCCTTACCACCCGGCGACGAGTTGCTCGAGGGCCTCGTCCAGCGACAGCTCGCCGCTGAGATGGCGGTCCCATGCGGAGGCGACCTTCTCGCGGCAGCCGGCGCCGCACATGTCCGGATACATCGCGGCGCCGTACTCGTCGTACGCGATTCCGTTCTCCGCGAGCGCGCGGCGCGTCAGCTCGCCGGCGTTGTAGAACAACACCGCGTGCCACAGCTGGCGCGGCACTTCTTTGTGATGCGCCTCGGCGCTGCGTTCGATTTTGTCGTGCAGCCGGCGCCCCCACTGATGCGACGCCTCGTGAAACAGCAGCTCCAGCGATTTGAGACCCTGATTACCGCGCTCGAAGGACGAGATCGTGCTGTGCGGCGGATAGGACGTGTACGCGCCGTTCGGCCCCGCGCTGACGACCATGTCGACCGGATGCGGTTTCGCGGGCCACTGTTCGCCGTACGGAGCGGCGACGCGCGGCGCGAGCTTGCTTCCGTAGCGCGCGACGAGCGGCTCGACCGCCTCGATCCAGGCGCGATTCTCGGCGTCGTGCTGCGGCCACCAATATTTTCGATAGATCGGCGCGATGCTGATCAGCGTCTCGCGCAGCTCCGGCTCGCCGGCGAGCTCCGGCGGCAGCGCGTCATTCGGCACCTGCCGCAGCGTCTCTTTGATCGCCACCATGCCGTCGTCGAACAACAGATCGCGATTGACGTAGCGCTGGTACTTGGCGACGGCGCGGTTCCAGAGCTCGCGTTCTTCCGCCGTCAGCGCTCCCTCGGCCGGCATGCCGCGCGCGACGACGCGCGCGAAGTGATGCAGGTTCAGCCAGAAATTACTTTGAAACGTGAAGAGCGGCGGCGTGCGCGCGGTCGCGCATCCGAGGAGCAGCAAAGCGCAGAGAGCGCGTCGGATCATTCAATCGTCACGCCCAGAAACGCGATGCACATCTCGTCGGTCGTCGCCTCGCCCCAGCTCACCGGCTTCGGCGGCTTGTTCGGGTTGCGCGGATTGTTCGCGGAGTTGTCGTACCACGCGCTGAGCTGCAATCGCGTGCCGGCCGGAACGTTGATCGGCTCGCGATATTGATACGCGCCCTGCCAGTTGAAGTCCCAGTCATCGATGTTGATGAGGCACGTCTGCTCGCCGCCCGGCATCGTCATCTTCACGTTCATCTTCTTGCCGAGGAGATGCATGTGCGGCGCGATGAACCAGATCTTCGCGGGGAACGGCGTGACGATCGGGAACTCGGCGTCGACTTTGTGATTGGCCGCGCCGGCGGGAATCGTGAAGTTCTGATTGATGATCGGCAGTACGCGCATCGTCGCGCGCGGCGCCTGCTTCGCGAAGTAGACCGCGAACTCGGTCTGATCGGGCTCCGGCGCGCCGTGGTGCGGGTGATAGTGGACCTGCAACACGATGCGCGCGTTGGGCGGCAGCTCGAACGCCGTTCCTTCGGGCAATGCGAGCGGACGAGAGCCCGGCGCCCAGCCGCCGAGCGTGCCGCCGAGGTTGCTGAAGCCCGGGCCGCCGAAACAGGTGTAGCCCGGCCCCGGCTCATCGGCGTCGAGCTTCGCCGACTCGCCCGTCGAATCGATGAAGCTGATGAGGTGATGCACGGTCTCGCGATCGCCGGGATGCGTGTCGACCGCGGAGACGTACGTGGTCGTCGAGAGATTCGTCGGGATCGTGAAGCAGCGATATGTGTCGCCCTCGGCCGGCGGCGTGTACGGCTCGGGATTCTTGAAGACCATGTCCGGCTGTCCGAGAACCCAGCCGCTCGAGAAATCGAGCGGCTCGGGCAGCTCGGCGGGATTGCCTTCCGGCGCGCCGGCGTCGACCCATTTCCCGAGCGTGTCGATCTCGTCCTGCGACAGGCGCCGCTCGTTCGCGAACTCGCCGCAGCCTTCGGTCGGCTTCCACGGCGGCATCTGCCGCGTCTTCGTCATCAGCTTGATGAGCGTCGCGTACGGCTTCGCTTCTTCGTACGACGTCAGCGAGAACGGGGCGACGTCGCCTTCGTGATGGCAGCTCTGGCAATGCTCCTGGAAGATGCGCACGACTTCGTTGCTGAACGTCGGCCACGGATACGGATGGCGGACGGCGCGCGTGCGCGCGGCGGATGCGGGGAGCGCGAGGAGGACGAAGACGAGGGTTAGCCGGCGCATGGGAGACTATCAATATGCCTCTGCACGTCGTTCTCGTCCACCCTGAAATTCATTGGAACACCGGCAACGCCGGCCGTTCCTGCCTCGCCGCGGGCGCGACGCTGCATCTCATCGAGCCGCTCGGCTTCTCTCTCGACGAGCGCGAAGTGCGCCGCGCGGGCCTCGACTACTGGCAGTTCGTCGACCTCCGCCTGTGGCCCGACTGGGCGTCATTCGAGCGCGAGCTTCCCCACCTCGGCGAACCGTTCTTCTTCTCCACCAAAGGCACGCAGCCGTACTGGGACGCGCGGTTCCCCGGCGACGACGCGGTGCTGATTTTCGGACGCGAGACCGGCGGCCTGCCGAACGAGATTCTCACCCGCTACCGCGAGCGCGTGCTGACGATTCCGATGCACTCGACGCACGTGCGGTCGCTGAACCTGTCCACGTGCGTCGGCATCGCGTTATACGAAGTGCTCCGGCAGCAACAGGCGGCGTCCTCGCCGCCTCGTCATGGCGCGGGCGCCGGCTGATCGAGCACGATCTTTCCGTTGATGATGGTCAGAATGCTGACCGTGTTCGGCAGTTGACCGATCGGGCACGTGAAGATGTCCTGGCTCAGCACCGCGAGGTCGGCGAGCTTGCCGGGAGCGAGCACGCCTTTGTCGTCGCGCTTTTCGGCGAACGCGGAGCCGAGCGTGTAGGCCGCGACGGCTTCCTCGCGCGAGAGCGCCTCGCGCAGATTGCCGTCGGGGCGACTCACCGCGAGCATGATGTTGAGGTACGGATTCAGCGGACCGTCCGATCCGAGCGCGACTCTGATCGGAATCGTGAGCAGCGATTTCGCGCGCATGAACCGGCCCGTGGGAAACAGCGGGCGCGCTTCGAAATGCGTCGGATTCAACACGGCCACGACACCGAGGCTCTTCGCCTGCGCGTCGAGATCGCCGAGAAGTCCGTCCGCGTGCTCGACCCGCGGGCGGAGGCTCGGCCAGTTCACGCTCGGCGTATTCGCCATGAATTTGAACAACGTCGCGATGGCGTTGTCGCCCGAGGCGTGGAACAGCAACTGCTGGTTGGTCGAGGTGCCGGCTTTGATCAATGGCGCGAGGTTCGTGAAATTCAACGTTCCGCTGCCGCCGCCGTCGGGATAGGACGCGCGCAATGCCGCTCCTTTCTCGAGCGGCGTTCCGTCGAGCACCCATTTGATTCCGTCCGTTCCGCTCGGAAGACTCGACGGCGGCACATTCAGCGGAACGAAGATGTGCCGCACGCGCAGCGGAATGCCGGCCTGCTGCAGCGCGGCGCTGAACGTGGCGTCGTCTTCGTCGAACGGCATGGCCTGAATCGACGTGATGCCGAAGCGGAGCGCCTGATTGCTGAAATCCTGCAGCGCGGTCACGAGGCCGCCCGGCGCCGCCGTCAGCTTGGCGACTTTTCGGATCAGCGCGTATTCGGCGTACTCGAACACGCGGCCGTTCAGCATGCCGTCGGGATTGCGGCCGTAGCGGCCGCCCGGCGGATCGATGACGGTGTCGGTGATGCCGGCTTCCTGCAGCGCGCGCGAGCTGACGATCGTGCCGTGACCGGTGAAGGAGCGCAGCAGCACTTTGCGGTTCGGCGCGAGCTGATCGAGCAGCGCGCGGTTCACCGTCTCGTCGAGCATGATCGGCCGGCCGATCTGGCCGATGAGCCAGAGATCGGGTGGCGCTTCGTCGACCGCGCCGGCCAATGCGGCCACGAGATCCGCCTTCGTCGACTCGCGGTCCGTGGCGATGCCCAAACCGGCCGGACCGACGCCCGGATGCGTGTGCGCGTCGTTGATGCCGGGGATGACGACCGCGCCGCCGAGGCGCATGCGGCGCGTGTGCGCGTCGCCGCCGAGGGCCTGGATTTCCTCATCCGTTCCGACGGCCACGATCTTGTTGCCTTCGATCGCCAGCGCCTGAACGAACGGCTTCGCCGGATCGTTCGTGAAGATCTTGCCGCCGAGAATCACGAGCGTCGGCGCGGCGTGCAGAGTGAGAGGGACGAGAATCGACGCGAGCGCGAAAAGGGCCGCACGTTTCATGAAGTTCCTCCTGTTTGTGTGGCGGGAGTCTACTCGCTCTTGAGTGCGCTCGCGATGTCGATGCGCGCGGCGAGCCGCGCCGGAACGAGGCCCGCGAGCGCGGACGAAAGGAACGTCACGGCGAGCGATGCGGCGATCAGCGCGGCCGGCGTGTGAAAGTCGATCGTCCAGCCGAAGCTCTGTTTATTAATGACGTGGATCAGAATCCACGACAGCGCGTAGCCCATCACCAAACCAGCCGCGGTCGATGCGAGGCCGAGGAGCGACGACTCGAGCACGATCATCGTCCGCAGCTCGCGCGCCGAGAAGCCGCCGGCGCGCAACAGCGCGAGCTCGCGCGTGC
>DATFHJ010000122.1:0-4394 GCA_035248585.1 Thermoanaerobaculia bacterium
CCGCTCGCGGCCGGCAGCGTCTTCAACGTGGAGGAAGGCGGCCAGGGTCCGGTGACGGCCAACGGCCTGCCCGGCGCGCTGTCGATCCTCAACACCGCGTCGACGCCCTACACGAGCGGGCTGGCGACAGGCTCGATTCACAACCCGTTGCCATTCGCGGCGTTTCCGCTCTTCGGAAACATGATGAACGCGTTCGCGCCCATCGAGCAGGTGATTCTCACGTTCACGAGCCATCCGGTAAGGCAGCGCGGCGCGGCCGAACGCTTGTACGCGCAGGGGCTGTTCCTCGACTTCGCCGCCGCGCCCGGGCCCGAGTGCGCGCTGCGCTACGACTGGAACACCGGCTGGTCGTGGGACGGCACCTGGATCCGCACGCTCACGCCGAATACGCTGCTCGCGCCGCTGCTCATCCGGCACGCGCCGCTCTGATGGAGACGCCATGGAGCTCAGCTACCGCTTCACGATCTCGCTCTCTCCCGCCACGGTCGATGCGCTCAGCGTGGGGAACTTCTCGC
The DNA here is from genome assembly GCA_035248585.1 of Thermoanaerobaculia bacterium. Lineage (GTDB taxonomy): Bacteria > Acidobacteriota > Thermoanaerobaculia > Gp7-AA8 > Gp7-AA8 > QHVT01. The sequence continues at coordinate 516 of DATFHJ010000122.1, forward strand.
TGCTTGCGTTCACGCCCGTGCAGGCGACGGCTGCCGGAACGCCGCTCGTCTGGATCCAGTCGAAGGCGATCTCGACGGAGATGCACGTCAATTGGAGTCCGGTGTATGCCGCGTACGTGAGGCCCACCCCGGACACCGTGGGAACCGGCCTGCCGTCATCGATGGCGCCCATCCTCCTTGGGCAGATGTTCACCGTCCTGGAGGATCGCTCGATCCGCGTCACCGAGGACGGATCTGCCGGAGCGATGTCCATCCTCAACAGGACGGACAAGGCGGGCATCTGCGGCCTGTATAAGGCGACGGAAGATCCGTGGGGCATCGTCGAGTTTTCTCTGCGCGCCCACTCGCTCATCGCGGTGGCTCCCGGCATGAAGGTGCTGTTCGTGTTCGGCTCGTATCCCACGCGGCTGGGAGCGACTCTCGATCGCACCTTCGCGCAGGGAGCGTTCGTCGATTTCAGCGATGGTCCCCTGCGCAGCGCCACCTTCGACATCAATGAAGGCTGGTCCTTCGGCGGCGCGTCGTGGGGGGAGACGGTTCCGGCGAACACGCCGCTGCGCGAGCTGCTCATCCAGCGCATGCCGCTGGCCCTCGACCAGGAATAGAATTCGCCCGTGGGTCTCACCTTCGTCGCCGGTACCGCGGCCGATGTGTTTGCGGGCGATCTCGCGCGCGCCGTCGATGCGACGCTGCACGAGCGGTTCTCGTTCGGCACGAACGCGGAGGAAAAGTACGAGTCGGAGCCGGTGGACGCGAGCGGCTGGCGCGAGCTGCAGCGCCGCGTGCACCAGACGCTCGACGTCGCGCCGCACCTGACGAGCGTCGACGCGTACCAGGCCGTCTACCTGCCGGCGCACGTCGAGCACGTGGAGCACGTGCCGATCCCGAACGTCGCCGATCCGCTGCAGGTGGCCAGTCTTCCCGCGCTGCTCGAAGAGCTCCGCCGCTTCGCCGCCGGCGCCTCGCTGCCGACGGATGATCTCGAGCTGATGAAGCTCGGCGCCCACTACCTCGAATCCGACGACTTCGACGCCGACCTCGACGTGCAGACGTACGTGCAGTTGATGTTGTCCGCGAAGCAGGCGAATGCGCGGGGACAGGCGTTGTGGATTGTGGTGTGAAGTGGAGGACAGGCAATCCTGCCTGTCCGGACAGGCAGGATTGCCTGTCCTCCACCTAGACCCGTCGCGAGGGCGGTAACAAACTCTTGTTGATCGCGATCGCCGCGATCGCGCCGTCGGCGGCGGCGGTGATGGCGAGCTTCGAGCCGGCCACGAGATCGCCTACCGCCCACACGCCCTCGACGGTCGTGTGGCGGTGCTCGTCGACGACGATGTCGGGCTCGCCGGGTTCGGTCGCGCATTCGCAGCCGAGCTTCTCGCCGAGGTCGCAGGTGCGCTCGACGTGGATGCTGAAGAAGATCGCGCGGACGGGGACGCGCTCGCCGGTCGAGAGCACGGCCGCCTCGACGCAGCCTTCGTTTCCTTCCAGCGACGCGATCTTCTCCGTCTTCACGGTGATCTGTTCCGCGAGCAATTTGCTGTTCAGCTCATCGTCCCACTCGCGGTCGTGGCCGTGCGTGAAGACGACGACGTCGTCGGACCACTGCAGCAGTTTCAGCGCGAGGCCGACCGCGCTCTTGCCCCAGGCGATCACGCCGATGCGCTTGTCGCGCGATTCGTAGCCGTCGCAGTCGGGGCAGTGATGCACGCTCGTGCCGTAGTACTGCTCGATGTTCGGGATGTCGGGCAGCGTGTCGCGCACGCCGTACGCGAGGACGATGCGGCGCGCGCGCAGCACCTCGTCATTGTTGTTCGTCGTGACTTCGAAGATGTCGCCGACCTGTTCGATCTTCGTGACGCGCGCATCGCAGAACTCCGCTCCCGCCGCCGCGGCCTCGGCGCGTCCGCGCGAGAGCAGCTCCGCCGGCAGAATGCTGTGATGGCCGAGGTAGCCGTGAATGCCCTTCGATGCGTAGTTGCGCGGCTTGCCGTCATCGAGGACGAGGACGCGGCGGCGATAGCGTCCGAGAAAAATCGCGCAGGTCAGTCCTGCCGGGCCGGCGCCGATGATGATCGCGTCGTACGGGGCGTGGTTGTGCTGGTCCATCCGAGTCGGGATTGCAAGGGCAATGATCGTTCCACCCGGATGGAAACGTTCGTCGCGGCGATCGGCTGCTCCGCCCCGTTCTTCCGCACCCACACGACCACGGTGTACACGCCCTCTCCCTCGGTGAACGGGATCGTGAACGAAAACGCGCCGTTGTCGGAGACCGGGAAGTCGCCGCGCGTGCCGTCGGAGTATTCCTGCCGGCGGATCTCGATCGCGCCGTCGGGGCGCCGCCGCACTTCCTGCTTCAGGCGCGGCATGTAGTCCTTCCGCTTTTCCGGCAGCGTGTAGCGATGGAGCGAGTTCGCCAGCTCCACCGGCATCGGATCGGGGAACGGCTCGTGATGGACGGTGATGGCATCGATGCGCGTGCCGAGCAGCGGACGTCCCGCGGCGATTACCTGCTGATCGATCGCCGCGGCGCGGGGCAGCGGTTTCGTCCAGTGGACGTAGCGGCGGATGAATTCATGGACGAGGCGAAACTCGCCTTTCTCCCACGCCAGCCCGATGCCGACGTAGTTCGCGTTCGGATCGAGGATCGTTTTCTTGTGGCCGTCATCGGGCGGCAGCTCGCCCATCATCGCGTCCTGCGAGCGGCGCGACATCTCGTACAACGCGCGATCGTTGAACGTGTAGCTCGCCGACCACGCCGCGGCGTTCTCGCTCGTGCCGTCGTTGCCGCCGGCGATCGAGTAGCGCATGTACGGCGCGAGTCCGTCGATGCCGAAGTGTCCCGTCGTGCCGGTGCGAATCTGTTCGCGGCAGTAGTCGTCGGCCTGCGTGGAGACGGTGAGGTCGAGCTGCACGGGCGGGAGGTTGTACAGCTTGCGATCGCGGTTGATCAGCTTGAGCACATGCTCGCGCAGCGTCGCTTTCGTGACGTCAATCTCACCCTGCGCCAGGGGAGTGGCGAGCGTGAGCAACAGCAATGTGATGAATGCCTGTTTCATCACCGCACCGGCAATTCAATCACAACCCTCAAACCGGGATTCACATTCTCGGCGTGAATCCGCCCCCCGTGCTCTTCGACCGCTTTGCGCGCGATCGCCAGTCCGAGGCCGGTGCCGGCGGACTTGGTCGAAAAGTAGGGATCGAAGATTTTCGGGAGCACGTCGGGCGGCACGCCGGGGCCGCTGTCTTCGACGGCGATGACGACCTTCGAGTCGACGCCGTAGCTGCCGAGGGAAACGCGTCCGCCCGGCGCGGCCTGCAGCGCGTTCTCGATCAGGTTCGTGACCGCGCCGCGGAGCAGGCGCTCGTCGCCGGTGAACGTCGCCGGCGTCGAGGGCTCGATCTCGGCGCGGAACTCACGGCTCTGCGAGTAGCCGGCGGCGAGGTCGCCGAGCATCCGTTTCAGATCGAGCGGCTTGCGTTGCAGCTGGCGGAGCGACGCGTAGTCGCTGAAGTCTTTCGACGTCTCGCGGAGCGTGATGACCTGGCGAAGGATGTTCTGCACCGCGCTGCGCACGACCTGCGGCAGGTTCGGATCCTTGCGCTCCGCGACGGCGCGCAAATGCTCGGCGGTGAGCTGGATCGGCGTGAGCGGATTCTTGATCTCGTGCGCGACCTGCCGCGCCATCTCGCCCCACGCCTCGAGCCGGTTGCTGCGCAGGATCTCGGTGACGTCCTCGGCGATGAGCATCTCTTCGTCGCTGTCGGGCAGCGGCACGATGGAGACGCGCAGCGTGCGCTCGTTGCCGTCGATGGCGACGGCGATCTCGCTGGACTCCGGGCGCCGAGGCTCGTGTTGCTCGAGAAACTCGCCGATGA
>DATFHJ010000123.1:0-6806 GCA_035248585.1 Thermoanaerobaculia bacterium
CGGCGCGTTCGATCCGATCGATCGAATCGCCGACATCACCGAGGAAGAGGGAATCTGGTTGCACGTCGACGGCGCGCACGGCGCCAGTCTGCTGCTCTCGGATCGTCACCGGCGGAAGGTGAACGGACTCGCGCGCGCGGACTCGCTCGTCTGGGATGCGCACAAACTGCTCTTCGTCTCCGCGCCCTGCACACTCCTGTTCTATCGCGACCGCGGCAAGAGCCTCGGCGCGTTCCGGCAGCAGGCCAGCTACGTCTTCGAGAAAGAGCCCGACCAGTACACGCTCTTCGACAGCGCGGAGATGAATTTCGAATGCACCAAGCGGCCGATGATCGTCGGGCTTTGGGCGGCCTGGTCGCTTTACGGGCGGAGCCTGTTCGCGGACAAGCTCGACTATCTCTGCGCGCTGACGAACGAGTTCTACGAGTACCTGCGGACGCAGCCGGATATTCAGGTCCTGCATCGGCCGGAGTGCAACATCCTCTGCTTCCGCTACGTCCCGTTCCCGATGTCGGACAAAGAGCTGGACGAATTCCAACTCGCGCTGCGCAACGGCATCCGCGAGTCCGGCACGTTCTTCCTCTCGAAGGTCGAGCTGTCCGGAGTGGCCGCGTTGCGCTGCGTTTTTTCGAATCACCTCACGACGATGGAGCACTGCGTCGCTCTCGTGGAACAGATCCGGGAGATCGGGCAGGCCTGGCTCGCTCCCGCGGAAGTGCTGGAGTCGCACGCATGAACAACGAGCCGGCCCTGCGATCCCGCCTTGCCCATCTTCGGAAGGAAGTCGACACGCTGGATCTGCAGTTTCTCGATATTCTGGCCAAAAGAATCGCGGTGGTGCAGGAGCTGTCCGTCTACAAGTGCGCGCTCGGGATTCCGCTTCGCGACGCGGAGCGCGAAGAGGAGCTGGTGGAACTGCACTCGCTTTGGGCGGAGCGCCTGGGATTGCCGCAAACGCTCGTCCGCGAGCTGTTCAGCGTGGTGCTGCAGTCGAGCCGCGAGCTGCAGGCGAGCCTGCGCCGCGGCCCCGTCGAGATGGCGGTTCACCTGAACGAGAGCGCGTCGGCGCGCAAGATCCGCGCGTAGGCGCTGCCGAGGGCCGCGACGAACGCGCCGTGCACATCGCGGGCGGGGATGGTGCGGCCTTCGAACGCGAGATCGCGCGTGGCGCAGGCATCCTCAACCACGGTGCATTGGAAGCCGAGGTCGAACGCGGCGCGGGTCGAGGCGTCGATGCACATGTGCGTCATCGCGCCGCAGAGGATCAGCTGATCGATGCCGGCGGAGCGCAGCGCGCCGGCGAGAAACGTGTCGCGGAAGGCGTTCGGAAAATGCTTCACGGCCACCGGCTCGCCGGGCATCGGAACCACGCGCGCATCGATCTCCGCTCCCTTCGTGTAAGGGCGGAAGAACGTCGCCTCGGGTTGCAGCGCGACGTGTTGCGCATGAAAGATGGGCAGGCCCAGTTCCCGCGCGCGCGAAAGCAGCGTCGCGGCTTTGCCGGCAGCTTCGTCGATCCCCACCAGCTCCATCGCCCCGCCGGGGAAGTAGTCATTCTGAAAGTCGATCAACAACAACCCACTGGCCACTGTGCTCTCCTCCCCGGTTTCCGATCGCCAGCCGCGGCCCGGAATCACGGTGGAAGGGCCGGCGGATCCTGTTCACCTGAAGGGCGATCTCCAGCGCCATCTCCATCGACTGCGCGTAGTTGAGTCGCGGATCGACCTTCGAGCGATAGTTTCGCACGAGGTCGTCCTCGGCGATACGCGCCGCGCCGCCGACGCATTCGGTGACGTGCTCGCCGGTGAGCTCGAGATGGATGCCGCCGAGGATCGAGCCAAGGTCGTGGTGGATCCGGAACGACTCGCAGATCTCCGTGAGGATCGTGTCGAAGCGGCGAGTCTTCACCCCCGACTGCGTCGACTCCGTATTGCCGTGCATCGGATCGCACAGCCACAGCACGCTCTTGCCGGTCGCGCGCACGGCCTCGATCAGCGGCGGCAGGCAAGCGGCGATCCTGCTTGCACCGAAACGGTGGATGAGCACGATGCGGCCCGGCTCGTTGTCAGGATGCAGGATCTCGAGCAGCGCGGTCAGGCACTGCGGCGTGGTATCGGCGCCGATCTTGATGCCGATCGGATTGCGAAGGCCGCGGCAGTATTCGACGTGCGCTCCGTCGGGCGTGTTCGTGCGGACGCCGATCCAGGGGAGGTGAGTGGTGAGGTTGTACCACCCGCGTCCCGGAACGTGGCGCGTCTGCGCGAGGTCGTATTCGAAGGCGAGCGTCTCGTGCGAGGTGTAGAAGCCGATCTGCTCATCCACACTCTCGACTTCGCGTTTCACCGCGTCGAGAATTCGAGTGAGCTCACGCGCATGCACGCTGCTGCCGTCGAGCGCGGGCTGCCAGTCCATCAGCTCGCGCAGATCCGTGAAACCCGCGGCGGCAAGCATCCGCACGAAGTTCAGCGTGAGCGCGGAGCGTTCGTAGCCGCGCAGCAGCAGACTGGGATCGGGAATGCGATCCGCGCTCGTGAACGCGATGCGATTGATGATGTCGCCGCGATACGCCGGCAGCGTCACGCCGTTGCGCGTCTCCGTCGGCTGGGAGCGCGGCTTGGCGTACTGCCCGGCCATCCGTCCCACGCAGAGCACCGGCATGCCGGTGCCGTGGCGAAGGATCAGACTCATTTGCAGCAACGCGGTGAGTCTCGCCAGGATGCTGTCGCTGCCGCAGTCCTGAAAGCTCTCGGCGCAGTCGCCTCCCTGCAACAGGAAGAGCTTTCCCGCGGCCGCGCGCCCGAGGCCGAGCTTCAACGCTTCGATCTCGCGGTAGTGCACCAGTGGCGGCAACGCGCCCAGCTCGGCGACGACGCGGGCGAGCTCCGCGGCATCGGGATACTCGGCCTGCTGGGCCGCCGCTTTCTGCCGCCACGACTCGGAAGACCAATCGCCGTACGAGGAGGCGGGAAGCGGGGACTTCTGGAGACCGGCCAGCATCATGAGCTCACACTGACTCGCCGGCATCCATCGGGATGACGTGCAGCGAGGGGCCGTCGAGATTCAGATGGATCGGCGACGCGTTCGGCTGCGGGTTCGGCAGCTCGATCACGAAGCGGTAGGGATAGATGCCTTCCGGCAGGGTGGGGATGACGGTCCCGGCCCAGTAGTAGTAGACGGGCGTGAACGGCGATCGGATTTCCTCCGGGCCCCCGTAAATCCCGAATTGCGTGAGGACATTGCGCTCGGCGACGTAGGTCCGGTTCCGGTCGAGGAAGACGATGGTGTTGATCTTCGGCATCGGAGGCCAGGTCTTGTCGGGCCGCTGCTGACTGTCGAGCGCGAGGATGATCCAGTTGAGCGCCTGTCCCTGCTTGCACGTCGTCCGCAGCCGGCTCGTTCCCTGATTCCTGCTGGCCGGGCTGTTGTCGCGCATGAAGGCGCAGCCGGAGAGCGAGCGCTTCGCCGCGGCCCGCGCCACGTTGACGAAGGTCATGATGTTGAGCTGCACCGAATTGAGCTGCCCCGCAAAGTGGTACTCGATCGCTTGCATCATGGCGCCGGCTCCGTCGAGACGTCCGTCCTGCCGCCGATGATGGCGGGGCCGGACAGAGACATGCGCGACACCCGGCTGCCGAGGGCGAAGCGGAGGTTGTACGGGACCCGCGAGGCGCCGGGATCCTTCAGGACCCGGCCCAGCCAGTACGCGATGTCGGTCCCGGGATAGGTTTCCCGCGATACGTCGCAATAGGTCGGATCGATCTCGATCGCGTCGATGGCGGCGAACGCCTCGCACTCCAGCGACATCGTCGTCCAGATCAGCTCATCGCCTTCCTGGACCGTTGTCGTCAGGAGGCCCGTGCCCTCGCCGGTCGAGCCGCCGTCTTTGTTGCTGTCCAGCAGCCAGACGGCGCCGTCGATCGTGTCGGTGGCCAATGCACTGACGACGTCCACGACGGCGACGATGCGGAGTTGGCTGGCGCTCATGGCGCGACACTCCAGGGCACACCCACAGGAAGGATGCCCGTCCCTCCGCCCGTAAATCCATTGCGCATCGTGCGGTTCGTGATGTTCAGAAACGAGTCGCAGGTCATCCGGACGGGCTCCCATACCGGATGCGGCGTGGACGGATCGTTGATGAGCCGGTGCAGGAGGATGTGCAGCGTGTACGTCCAGACTTTGGGAGTGTGGGTGGCGACGGTGGCGCTCCAGTACCAGCCGCCGTTCACGAGATCGGGAGATCCGTACTGCGCGGGGAAGATGATCCCTTCGTCGACCGCGTCCCCGGTGATGGCCGTAATGATGGGCGGCAACTGGGCAACGTCCGATGGAGCCGCCGCCGCCGCGGCCATGGCCGGGACCATCTCGCCTGTCTGGTCGAGCAGCGGAACCTGCGCGATCTCATCTCCGGACGGTTCGAGGACCGCGCTGTATTGCGGCATCTCCGTGCCGAGCGCCGCCAGCACGCTGGCGTTGCTTGCCGCGGCGCCGCTGGCCATGGCCCGGACCGTGTGCATCGTCTGGCGCTCCAGCTGCGCGGCGCGGTGATGCACGTAATTGCGAGGCAGCGAGATCGGCAGACTGGTCACGCCGATCACGAGGAAATTCAGGATCTGCTCACTGGCCTGCGATCCATCCTCCCACTGCGTGCCGTGGATGGCCGTGATGAGCGTGTCGGTTCCGTTGCCGATCGTGCCGAACGGACCGGCGTTGTCGAAAAAGTACGAGCAGCCTTCCAGCTGTCCCGCGCGGAGCGCCGCTTCCACGTCGATGACGACGACGATGCCGAGTTGCTGCGTCATGACAGACTCCCCGCGACCGGCACGACCAGCGACGGCGTTTTGACGGACAGGATGGAATGGCTCCCGCGCGCCATCTGCACTTCGATCTCATATCGATAGAGCTGACCGGGGACGAGACAGGCGGGAACGATCCCGCTCCACACGCTCGCGTAGGCCGTGTCCGGGCCTTGCACGGTCTTCACGCCGGCAGGCCCTTCGAAGCGAATGCTCCGGATCATGGCCGGCGTCTGCAGATCGAGTTGCTGGATCGTCCAGTTGATCGTCCAGCCGGGCCAGCAGAAGGTGGTGAGCCTCGACGTTCCCTGGTTGCGGCCGGGAATGGGACCGTCATCCATCAGGTGCATGCTGGCCTCGAGCAAGCCGCTCGAGAGGGCTGCAATGACGTCGACCGCTGCGACGATATGGATGGTTCCGGGCATCGCTTTGATTCATTGCCAACGCAGAAGCGCGACAGACGTGCTCATCACAGTTGATCGTGAAGCCATGACCGCGCCGCATGCCACTCGCGCACTGCAGTAGCCTTGGAGATGCGCAGCGCCGTCGCGGCCTCGCCGACCGGCAGGCCTTCCCAGAATCGCAACTCGATCAGACTGCTGGCGCGCGGACTGATCCTGGCCAGACGGGCAAGAGCCTGGTCGACGTCGAGCGATCCGAATGCGCGATGCGCGCGCGGATCGGCCAGCGTCTCGGGCGGCGTCTCGCCGATCTCGACCCGCCGCTTCGCGGCGCGGCTCCGTCGCCCGTGATCCATGACGATGCTGTGCATCACGCGGCTGGCGTAGGCGAAGAAATGCCCATGGCTCGGCCAGGAAAGATCGGGCCGGCGCAAGAGGTGGAGACAGGTTTCGTTCGAGAGCTCTTCCGGCTCGAGCAGGGTACGGCCGCCGGCGCGGCGCAACATGCGCGCGGCCAGACCCGCCAGCTCGCGATAGAGGATGGTCCACAGCTCACCCTCCCGCTCCCGATCGCCGGCCTGCCAGCGTTGAAACAAATCCGTGAGCTCGACGTCTCTCTCGTCGTTCATGCACGCCCCCGTTTTCCGAAGACATGGATCCCCTCACGCGGACGGAATCCACGGCGCGACCCTCAAAATTTGCTGAATGAGGACGTAAGTATATCAGGCGTGCCTGATGTACGCAATGGAGGATTTAAATCTGGGAGGCTGTTAGGCCAGCAACCCTTCCACCCGCGCGATGATCGCGTCGATGGCCACGAGGTTCTCTCCACCCTCGGGGATGATGAGATCCGCGTAGCGTTTGGAGGGCTCGACGAATTCTTCGTGCATGGGGCGGACGGTGGTGACGTATTGCTGGATCACCGACTCGACGGAGCGTCCGCGCTCGCTGATGTCGCGCTGCAGGCGGCGGACGAAGCGGATGTCGGCGGGGGTGTCGACGTAGAGCTTGATGTCGATGCGCTTGCGGAGCTCGGGCTCGCCGAGGACGAGGATGCCTTCCACGATCACGACCTTACGCGGCTCGACGCGCTGCGTGTCGGTTTTGCGCGAGTGGGTGGTGAAGTCGTAGACCGGCACTTCGATCGACGAGCCTTTCGACAGCACGTCGAGGTGGCGGCAGAGCAGCTCGGTCTCGAGCGAATCAGGGTGGTCGAAGTTGATGCCGTGCCGCTCCTCGGGGGAGAGCGCGTCGAAGTTGCGGTAGTACGAGTCGTGCGAGATCCACTCGATGCGGTCGCGGCCGACGCGGTCGTAGATCGAGCGCGCGACCGTCGTTTTCCCCGAGCCGGTCCCGCCGGCGATGCCGATGACGATCGGTACTTTCAGGATTGCTCCTCGAGCTCTGCTTCCGTCGCGAAGTCCGACGGGTCATCCGCGCCGCAGGTGTTGCACACCACCTGGGCGAGCTTTCCCTTCACGTACTCGAACTGGTACGTCGGCGTGTCGCATTGAAGACAGATGAGGTATTCGGGCTCCTCGGACATGTTGGCGCAGAAGGATAAACGATCACCGCGTCGCGACGCGAGGCACGATGAAGCGCCCCGTTTGCT
>DATFHJ010000124.1:0-16738 GCA_035248585.1 Thermoanaerobaculia bacterium
TCCTCGACCGCAATCCGCTGGAAACGGCAAAGAACCTGCGCGATCCGCGCGGGGTCATGCTTCGCGGCATCTGGCTCGATCCGCGGGCCATCCGCGCGTCGGTCGAGGCACTGCACACTCATCCCGGGCCGGACGCGCCGTCGAACGCACAAGTCGACGCGTTGCTGAAGCGATTGCAGGCGCTCAAGGACGGCGGCTGGATCTATCGCGACGAACAACTCGACGAGCTTGCGCAGCTGCTTCGCGCGCGCAACCGCACCGCCGACGCGGATCGCATCGCATCGTGGAGGACGGCGCGCTAGCAGTATCATGGCGCGTCCGTGTCCGATCCGGTCCTCGCCCTCGTACTCATCGTCTCGTTCATCGCCGCCCTCGCGGCGGCGGCGTATTTCAAAACGCTCGACAGCGGCTTGATCGAAGACGCTCGCGCGCCGATGATCGCCGGCGTCCTGGCGGGCGTCGTGTTCTGGTTTTTCGGCAACCCGATCGTCATCGGCGCGCTGCTCACGCTGGCCGCGCTCTACGTGCGCCTGACGGGCCGCGAGAGCGAGCCCGCCGACGGCATGGTCCTCGGCGCGATGACCGGCGCCTGCGCCGCGATCCCGCCCGCGGTGCAGGGCGAGCACGAGCTGCTGCGCTTCGCGCAATGCGTCCTCGCCGGCGCCGTCGCCGGCTACGGCATCACCTTCGGCCTCACGCACGTGCGCGCCCGCTCGCGCCAGCTCATCGTCGACGCCATCACCACGACCATCGCCATCCTCGCCGCCTGGCTGCCCGCGCTCTTCCCCACTCGTCCCGTCGCCATCGCCGCCGCGTCATTCATCCCTCTCCTCATCATCGCCACGGTCTTCAAGCAATGGCCCGTGATCCGCGGCGAGCTGCGCCACGAAGCCGCTCTCGGCGTGATCGACGACGAAGACGTCCGCATCACCGCCCACCCGTTCCGCCGTATGGGCCGCGGCGGCTGGCACGACCGCGGCGCACACCGCGAGTTCGTCCGCATCGCCAACAAGATCGCCCTGCGCAAACGGCAGCAGCGCGGGCGGTCGGAAGAGATCGCGCGGCTGTATCAGCTGGAGGTGATCAAGCTGCGCATGCAGTTGCAGGAGATGACGCGCATCGACCGGGCGATGCGGGCGCAGCGGGGCTAGTCTTCGAGCTCCGAGATCTCTTTCCAGATCGCATCGAGATCGATTACCAATCCTTCGCAGCCGGGAACGTTCTGCATGACGCCTTCGGTGGCACTTGCCGCGCGCGAGTAGCGGCCAGCCGTGAGCTCCCAGATTTCCAGCGATCGCAGCGAGGCATCGAACAGCCAGTAGAACCGGACACCGAACTCGGCGTACTCGTTCATCTTTTCAATGCGGTCGCGGCGCTGGTCGCGCGGTGATGGAGAAACCACTTCGACGGCGATGTCGGGGGGAACGCGCACAAGTCCGTGAGGCTCCGGCTTGGCAGATCGTGCCAGGTACACCGCGAGATCGGGCTTCCTGCCACGATCAGCACGAACCGCGTATTTGCCGTCGGAAGTAAAGATCCATCCGCGCGCGCCGAGCCAATTCTTGATGATCCAAAAGAGCGACCCAACGACGAGCTCGTGGACGAGATCCGGCACTTCTTCCTCCTCCAGACGCCCGTCGACCAGCTCGCCCGGTTCATCCTCGTCCATGGCCGCCCACTCATCGAGCGTCATGGAACGCCCGAATGCGGGGTGTTCCGTCACGTATGACATGCGTTCATCGTAACGCAGTTAGAATGCCCACACGAATGCGCGGAACCGCACTCTGCCTCCTTCTCTTCGCCACCACCTCCCTCGCGTTCTCCCAGGAGCGGCCGAAATTCAAGTTCATGCCCGGGCCGAAACCGGGCGGGGGCGAGGTGAAGGTCACGGTCGGCAAGGGGGGGACGGTCGAATCGCAGAAAGACGAATACTCGATCCTCACCGGCGACGTCCGCATCGAATACCAGGACATCAAGATGCGCGCGGACAAGGTCACGATGAATCAGAAAACGAAAGACGTGACCGCCGAGGGGAATGTGATCATCGACCAGGGCCCGACGCGGGTCACCGCGACGCAGGCGATCTACAACCTCGACTCCAAGATCGGCACCTTCTTCAACGCCACGGCGACATTGGATCCGTCGATGTACTTCTCGGGCGACCGCATCGAGAAGATCGATGAAGACACGTACCGGATGGCGAACGGCATCTTCACCTCGTGCGATCTCGACCGGCCGGCGTGGTCGTTTCACGTCGGCAGCGCAGACGTCACCGTCGACGACTACGCGCACCTGCGCAACCTCTCCTTCCGCGCGCGCAACATCCCCGTCTTCTACGCGCCGCGCATGGTCTGGCCGACGAAGCGCGAGCGCTCGCAGGGACTCCTCATTCCGCGGCTGCGCATCACCGACCGCTTCGGCGTGCGGCTCGAGAACGGATACTTCATTCCGGTCGGCGACTCCGCCGACGCCACCGTGTACGCCGACGCCAGCTCAAACGGCTATTTCGGCGCCGGCGTCGACGTCCGCTACGTGCCGTCCGAGAACATCAAGATCGGCGACTTTCGCGGGCACCTGGTGAACAACGTCGAGTCGAAAGAAGTGGAGTGGAAGTATCAGTACCGGCACGCGCAGGAGAACCTCCCCGGCGGATTCCGCGGCGTCGTCGACGTGCAGGACTACTCGAACCTCGAGTTCTTCCGCCGCTACGATCACGACCCGACGCTGCAGACGATCTCGAACATCTACTCGTCCGCGTACGTCACGAAGAACCGCCCCACCTATTCGCTCAACGTCCTCACCGACCGGCGCGACATCATCTTCGGCGATATGCGCCAGCGCTACGAACAGCTGCCCTCCGTGCAGTTCCGCATGTATCCGCAGCGGGTCCTCGGCATGCCGCTCTACTTCCAGCTGGAGTCGTCGTCGTCGCACCTCCGCACCGGCGCGATCACCGGCCGGGAACGGACCATCAGCGCCGACTACTTCCGCACCGACCTCTTCCCCACGCTCTCGCTGCAGCTGCGCACGCCGGCGTGGTTCTCGGTGAAGCCGCAGATCTCGCTCCGGGAAACGTACTACTCCGCAAGCCGCGACGTCGCCACCGGCGCGGTGATCGAGGACGATCCGCTGACACGCTTTTATGCGCAGGGGCAGGTCGAGACCATCGGCCCGTCGTTCTCCAAGGTGTTCAATCGCAGCGTCGGCGGCTTCACGAAGTTCAAGCACGTCATCGAGCCGCGCGTGCGCTACGTCTACACCACGAACGTCGCCAATCAGAACGAGATCATCCGCTTCGATCTCGTCGACTCGCCGGCGCTGCCGATCGTGCAGCACTCGGTCGAGTACTCGCTGACGCAGCGTCTCATCGGCAAGGAGAGCGGGCCGAACGGAAATGCGCGCGAGGTGCTGTCGTTCGCTCTGCGGCAGAGCGTCGCGCTGTCGGATCCGTTCCCGGGAACGAGCAGCTTCACGTTGGGCGGCGAGCAGAAATACACGCCGCTGAATGCAAACCTGCGCTTCAATCCGTATCAGTCGATCACCGTCGACGCGAACGCCACGTACGGCAATGTCTCGCATCAGCTCGATACCGTCAGCCTCTCGACGAATCTCGTCGGGACGGGCAAAAACGCCAACAAGTACCTCGGCTTCACGTACTTTTCGACGCTGAAGCAGGCCGGCTTTCCCGCCGACGACCCGCGCACGAAGGGCTCGAGCGGCATCCGTCTGAACACCGGCGCGCCGCTGCTGCACGAGCGCATCCGCGCGGACGTGCAGCTCAACTACGACGCCACGGAAAAGAGGTTCCTCGAACAGCGCTACATCGCCGGCTGGACCGGCTCCTGTTACGGCATCGGTCTCGAGTACCGGCGCTACATCGTCTTCAATGCGACGAAGGGGAAACTGGAGCCGGACTGGAGCTACGGCATCGCCATCACGCTGAAGAATGTCGGGACGATTCCGCTGCATTGATGCGACGCGTTCTGATCATCGTCGTCGTCGCCGTCCTGCTCGCGGGCGCATTCACCGCCTGGCAGGTGAAGAAGAACATGGAGGAAGCGCGCCGGCAGGCGATGGTCAATGCGCTGCACGAGAACCTCGCGCAGATGCGCGGCTCCATCGCGAAGTTTCGCGCGGACAACGGGCGTTATCCGTATTCGCTCGACGAGTTGGTCCCGAGGTACATGCGCAGGATTCCTCCCGATCCAATGACGGGAGAGGCGTCGTGGCGGCTCACCACCGAGGAAACGGTGCAGCCGAGTGACGACTTCCGTGGAAGCTCCGGCGGGCTGAAGCCCGCCGCTCCACAAACCGTCGTCATCGACGTGCACAGCAGCGCTC
Organism: Thermoanaerobaculia bacterium; assembly: GCA_035248585.1. Classification (GTDB taxonomy): domain Bacteria; phylum Acidobacteriota; class Thermoanaerobaculia; order Gp7-AA8; family Gp7-AA8; genus QHVT01. The sequence continues at coordinate 4,342 of DATFHJ010000124.1, forward strand.
CCGGGTACAGCAACGACTGACATGCCGAACGTCTACAAGTTCAAGGACTTCGAAGGCAGCAGCCACAAGATCCTCCTGGATCTGATCCATCGCCACGCGCGCGCGCACGGCCGGCTGCTGGACCTCGGCGCGGCCGGCGGCGAGCTGGGCTCCGCGCTGCGTGAGTTTTTCGATGAGACGATAGGCTTCGAATACAACGTCGACTGCATCGCCAATCTGAAGCACAGCTTCGACCAGGTCGTGATCGCCGACCTCGAGCGCGTGGCGAAGCTGCCGTCGAATGCCGACGCGATCGTGATTGCCGACGTGCTCGAGCATCTGCGCAATCCGCGGCGCGTGCTCGACCTCGTGCACGGCGCGCTCAAGGATGACGGCCACGTCTTCGTCTCCGTGCCGAACATCGCCAACATCACGATCCGCCTCGGCCTCCTGCTCGGCATCTTCGAGTACCGCGACCGCGGCATCCTCGACGACACGCACCTGCGCTTCTACACGATGCGCACGTTCCGCCGCGAGGTCGAGAACGCCGGCTTCCGCATCCTCGCGATTCGCGGATCCTCGGTGCCGATCCGCTTGATCGTCGGCAAGTATCTGCCGGACTTCGTACTGCGCCCGTGCGAGCGGCTGCTGACGTGGATCACGCGGGTGTGGCGGGCGCTGTTCGCCTACCAGTTCGTCGTCGTGGCCACAAAGAAATGAGCCAAAGCACGGCGCCCACGATCGCCGTCCACCACCACCCGCGCGCGAGCCTCCGCGAGAAGACGATCTCGTGTTTGCCCGCGGGCACGTTGAGGCCCGTGAAGACGAGGTTGATCTTGACGGGCGTGACGCGTTGACCGTCGATGGTGACGCGAAGATCTTCGTTCAATTTCTCGGATGATGAGAGAAACATCGGAGCGGCGGATTCGGTGACGACGCGCTGCTCGTGCGGTTCGTAGCGCGCGAGCGTGACGCGCGCATGGGGTGTCGTGCTCCAGAATCGCGGCAGCTCGCTGAGATTGCGGAAGATGCGTCCGTCGGGAAGCTCGCGCTCGAAGATCACCGGCGTCGTCACGCGGCCGTAGTAGAAGCCGTTCTCGCTGCCGCTGAGCGACGCGAGCGCGCCGACCGATCGCACGCGCACTCGTACGACGTCACCGAGCGTTCCACGCAGCGGGACATAGAGTTTGTTCATCACGTTCGCTTCCTCTTTCGTGAAGCGGCGTGACCAGACGGCGGCGCCGTTTTTGATCAGCGTGACCTCGACCGACCCACTTCTACTTTCGACCGCGCAGGGAACTTCGATCGCCCAGAACGGCTCGGCGTCGACGCGGACCTCGCGCTCCAGCACCGCGTTCGGCTTCAATGCGATCGGGCCGAGGTTCGTTCCGCCCGGCTGCGTCGCGGCGAAGATCGACCACTTGATGATGTCGATGTTCTTGTGCTCGAGGTAGTAGCGGATGCCGAGCATGCCGGCGAGCGGATCGTTGAAGTTGTATTTGAGACTGTTGAAGCCGAGGACCGTCGACGTCCCGCCGAACACCTCGGGATCGAGGCGTTTCAGCAGCGCGCGATAGTCGCCCTCGGAGCTGAAATGGCTGCGCACATCTTCGATGCGAAACAGCTCCGCCGAGTTCGGCCAGAAGTAATCGAAGAACGCCGCGATGCGGAATGGGCCTTTGTCTCGTTTGAGGAAATCGATCGTGGGTGTGGATGGAACGCTCGCTTGGCTCGGCTCGAGGTAGGGATGGAAGCGGCCGGCGACGAGACCGAGGTCGAAGGCGACGGCGATGGCGAGCGCGCCGGCGAGCCAGGCCGGCGTGCGGCGACGGACGGCGGACGCCACTAAATATCCGACCGGCAGCGGCAACAACAGCGCCGTTCGCGCGAGCGCGGAGTACTTGATTCCCGGGACGCTCGCCATCAGCGTGGAGACGTAAGGGAACCCGAACATGCACATGAGAATGAGCAGCGCCGCCGCGGCCCAGAACCAGCGCTCGCGCGCGCGGCGGTTGTAGAGACCGATCACGGCGAGGACGATCGCGACCCAGCCGAGGTACACGGTCGCTTCGACGTAGTTGTTGAGAATTCCGAGCTCGGGATCGCCGCGCCAGTTCTTGTTCGCGGGATTGCCGAGGCGATCGGCGTCGACGAAGCTCGCCCAATGGGTCGGCGGATAAATCGACGCGGTCGCCTTCTGGCGAATGTCGAGATAGCCGCTGACCTTCAGGAAGCGCGCGAACGGAAGGAGCGTGGGGAACGCGAGCAGCGCGGCGATGACGACGCCCGCGAGGACGGATGGCAGATGGCGGATGGCGGATGGCGTTTTTATGAAGAGGAAGAGTGCGTAGAGCAGCGTGATCCAGGCGCCGTACGCAATCGCCGCGGGGAAGCCGGCGATCGCGAAGCAGAGCGCGATGAGCGCGACGAGCGCGATCGACGTCCGTTTGCGATTGAACGTGCGGCGCACGATCCAGAGGAGCGCGGGATAGAAGACCGTCGCGTTCGTGATCTGCCACAGCCAGCGCACCGAATAGACGCCCGCGGCGGCGATGAGGATCGCGCCGATGGCGGCGCCGCGGCGGCCTAACCGCTCCTCGCGGAGCCACAGATACGCGAAGAGGAAGGCGACGTTCAGTTTGAGAAAGACGATCGCGGTGTAGCTCCACGTCAGCGGCACGAGCAGCACCGGCAGCAGGATCAGCGGCGTGAGCGACGCCGATTGCGACGAGCCGAAGCCCGGCACGCCGCTGGCGATGTAGGGGTTCCAGTGAAACGTGCGCCAGTCGCTCTTCACGAGCGAGAGCAGCGTGTAATACGACGTCGGCGGATCGTTGAGCAGCAGGTTCTGCGGATACGTGGTGTCGGAGCGCAGCGCCGACCAGGGGCTGTAGCTGTAGAAGACGTCGTTCGGCGACAGCGCGCGGCCCATGAAGAGCACGGGGAAGAACACGACGAAGTTACACACCGCGATCGCGATCAGCGCGGTGGCGTGGCGGCGAAGGAAACGGCGCAAGCGTGCGAAGTGTAACAATGTGTCCCGATGCCGAAGACGCTCCTCGTCGCCGCCGACGTCGACCGCTCGCTGCTGGAACGCGCGCGCGCGGACGATCGCTTCGCCGTCGTGCACCAGCCCGTGCGCACGGAAGACGAGCTCGCGGCGATCATCGGCGACGCAGAGGTGCTGGTGACGCGCGCGTACAACCGCGTCACGCGACGCGTGCTCGAGGCCGCGCCGCGATTGGAGCTGATCGCGCAGGGAACGAGCGGCATCGACAACATCGACGCCGACGCCGCGCGCGAGCGCGGCGTGACGATCGTCAATCTGCCGGGCGCGAATGCGAACGCAGTCGCGGAGCTGGTGATCGGGTTCATCCTGGCCATGACCCGCACCGTGCCGTTCTACACGCGCGAAGTCTCCCAAGGACAATTCGAACGCGATGACTGCGCGACGCGCCACGAAATGCGGCACCACCACCTCGGCATCGTCGGCCTCGGCCAGGTGGGAAAGCGCGTCGCGCGGCTCGCGTGCGTCTTCGGCATGCACGTGCGCGCGTTCGATCCGTACATCGACGAATTCGGCGTGGCCGAGCGTGTCGACTCTCTCGCGGCCCTCCTTGCGGCAAGCGACGTCCTCACTTTGCACGTGCCGCTCACGAACGAAACGCGCAAGATGATCGGCGCCAACGAGATCGCTTCGCTGAAACGCGGCTCGTACCTCATCAACGCCTCGCGCGGCGAAGTGCTCGATCAAAACGCGGCACTGCGTGCGCTGGAGGAAGGCCAGCTCGCCGGCCTCGCCCTCGACGTCTTCGATCCCGAGCCGCCCGCCGGCGGATTCCCGGATGACCCGCGTCTGATCCTCACTCCGCACGTCGCCGGATGCTCGTTCGAGTGCAAGGCGGATATCGGCGCGCTGCTGTACGAGAAGATCGTGGCGTTCTACGCGGGCGGCGGGACGCCGCCTGGCCAGCCGGCGAGGACGCCGGCGTTCCGATAGCACGGCGGAACGCCGGCGTCCTCGCCGGCTGGCCCGGCGGCGTCCTCGCCGCCGCGTTCTACGCCACGCGCTGACCGTCGCGGAACACCGCCGTCACCAGATTCACGCCGAAGTGATAGACGAGGTGCAAGTAGCTCGGCGCGTCGAGCAGCACAAAGTCGGCGCGCTTGCCGGTCTCGATCGAGCCGATCTCTTTCGCCATGCGCAGCGAGTACGCGCCGTTGAGCGTCGCCGCGGTGAGCGACTCCTCGACCGTCATCTTCATCTGCAGCGTCGCGAGCTGCATGACGGTCTGCATCGACTCCGTCATCGACGAGCCGGGGTTGCAGTCGGTCGACAGCGAGACGATCGCGCCGGAGTCGATGAGCGTGCGCGCGGGGGCGTAGCGGTCGGACATGAGGAAGAAACTGGTGGCGGGAAGAAGATTCGCCACCGTATCCGAGGCCGCGAGCGCGGCGATGCCGTCCTCGGAGATGTGCATCAGATGATCGGCGGAGGCGGCGCCGAGGGCGGCGGCGAGGCTCGCGCCGCGGCCGTCGGTGAACTCGTCGGCGTGGAGGCGCGGGATCATGCCGAGCTCGGCGCCGGCGCGCAGCACCGCCTCTCCCTGAGCCGCTGAAAAGGCGCCGCGTTCTACGAACGCGTCGCAAAAAATTGCCAGACGTTCTTCGGCGACGGCCGGCAGGATCTCGCCGAGGATCGTGGAGACATAACCCTGCCGCGCGGATTCGGTGCCGCGGCTTTCGGGTGGAAAGTCGTGCGCGGCGAGGCAGGTCGGGATCAGCCGCACCGGTGACGTCACGCTCGCCTCGCGGATCGCGCGCAGCTGTTTGAGCTCGCACTCTTTATCGAGTCCGTAGCCGCTCTTCGCCTCGGCCGTGGTCGTGCCGTAGCGGGCCATCGTCGCCGCGCGCGCGAGCACGTTCCGCGTCAGCTGATCCTCGGAGGCCTTGCGCGTCGCGCGTACCGTGGCCGCGATGCCGCCGCCTGACGCGGCGATCTCTTCGTATGTCTCGCCCCGCAAGCGGCGGTTGAATTCCGACTCGCGGAATCCGGCGAAGGGGATGTGCGTGTGCGAGTCGACGAAGCCCGGCACCGCGGTCGCGCCGTTCGCATCGAAGTCCTCGTCGATCAACAGCTCGGGCGGCTTCTCGTCCTCCGGACCGACGTACGCGAAGCGGCCGTTCTGCACGATGATCACGGAGCGCTCCATCACCGACAGCTCGCGCATGGCATCGCCGCGGCGCGCGGTGCGCCCGGCCGGCGTTGCGATCTGGGAAAGGTTGCGGATGAGAAGCGTCACTGGCGCTGCTTGAACAAACTCGTCAGAGGCATTTCATTGGCCTCTTCTTCCGCATCCAGTATCACCATCTGCTGGATCGTGTCGAGGGTCGCCTGCAATTTGTTGCGGGCGGCGCGGCGCTCGATCTTCAGGTCGCCGATGGCCCGCTCGAGATCGGCCACGCGCTGCATGGCCTGCCCGATGAGGCGGTCGGAGAGCAGCTCCGCGTCCTTCACGATCAGCTCCGCGTCCTTGCGCGCGTTCGAGGTCAGGTCCTCGGCGACCTTCTGCGCGGAGAGCAGCGTGTCCTTCAGGATGCGCTCGCGGTTCGAGTGATCCTCGAGGTCCTCGCGCAGCACGGACACCTCGCGCGAGAGCCGATCGTTTTCGCGCACCAGCCGCTCGATCTCCTCGGCGACGAGGTGCAGGTAGGCGCGCACTTCGTCCTGGTTGTAGCCCTTGATCGTCCGCGAGAACGTCTGTTTTTGAATCTCGAGCGGAGTCAGGTCCTGCATGTCGCCCTCCCGTCACATGGAGCGGCGGGCTTCAGCCCGCCGGATTGCCTGGCAGTATAAGCCTGCGGGCGATCGCCCAGAGGATTTGGCGGAGGATGTAGATGGTGAGCAGGAGCAGGAGCGGCGACCAGTCGATGCCGGCGAAATCCATGCGGTTCCGCCGCTGCGGCGATTCGAAGCGGCGCTGGAGGCGGCGAAACGGGCGGAGGAACGGCCGGGTCATGCGCTCGAAGATGTCGTTCAGCTGTTCGAGCACGTGATAGATCTGGCGGTTGCGCCAGCGGAACTTCGAGTTGCGCAGGAAAAAGAGGATCCAGGAGAGGATCATCCACACCAGCACCGTCCACTGCAGGATGCTGAGGATGATGTCGAGCGTGCGGAAGAAGATGAGTACGAAGTCCATCTAGCGGTTCCCGAAAATCGCGCGGCCGACGCGGATGATCGTCGCCCCTTCCTCGATCGCGACTTCGAAATCATCGGTCATGCCCATCGACAGCTCCTCGAGTCCGCATTCGTCGCGCAGCGCGCGCAGCTCGCGAAAGTATGGACGCATTTCCTCCGCCGCGCCCACCGGCGGGATGGCCATGAGGCCGCGGAGAGGAATCCGCTTCGCCAGCGCCGCGACCTCGGACGGATCGGCGCCGCTCTTCTGCGGTTCGCGGCCGATGTTCACCTGCAGGAGCAGTTGCGCCTTCCCCTGCCGCGCGATTTTCTCCGCGAGCTCGACCGAGTCGATCGTTTGAATGACGTCGAACAATCGCGCGGCGTCCTTCACCTTGTTCGACTGCAGATGTCCGATGAGATGCCAGCGCGCGGCACCGGTGACGTTCGGCTTCTTGTCGCGCGCTTCCTGCACTTTGTTCTCGCCGATGTCGGTCATGCCGGCTTCGATGGCCAGATCGACGTCGCTGGCGGGAAACGTCTTCGACACCGCGACGAGCGTGACGTCGCTTCGCTTCCGCCCAGCGCGCTGGCACGCCGCGGCGATACGCGCTTCGAGCGCGGCGATGTTCGCGCGGATCTCGTCAGCTCTCGGCATGCCGTTCTATCAGCCGCCCCTCGCCGCGATCGACGGCCTTGTTGGCGAGGCGGTCGGCGTCCTTGTTCCCGGCGCGAAGCGTATGACGAATCGAGAAGCGCGCGAACTTCCGCACCAGCCCCTTCGCCTGCTCGTGCATCGGGACGAGGTTCGGGTGCTTCACGCGATACACGCCCAGCATCTGCTTCACGAGGAGCTCGGAGTCGGAGATGATCTCGACCTCGCGCGCGCCTTCCATGGCGGCGATGGTGAGGGCATTGATGAGACCCGCGTACTCGGCGACGTTGTTGGTCGTCTTGCCTAGGTAACCGGAGACCTCGATCACCTCACCGTCTTTCTTCATGTAGACGCCGTAGCCGGCGGGGCCGGGGTTTCCGCGGGCGGCGCCATCGATCCAGGCGGTGATTTTCAGGATGGGAGCTTCTCCCAGTACAAAATGCGGTGGCAGCCTTCGCACTCCACCATCTCGCCGCGCTTGAGCTGCTGCGCGAGGGCCGGGCGCACGCGGGTGCGGCAGGAGGAGCAGGTGTCGCCGATCACGCGGGCGACGGCGACCTGCTGGCGCTGCCGGTAGATCTTCTGAAATTCGTTCTTGAGACGCGGCGGAAGCGTGGCCTCGATCTCCGCCGCGCGCTGGCGCAGCTTCTCCGCTTCTGCCTTCAGATCGCTGAGCGAGTGCTGCCACTCCGCGTGCGCGGCGTCGTAGCGCGCCTGCAAATCGCCATGCGCGCCGCTCCGCTCGTCGAGCTGCGACTGCAACCCCTCGGCCTCGGTCATGTTCTTCAGATCCGATTCCTCGAGGTCCTTCACGCCCTTGCGCGCCGCGTCGATCTCCTTCCACGCCGCCGCGTACTGCTGCTGATTCTTCACCTGCATCAGCTGGCCCTGATACTTCTTGAGCAGCTCCTGCTGGTCCGAAAGCTCGCCTTCCACGCGCCGCCGATCTTTCGCCAGCGTGTCGATCTGCCCCTGCAGCCGCGTCATCTCCTCGTTCGCGGTCTGGTACTCCGTATCGATGGCGGCGAACGCCTCGGGCTTGACCGCCATCTGCTTTTCCCGGTCGTTGAGAGCTGTCATGACCGTCTGCAGCTCCCACAGTTTGTCGAGATCGCTCAACGAAACCCCCTGAAAGAAAAAAGGCGTTCCGTGGTCGGAACGCCTGTGTGGGCCGGAGTGAAGCCTCCGCCATCCATGCAACAGTGATCAATGAGAAATTGAAAGCTCTGCATCACCCTCTGGTGGGTCCACCAGGATTCGAACCTGGGACCTGCCGGTTATGAGCCGGTAGCTCTAACCGCTGAGCTATGGACCCCGGATCGCGGATTCTAACGCATCTCGACCGAGTCGCCGATGAGCATCTCGCGCCGTGCGGCCACGACGACCGCGGTCGCGGTCTTGGCCTCGGTCGTGAGCACGCCGAGCTCGCCGAGCACCACGCGCGGCTGATCGCGGCGCAGCGACGGGCGATACACGGTCAGGAAGTCGCCGGGCTGCAGCTGGTTCTCGGCGCCGAGATCGATCTGCACGAGATTGCCTTCGACGAGACCGAGGTGCCATTCGCGCGAGTCGACGATCGTGCCGGTCGTGCGGCCGCTGGGCGGATCGCACCACGCCGGGAGATCGGGGATGCGCGCGATCGGGATGGGCAGTTGCGGGATCGGCTTGAGCCGCGTGCCGACCGGGATCTCGCGGCAGGCCTGCGTCACCATCGCGCGCGAGCGGCCGTCTTCGGTGCAGAGGATGCGGACCTGGCCGACGTAGAGATAGCGGCGGCCGAGGAGCGCGCCGCTGGACGGGTGATACACCAGGTCGCCCGGCGCGACGGCGAGATACGTCTCGCCGGCGACGAGGCCGGTGGACGCGCCGCCGCGAACGTAAACGAGATCTGTCACGGACGCGGACGCGGGCGTATCGGGCGTCGCGCGCGGTACGTAGCGCGTCTCGACGTCTTCGAACGACTCGATCATGTTCGGCAGCGGCTCGTCGGGACGTCCGATGTAGCCGTAGCAGTAGATGTCGGCTTCGGTCGCCAGCGGCACGGGACGGTTGTCCTGCGCCAGGCGCGCGATGGCGATTCCGCCGCCGGTGCTGTCGGTGGTGAATATCGAAGACGGCGTCGTGAGCGGCGAGTTCGTCGCGGACTCCGCGAGCGTCGGTCCTTCGCCCTCGCCTGCCGACTCGGTCGTGCCCTGCTTCGAGACCACCGCGGGCGCCGCGGCTTCACCTTCGACGAGCAGCACGTCGCCGGGATAGATCCAGTGCGCGTCGGTGATCCAGGTGTTCGACTCCCACAGCTGCGGCCACAGATACGCGTTGCCGTAGTACTGCTGCGCGAGCGCCCAGAGCGTGTCGCCGGCCTTGATCTCGTGCGTCTTCGCGCCGGCCGGATACGTGGCCGGATCGGGAGGGTTGTACGGCGTGTAGTGGTCGCCGACGCGATGAAGCTCGCGCGGCGGATGCGACGACTGAGGCTGCGCGAACGCTGCCGTCGCCATCACGAGAAGGAGCACGGGAGCCACCCTACACACACTGACCATTGTCCCCTCCCTGGTCGTATTGCCAGTAAGTTGCTGAATACGTTAGCGGAAACGCCCCACAGCGTCAAACCGGGCAACGAATAGAATGTCGGCGATGCGGCGAGCTGCGCGGACAGCACTCCTTCTTCTCAGCGTGGCGGGCTCCGCGCACGCGGCAACCTACGTGGTCACGAATGCCTCACTATCGGGGCCAGGATCATTCGCGCAGGCGGTCTTCGACGCCAATACCAATCCGGGTCACGACACGATCACATTCGCAATCGGCAGCGGCACGGCCGTGATCCCGGGCATCATCGTGATCACCGAGGACGTCACGATCGACGGCCGAACCCAGCCGGGATACGCCGGGAGTCCTCTGATCGTGCTGGATGGTAACAACTTCGGTGGAGGGCTGTACGTGTCCTCCGGGATCATCGGAGTCACCGAAATCTGGGCGCTGGCCATTCGCGATGTGGCATTCATACCAGGGGCGCTCACGGCGCAGTCACCGATCAATCTATACGGCAGCCAGATCGGCGCGGCCGGTACGGAGGCAAATGCGGCACCCGGCGTCGCTCTTTACCCGGGTGCCAGCGGCTCGAATATCGGTGGCCCCTCCGCCGGACAGCGGAACGTCATCAGCGGCAACCAGGTAGGAATTCAGTTGAATGGGATCCTCGTACCCACAGTCGCCGTCGTCAAAGACGTGACCATCAGAGGAAACTATATCGGTGTCGATGCTACCGGCATGTTTGATCTTCCTAATGACTTCCATGGAATCGAAATGTTCGGTTCCGAGCGGATTACGATCGGCGGGACTGCGCCGGGAGCGGGGAACCTTATCTCAGGCAACTTGGGGTTCGGCGCGATCCTCTCCGGTTCGCAGATCACCGTCGCCGGAAATTACATCGGCACCAATGCTGCCGGTGTCGCCGCCCTTCCGAACTCCGAGGGGCTCTATGTGGCGTCATCGGCGACTGTGATTGGCGGCGCGTCCGTAGCGGCACGCAACGTCATCTCCGGCAATCGCAATGTCGGTCTAACTACCGCTGCAACCGACATCGAGGTCACGAACAACTTCATCGGCGTGAACGCCGCCGGCACGGCCGCGCTGCCGAATGGCCAAGGAGTGATCGTGAGCCAGAATTCGGCGGACGTGAGAATCGGCAACGCCGGCGCCGGCAACGTGATCTCAGGAAACGGACGGGGAATTCTCGTCGCTTCCGCACCGGGAGCTGTACGAATTCGCGGAAACCTGATCGGGCTGAATGCGGGCGGAACGGCGTCGATACCGAATACTAACGCAGGGATCTCGATCGCCGGAGTCTCGTCGAACGTCACGGTGGGCGGATCCGCAGTGGGCGAAGGAAATCGCATCGAGCACAACGGTGGGCATGGCGTTGAAATCGTTGCTCCCTCAACGGCGACCGAACTCGATACCAATGTGATCCGCAATAACGGCGGTGCCGGCGTAGTCGTACAAGGCAACACTTCGACGTCGAATCGAATCCGCCGGAACTCGATCGACGGCAACACGGCCCTCGGAATCGACCTTGCGGACGACGGCGTCACCGCCAACGATCCCATGGACGCCGACAGCGATCCGAATGGACGGCAGAACTATCCCCAGCTCACCTCCGCGACGTCCGGAACCGGGACCTTGGTCGCGGGAACGCTGCAGAGCGTTCCGACGAGTTCGTTCGAGGTCGACTTCTTCTCGAGTCCCGCTCCCGATCCGAGCGGATTCGGCGAAGGTGCAACATTCCTCGGCTCGACGCCCGTGATGACGAGCGCCGCGGGTACGGCGGCGTTCCTGTTCACTTCACCAGCCGCGGTTCCGGTCGGACACGTCATCACGGCGACGGCAACCGGCATCCAGGGCACATCCGAGTTTTCTCAGGCACTCGAAGTCATGCCTCAGGGAACGGTGCAGTTCTCGACCGCGTCGCCGAGCGTCAACGAGAGCGCGGGCACGATCACGTTAACGGTGACACGCAGCAGCGGCGTCGGTCCCGCAACCGTCAACTACGCGACCACTGACGACACAGCGCACGCGGGCCAGGATTTCATGGCAACCTCCGGCATGCTGACGTTCGCCGACGGACAAGCATCGGCGAGTTTCACCGTGGCGATTCTCAACGACGCGGTATTCGAAACGAACGAGCGTTTCCTCGTCACGCTTAGCGCACCAATGGGGGCCGTCCTCGGCACGCCTTCAACCGTCTCGGTCGAGATCGTCAATGACGACGTGGTGGCCGGCGCGCCGACCGTTTCAGCAGGGGGACTCATCCTTCTGATCGTGGCGCTTGCCGCCGTGGCGACAGCGGTCCTCAAAATCAGCGCAACGTGAGCGTTCCGTCCGCCTCCGGCACCGACCCGCCTTCGCGCTTCTTGTAGTCCTCGAGCTGCTTGGTGCGCTTGTCGTAATTCTTGAGGACTTTCTTCACGTAGGTGCGGGTCTCGCGGAACGGGGGGATGCCGCGGTAGCGCTTCACGTTGCCTTCGCCGGCGTTGTAGGCGGCGATGGTTTTGCGGAGGTCGCCGTTGAAGCGGGCGTTGAGATACTTGATGTACTTCACGCCGGCGTCGATGTTCTGTTCGGGATCGTAGAGATTCTGCGCGCCCATCCAGCGGCCGGTGCGGGGCATGAGCTGCATGAGGCCCTTCGCGCCGACGGGCGACTTCGCCTTCGGGCGGAACTTCGACTCCTGCTCGATCACCGCCGCGACGAGCGCCGGGTCGACGTCGTACTTCTCGGCCTTTTCGTGAATCAGCTCGCCGTACGGGATTTCCTCGGCGAAGAACTCGGCGCGAATGGCCTTGTTGATGCGGTGCACTTCTTCGAGGAAGACATTCTGGCTCTGCGGAGCATGATCGCCGCTCGCCCACTTCTCGGTGGCGATCCACTTCTGGTCGAAGAGAGCCAACTCGCGGGTGACGAACTTGTTCGGGAGAGCCTGGGAGAGCTTGAAGACGGTGTTGCTCGAGAAGCCGCCCTGCAGGTTGGCGATGACTTTCTGGTCCTCGCCCTTCGTGCGCACGACGCGGACCGAGTCGAGGTCCTTC
>DATFHJ010000125.1:0-3914 GCA_035248585.1 Thermoanaerobaculia bacterium
CGGGACCAGGTCTTGATGACTTTCTTGTCGCGCTCGCGATTCATGGCGTCCACCTTCTTCATCAGGTGGTCGTCGACGAAGGCGCCTTTTTTCTGTGAACGCATTACTTGGTTCTCCGCTTGACGATGAACTTCGTGGTTCGCTTGTTCTTGCGCGTCTTGTAGCCCTTGGTCGGCTTGCCCCACGGCGTCACCGGATGGCGTCCGCCCGAGGTCTTGCCTTCACCGCCGCCCAGCGGGTGATCGACGGGGTTCATCGACACGCCGCGGTTGTGGGGCTTCTTCCCGAGGTGACGGGTGCGGCCGGCCTTGCCGTAGGAGACGTTCTCGTGCTCGAGATTGCCGACCTGTCCGATCGTGGCGTAGCAGCGGATGTGCACCTTGCGCATCTCGCCGCTCGGCAGACGGAGCGTGGCCCAGTCGCCCTCGCGGGCCATGAGCTGCGCGCCGGCGCCGGCGGAACGGACCATCTGGCCGCCCTTGCCTTCCTTCAGCTCCACGTTGTGAATCACGGTGCCGAGGGGGATCTTCGCCAGCGGCAGGGCATTGCCCACCAGGATGTCGGCGTCCTCGCCGGCCACGATCGTCGTGCCGACGGCGAGGCCGTTCGGCGCGAGGATGTAGCGCTTCTCGCCATCCACGTAGTGGAGGAGAGCGATGTGCGCGGTGCGGTTCGGATCGTATTCAATGGCCGCGACCTTCGCGGGGATGCCGCGCTTGTCGCGTTTGAAGTCGATCTCGCGGTACTTCTGCTTGTGGCCTCCGCCGATGAAGCGGGAGGTGACCCGGCCCTTGTTGTTCCGGCCGCCTGTCTTCGGCTTGCCCTTGGTCAGCGACTTCTCAGGCGTCGTCTTCGTGATGTCGCCATACGAAGCGTGCGTGGAGAAGCGGATGCCCGGTGAGGTTGGTTTGTATTTGCTGGTCGCCATGATTTACACGCCTTCCACGAAGTCCGGCGCCTTTTCGCCTGCCTTGAGCCGCACGTAAGCCTTGCGCCAGTCACGGCGACGGCCCGCCCAGCGGCCCATGCGCTTCACTTTGCCGCGCACGTTGAACACGCGGACGTCTTCCACTTTGACTTTGAACAGCTCTTCGACCGCCTGCTTGACCTGGATCTTGTTCGCGCTCGGCGCGACTTCGAACGCGATGACGTTCGCGCCCGACTCGCGGAGCAGGGTCGACTTCTCGGTGACGAGCGGCCGGCGAATGATCTGATTAGCGTTCATTGCTGAGGGCCTCCGTCAGACGATCGAGCGCGCTCTGGCTCAGGACGATGTAGCGACTGTTGACGACGTCGTACACGTTGACGTGCAGGGCGTCGACGAACTGCAGCTTCGGGTTGTTGCGCGCGGCGAGGAAGGCGTTGGTGTTCTCGACGGTGTCGACGAGAAGCGCCTTGCCGTCGACGCCGATGCCCGCAACTTTCTGCGCGAAGGACTTGGTCTTCGCCTCGTCGACGGCCATGTCGCTGACGACGAAGAACTTCCCTTCCTTCACACGCTGGGAGAGCGCCGACTTGAGGGCGGCCTTCTTCTCCTTCGTGTTCATCTTGTACGAGTAGTCGCGCGGCTGCGGACCGAAGACCGTGCCGCCGTGACGATGGATCGGCGGACGGTTGCCGCCCTGGCGCGCGCGGCCTGTGCCTTTCTGCCGGAACGGCTTCTTGCCCGAGCCGCTCACTTCGGAGCGGGTCTTGGTCTTGTGCGTTCCCTGGCGGATGCCGGCGAGGTAGTTGCGCACGGCCTCGTGGATGAGATGCTCTTTGTACGGATAGCCGTAGATCTCTTCCGGCAGGTCGATCGAGCCGACGTTCTTGTTGTCCCAGTTCTTGATGTCAATGGTCGGCATGGTTACTCACCCCGCTTCCCGTTCTTCGAAAACCGCACGAATACGAGACCGTTCCGGCCGCCCGGGACCGCGCCGCGGATGTAGAGCAGGTTGTTCTCGGCATCGACCTTCGCCACGCGGAGGTTCTTGACCGTGACCTGATCGCCGCCCATGCGGCCGCCCATGCGCATGCCCTTCATGACGCGCGACGGGAAGGCCGATGCGCCGATGGAGCCGGGAGCGCGGTGGAACATCGAGCCGTGCGATTCGCGGCCGCCGGCGAAGCCGTGGCGGCGAACGACGCCCTGATAGCCCTTGCCCTTCGACTGTCCGACGACGTCGATGGCGTCGCCGGCCTTGAAGATGTCGACCTGCACGCGATCGCCGATGTTGGCGTCGCCGCTGTACGGCACTTCGGCCAGCGTCTTCACGGGCTGGACGCCCGCCTTCTCGAAGTGTCCGCGAAGTGCGCTCGTCACGCGGCGGTTCGAGACTTTCTCGACCAGCCCGATCTGCACGGCGTCATAGCCGTCCTTCTCGGCGGTCTTCTTCTGTACCACCAGGCAGGGGCCGGCCTGGATGACCGTTACAGGTACGAGCGCGCCGTCTTCGGCGAACACCTGGGTCATCCCGACCTTCTTGCCAATGATTCCTTCGATTGCCATTTGTCTGATCTTTCACTTGGAACCCTTACGGGTTCATGTGGTTGTGCTATTTGCCAAACGCCTTGATCTCGACATCCACACCCGCTGGCAGCTCGAGCTTCATGAGCGCGTCCACCGTCTGCGTCGTCGGCTCGAGGATGTCGAGCAGCCGCTTGTGCGTCCGCATCTCGAACTGCTCGCGCGATTTCTTGTCGACGTGCGGGCTGCGCAGGACGGTGTACTTCGAGACCTGCGTCGGCAGAGGGATCGGTCCCGCCACCTTGGCACCGGTGCGCTTGGCCGTGTCGACGATCTCGCTGGTCGACTGGTCGAGCACGCGGTAGTCGTAAGCCTTGAGTCGGATGCGGATCTTTTCGTTCATCATGTTCGTGTTTTCCTCAAAGAGCATGTGGAGCGGCGGGCTTTAGCCCGCCATCCCGTTTCGGCGGGCTAAGAGCCCGCCGCTCCACTCGTTTACTCGATAATGTCCGTAACCGTGCCGGCGCCCACCGTGCGGCCGCCCTCGCGGATGGCGAAGCGGAGACCCTTCTCCATCGCGATCGGCGCGATCAGGTCGATGGTCAGCGTGGTGTTGTCGCCAGGCATGACCATCTCGGCGCCCTCGGCGAGCTTGGCCACGCCGGTGACGTCGGTCGTACGGAAGTAGAACTGCGGACGGTAGCCATTGAAGAACGGCGTGTGACGGCCGCCTTCTTCCTTCGTCAGGATGTAGACCGACGCGGTGAACTTCGTGTGCGGGGTGATCGAGCCCGGCTTGGCGCAAACCTGGCCGCGCTCGACGTCCTTGCGCTCGATGCCGCGGAGCAGCAGGCCGACATTGTCGCCCGCCATTCCCTGATCGAGGAGCTTGCGGAACATCTCGACGCCGGTGACGACCTTCTTCTGGGTCGGACGGATACCGACGATCTCGATTTCCTCACCGACCTTGACGATGCCGCGCTCGATACGGCCGGTGACGACCGTGCCGCGGCCCGAGATCGAGAAGATGTCTTCGACCGGCATCAGGAACGGCTTGTCGATGGCGCGCTCCGGCAGCGGGATGTAGTCGTCGACGGCCTTCATGAGCTCGACGATCTTCTGGCCCCACTCCGAATTCGGATCGCCGCTCTCGAGCGCCTTGAGCGCGGAGATGCGGATGATGGGAATGTCATCGCCGGGGAACTGATAGCTGGAGAGCAGCTCGCGGATTTCCATCTCGACGAGCTCGAGGAGGTCCGGATCGGCGGCGTCGACCTTGTTCAGGGCGACGACCATCGCCGGCACGCCGACCTGGCGGGCCAGGAGGATGTGCTCGCGGGTCTGCGGCATCGGGCCGTCGGTGGCGGCGACCACGAGGATCGCACCGTCCATCTGCGCGGCGCCGGTGATCATGTTCTTGACGTAGTCGGCGTGGCCCGGGCAGTCGACGTGCGCGTAGTGGCGC
>DATFHJ010000126.1:0-8755 GCA_035248585.1 Thermoanaerobaculia bacterium
GAGCACCTCCCCCTTCACGTCCACCGTCATCTTCTGCGAGAGGTCGCCATTGGCGACCGCGGTAGTGACGAGCGCGATGTTTCTCACCTGGCCGGTGAGGTTGCTGGCCATGAAGTTCACGTTGTCGGTGAGATCCTTCCACGTGCCGGCGACGCCCGGCACCTCGGCCTGCCCGCCGAGGCGGCCTTCCGTGCCGACCTCGCGCGCCACGCGCGTGACCTCCGACGCGAACGACCGCAGCTGATCGACCATCGTGTTGATCGTGTTCTTCAGCTCGAGGATCTCGCCCAGCGCCTCGGCCGTGATCTTCTTCGACAGATCGCCGTTCGCGACCGCGGTCGTGACCTCGGCGATGTTGCGGACCTGACTGGTGAGATTCGCGGCCATGTAGTTGACCGAATCCGTCAAGTCTTTCCACGTCCCGGAGACACCCTTGACCTCCGCCTGCCCGCCCAGCTTCCCTTCCGTACCGACCTCGCGCGCCACGCGCGTGACTTCCGACGCGAACGAGCGCAGCTGATCGACCATCGTGTTGATGGTCTCTTTCAATTCGAGAATCTCACCGCGCGCATCGACCGTGATCTGCTTGGAGAGGTCACCGTTCGCGACCGCCGTCGTGACCGCGGCGATGTTGCGCACCTGATTCGTCAGGTTCGCGGCCATGTAATTGACCGAGTCCGTGAGATCGCGCCATGTGCCCGAAACTCCCTGCACGTCCGCTTGTCCGCCCAGCTTCCCTTCGCTGCCGACCTCGCGCGCCACGCGCGTGACCTCCGCGGCGAAGGCCGAGAGCTGGTCGACCATCGTGTTGATGGTGGTCTTGAGCTCGAGGATCTCGCCGCGCACTTCGACGGTGATCTTCTTGGAGAGATCGCCGTTCGCAACCGCGGTCGTGACGTCGGCGATGTTGCGCACTTGCGCCGTCAGATTGCCGGCCATCGAGTTCACGGACTCCGTCAAGTCTTTCCACGTCCCGGAGACACCCTTGACGTCCGCCTGCCCGCCCAGCTTCCCTTCCGTGCCGACCTCGCGCGCCACGCGCGTGACTTCCGACGCGAACGACGCGAGCTGCGTGACCATCGTGTTGACCGTCTTCGCCGTGCGCAGGAACTCGCCCTTCAGCGGCCGCCCGTCGAACTCGGTCGTCATCGCGCGCGTCAGATCGCCCTTCGCGACGGCGCCGATGACGCGCGCAATCTCATTCGTCGGCTGCACGAGATCGGTGATCAAGTTGTTGACCGATTCCGCGACCACCCCCCACCGCCCCCCCGCCGCCGGCACCTGCGCGCGCGAAGAAAGCTTCCCTTCCTTGCCCACGATGTTCGACACGCGCTCAACCTCGTCCGCGGTGCGGTCCGTGAGCTCGAGAATGTCGTTCAGCGCATCCGCGATCTTCCCCTGGACGCCCGTAAACTCCACCGGCATCCGGACTTCGAAGTCTCCTCGCCGCATCGCGCTCAACGTGCGCAACAACAACTTCTCGAAATCGCGCGGCGTAACTTCACTGGCCTTGTCAACGCCAATCCCCGTGGTCATACCGGACGTCTCCCCCTCTTCGTTGGTGCAGCTGGACGGCCCCGCCGGCAGGCGAGGCGAAGTGCTGCGCCCGTGACTGCAAGCAGTGCGCCACGGATGGGGGCGGTTGGGGTGGGAATTGGGAGACCGGCTACTGGAAGTAACCGGTCACATCGATGATCACGTGCACGCTGCCCCAGCGGTTGTAGACCGACAGGTCGTTCGTATTGGTCGAAAGCGCGACGATCGCTCCGTTGGACAGCGCGGGCTGCGACGGGTTGAAGTTGATGTTGGCGGCATTCGGCCGCGCGACCCCCGAAGGCCAGACGGACAAAAAGCTGGTGGCCGTGGCCTGCGTGACGGCCAGATTCATCGAGACCGCTTTGGCCGTTGACGGAATCCCGCAGTTCCCGCGAATCCGGAAGTCGCGGGTCGAGTCCTCGGTCATGATGGGACCGCCGTTCGTGTCGGGCGCGTTCCGGGTGTCGACCACGCGGCAGGGCGTCATCGCGTGAAATTGATACGGGCCGTTCTGCGCCTTCGCGGAGACCGCGACGATCGCAATGAAGAACAAAACGAGCCTGCGACTGTGGTTCATGATTCTCCTCGCTTCTCCGCGCGTCATTGAAAATACCCAACCACGTCGATGATGACGTGAACCGTTCCATCGCCGAGGACCGCCGGCTCGATGCGAATATCACCGTACCCATCCGTGGCCAGCATGACGACGGCATTGTTGGAAATGGTCAGACCGGACGAGAAATTGATGCTGCTGGCGAGCGGCTTCGGCTCATTCCACGGCCACACCGTCAGATTTCCGCGATCCGTCGGCTGCGTGACGGCGATATTCGCTGCAACCGCGACCGCGGACATCGGGATGTTGCAATAGCTCGCGACCTGAACGCCGTACTGGGTTCCGCTCTGAAGAGCAAAGAAGTCCCGGGTATCGATAATCCGGCATGGCGTCACGGTGTAATACGACTGTCCATTCGATGGAGGCGGACAGGCGCTCGTGGAGAATGTCAGAATCGAGCCGCTCGCGGTTCCGCCCGAATTATTCGCCGACGCGCGGTAATAGTAGGTCGTCCCGCACGTGAGACCCGACAGGTTCGCACTGTAGGGAACCAGCGCATTCCCCGACCCCAGACCTTGCGACGAAGTGAAGTTGCCCAGTGAATTCGTCGGTCCCCATTCAAACCATGCGCTGGTCGACGCATTGTTCGGATTGACCCGGCCATTAATCGTCGCCGTCGTCTCGGTCACGCTCGTCGCGTTGTCGGTAAGTACTGAGGGTGACACGGACGACATCGCGAAGGAGGCAGAGACGCTCTTGTTCGAGCTCATTGTGACCGTGCAACCGCCGGCCCCTGAACAGGCGCCTCCCCAGGTAGTGAACGTCGAGCCGCCATTCGGCGTCGCGGTGAGCGGAACATTGGTTCCCGAAGAGAAGCTGGCGCTGCACGTTCCGCTCGTGGATCCCGAGTTGATGGAGCAGTTGATCCCGTTTCCGGTGACGGTGCCGGAACCGTTTCCCGCTCCGGATACGGAAAGGGTGTAATTCGTCACCGGCGTTCCGGTCAAACAAATGCGGAAATTCGCGTCCGCTCCCGAAGGCTCGAGACTTCCATAGTCGTAGACGCGAACGTAATAGGTGTTTCCGACCGTCAGTCCACTGAGCGAAAGCGTTTCCGTTCCGCCTTCGCCCGCACCGTCCTGGCAAGCGAGTTGTGAACCGCCACAAGAGCTGTAAGCCGTCACCACCGGATCGCCGACGCTCGTATCGGGATCGACGGCGATGGACTGCGACGTCGCGACCGCGGTGAACTTGTACCAGACGTCTTTCATCGTCGGATTGCTGAATCCGTCGCACGTCGGCTTCGCTACTCCGGACGCCGTCGCGTTCAGCACCGTGCCTGCGGTGTAGTTACAGGACGTGCTCGAGGAAAGCGTCGTTGCGCCGGAGCAGTTGTCATTGCCCGGCGCCGTCCCGCCGCCGCTGCCATTAAAATACGCCATCCATGCGGACCACGGCAGCGGACCGGGACAGGCCGTGGAGGTTCCGGGCATGTCATTGTGTCCGGCAATGCCCGGACTCGCGTTCTGCGTCGTGGGGAAGCCGTATTGATCCTTGAAGTAGCGGGCCATCGTCGCCGACGCATTGAGCATCGCCGCGCTCTTCCACATGGCAGGATTCGCCGACGTCGCCTCATGCTCGACTCCGATCGAGCGGCCGTTGTTATAGGGAAATCCGCTGGCCCCGGCATGATACGAAGTGTTCGCCACGGCAACCATCTGCGTGATTTCGCCGTTCGAGTTCTTGATGACGAAATGCGCGCTCGAAGCGCCATACAACGTGTTGGTGCCTTGGATGTACCCGCGCTGGCCGGGTCCGGACCCTGGGCATGTCTGAAACCAGCTGATCGTGCCTGCGTACGTTCCTGTACCGATCCAGTGGTTCACCCAGGTGTCGATCGAATGATTCCGGCCGGAGCCGTAATTACAGGACGGAGCCCAATTCGTCAATGCGGGCGCGTAGTCCGTGGAAAGCGGCAGCACCGAATCGTCCGCGTGCATGTCGATGCTTCGCCGTTTTGCGGGACGAATGTCGATGACTTCTCCCCAAACAGTTCTCGACACAATTCCGCTCGTCACAGTCGACAGGTAATTGCGAGCCTGCATTTCGCGCAGTTGCGCACTGGCGAGGCCGCTGAACTGCGCAAGCGCCGGCAACCACTGCGCGGATTCCCGAAACCCGTGTCTTTCCTCGCCCGCGTACCTGGCAATCAGGGCCGCCGCACCGCGAATATTCTCGAACGCGTCGTCCTTCAATTCCTGTTCGGAGACACCGAGTTCCGCGGACGCCTCGGCCAGGGTGTCGCAATAGCCGTTCTGCACGAGGTGCATGATTCCCCAGCCCTGATCCACAGTCGGCCCGATTTGCGCCCAATTGCTCTCGACCTGCCCGACGGCCATGAGCAGTTCAGCCGGCACGTCGAATTCCTCGGCCGCGCGTGCGAAATATTTGCGCAGGGTTTCGACGCTCGGGTGGGGCCGCATGAAATATGGCCGGACCGCGTTCTCGGGGCCGAGGGTGGCGTCGAGATAATCGGTCAGATCGCGCTGTAAATAGAGCTCACCGTGAACATAAGAGGTTCGGACCGGCCGATCGAGAAGACGTTCAATCACGGCATCCAATCGCGGTCTCTCGTCGGGCTCTTTGTTCGGTGCCGCATGGCTCCGGATCCCACAAAACACATAGAGCGACAGCAGGACAGCGGGCAGACGTTTCTGCAGACCCTCTTTGCACATATTCGTTCTCGCCCTTTATGGACGGACGACCGCTCCGTTTTTCTCACCGAGGGCAGCGAAATGACGAGAGCCTGCCTATTCGAGCAACGCCACGAGCCGCCCCACCAACTCCCGCGACCCCTCCACCGCCACCGCACTCCCCGGCCCGATGTCCAGGTACAGCACGCACGTGATCACGCGCGAGTCGGGTTGCTCCAGCTCCTGGGGCGTGGGCATGTCGGACGCGCCGCGCCATTTGACGATGGAGAAGAGGTAGACGGCGCTGGAGTCGGATTGGGAGGTGGGGTCGAAGATGGGGTGGTCGCGGTTGAGGACCACCTGGCCGGCGATGACGTGGATGGGGGACGTTGCGGTTTCGCTGAGGCGGACGGAGGCGGGAGAGGGGAAGACGAGTTGGTTGCGATAGCGGGTGAAGCGGTCGGTGTACGCGAGGATGCGGGAGATCGTGCGGGGGGTGGCGGGGCGGCCGATGCGTTGGGCGGTGGTGCGGGTGGCGCGGGTGAGGGCGGCGATGAAGGGGCGGCGGTTGGAGTGCGGGACGTTGGCGACGGCGAGGTCGGGGCCGTCGTAGTAGAGGAGGCCGCGGCGGACGAGAGCGGCCAGGATTTCGCCGGCGGGTTTGGCTTCGGGGCGCTCGACCGTGGGCGAGCCGGTTTTCGAGAAGATGGCGACGCGGTAGCCGGGGAAGCGTTGTTCGAGCTCGGTCACGCGCGCGGCCATGGGGCGGGCGGTGCCGTGGTCGCCGAGGATCACGCGCTTCATTCCGGCGAGGACCGTGTTGCGGGCTTCGTCGGAGACCGGGAGCTCGGGGAACGAACGCGGGGCGGCAGGTTGCGTCATCGTCGCTTCGATCTGGCGTTTGGTGACGAGGCGCGAGAGCGCCTCGGCGAGTTGGACGTTCGTCCAGAGCGAGGTGGATCCGCCTAACAGGAGGCTGACGTACTCGGTGCGGAAGTCGGTGACCTGGTTGAGGGAGAGATTCACGCGCTCGGGAGAGACGGACTGCAGGGCGGCGCGCACGTTCCAGGCGCGCTCGTCGTTCTCGCCTTCGGTCAACTTGTTGACGAGGTCGCGCCATGGTCTCAGGTCGTAGTTGAGGGTCAGCATCGCCGAGCGGTCGTCCTCGGTGCGCGGGGCGGCGCCGCCGCCGTAGGTGCGGACGCCGGTGATGTCGCCGAAGGTTTCGATGAACGGGGCTTCGTCGATGCGATCGAGGGTGCCGGGGGTGATGGCGGCGGTGGTGTCGAGCGACGGCGGGACGGGCCGCATGTCTTCCTTCATGTAGACGTCGAGGCCGATCGGGAAGTCGAGCGGCGTTCCGGCGATGCGCGGGCCGTCGGTCGCGCCGGGCTTCGGCCACGGCACGCCGGTCATGCGCGGGAAGACCTGATCGAGCGGCTGCGAGAGCGCGCGGTCGCGCAGGTCGCGCGGCGCGGCGAGGGCGAGCGTCGCCAGTTCCACCGTGAATTTGTTGCAGGAGCGCTCGAGCGCGGATTGCATGTCGATGCGGGCGTCGCTGTGCGGCCAGAGCTTGTAGTCGGGGATGAAGAACTGGAAGACTTCGCGCTCGCCCTCGCCGCCGTCCTTCCGCGGCAGCGGCGCGTGCGGCTCGACGCTGAAGTCGAGCAGGTACGGATGCCGCGTCGCGATCGCGGCATAGAAGAACGGCTTGCCCGCCGAGCCGATCGGGTGGCGTTTGAAGTTGTGGTTGACGAGCAGTCGCCGCTGTTCGTCGTCGGACAGTCCCGATTGCCCTTCGAGATCGCCGCGTCCCGGCCAGCTCGCGGCGGCGAGGATCTCGCCCGTCTTCCCGTTCATCACCGTCATCGATGCGGCGAACGGATCGCCGTTGGCGACGTCATTCGCGAGTCGCGAGGCGTAGTCGCGCAGCCCTGCATCGAGCGACGTTTGCAGCGCGCGGTCGATGCTCAGCTGGACGTCGAGACTCGTCAGCATTCGCTGCGCATGCTTGGCGTCGATCTGCTCCAGCGCGTTGTTGATGCTCCGCGCCAGCGCCTCGCCGAACGTGAGCATCTCCTCCCCCGCGTCCCCTCCCACCCACTGCAGCAGCGGTTCTTCCTCGGTGTACACGCGCTGCTGCACCGCGTTGCGCGTGCGGATCATGCTCAGGCGCTCGTACCGTTTCTCGCCCGAATACAGAAACGTTTCCGACACCGGCCGCGGCGACGACGAGGAGAGATGCAGCCAGTCGCCCGACTGCAAGCGCGTGATGCGCCCCTCGTTGACGGCATTGCCGAGGAGCCGCACCTCGGCGGGATGTCCGCGCTTCACGCGTTGCTCGAGCACGGCCGCGCCCTCGATGCTGCGCACCTCGACGGCCGGCGTCTGCGGGCCGCCGGCGAAATCGAGATGCACGACGTTCGCGGCAGCGCTGTCCGGCGCGCCCACGATCGTGCGGCCGTCACGCGGCATCGCGTGCGGTTCGGTGCGCGTGATGGCGACGGCGCGCCCGCTCGCGGAGATCAGCGTCGCCTCCGACCCCGGCCCGGAGTACGAAATGTTGCCGAGCCACTGCGACGACTTCGCGAACGGCAGGCGGATCGTGCGCAGGAACGGATTGATCTCGCGGAGCTGGCAGTCGGAGACGACGAAGAAGTGGCCGAACAACTCGCGATTGCGGTTGAACAGCTCGACGTCGTTCTGCAGATAGCTGGCCGCGAACCACTCGTGCTCCGCCTTCGTGGCCTGATCCGTGAGCTCGATGCGATTGTCGCGGCAGTCGAAGACGAGCGCGCCGCGGCGAATGAGATCGTTCGTGCGCTGCACGTAGTTGCGCGACGAGTAGTACGTGAGCGGCTCGTAGCACTGCCGCGAGCCGAGGAGCGCGACCACGGCAACGGCGCCGATGATGATCCACCGATTCATGCGGAGCCTCCGCCGAACGCACTGCCGATTTCCCTTCGCGCGCCGTAGGCGATGATGAGAAGCAGCGCGAGCGTCTCGATCACGTCGCCAGCAGAGTCGAGGCCGATGAGATACGCGTTCTTGCCGGTGAGCAGGAGCAGCTCGTGATTGGCGAGGATCATGTACGCACTCGACACGGTGATGGTTGCCGCGGCGACGAACGCGATCACGGATTCGGCGGCGGTGCCGTTGTGCCACGGAAGCCAGGGATGCGCGGCGACGGTGAAGAGTAGATAAATCAGCAGCATGGCGAGCGTCCCGATGAGGCCCCATTCGGCGGCGACGAAGACAGCGGGCGCGAAGTCGCGCAGCGCGGTGTCGCCGAGGTGCGGGCTCACGTCGGAGTGGCCGTAGCCGCGGCCGAAAATGCCGCTGCTGATGTAGCTCTGCAGAATCGCGGACGTGATGGCGAGGCTCTCCCCGCGCTTCGTGGCCAGCGCCTGCAGGCGCTCGGGCGCGGCGAAGTGGAGGAAGCGCGCGTAGTTCGAATCGGAGGCGAAGCCGAGAAGAAATTCTTCGTTGCGAATGAACGGCAGTGCGAGGCGCAGCAGCGGAGCGCCGGCGATGAAGAGCGCGACGACGGCTGCGAGTGCGTACGAAAGGACGCGCCCTTTTTGTGACCGTCGAGCGAGGCCGAGGTAGAGCAGCGCGAAGAGCGGCACGTTGAGCAGCGCGAGGCCGATGTCGCTCGTGAGCGCGGCGGGGATGCACCAGACGAAGACGAAGATCGAAAGCGCGTCGAGGTGATCGCGCCTGGTGAGCTGCCCGTTCGCGCGCACGCGCTGCCACGCGCGCCAGAGGAAATAGCCCTGGAGGATCACGGCGGCAGGGATGTGCAGGACGCTCAGCGAAAGACGCGCGCCGAGGTTGATGCTCTCCTTGAAACCGCCGAGGAGCAGGAGGAGGCGGACCACGGTGAAGAGCGACGCGGCGATGGGGATGTTTATGGACTGCGGCAGCAGACCTGCCGCTTTTGAAAGCGGCGGCTTAGCCGCCGCAGTCCAAA
>DATFHJ010000127.1:0-2922 GCA_035248585.1 Thermoanaerobaculia bacterium
TCGCTGCTGGAGTCATCGCTGCGCTACGCGCCGCAGGTCGGCGACGCGGACCGCGACGATTTCACGAGCGCGCTCACGATCGCCTCCGCGCGCATCGACGCGCTCAACCGCTTTATGGCCGCGTTCGCGGACGTCGTGCGCATCCCGCCGCCCAAGCGCACGCCGGTGCGCGTCGACCAACTCGTTGCCCGCGTCGCCGCGCTGCTGCGATCCGAGCACACGATCACGCTCGATCTGCACGACGAGCGCGAATACGACGTCGACGCGGGCCAGCTCGAGCAGGTCGTGCTCAACATCTTCCGCAACGCCATCGACGCGACGGGGCCGGCGGGGGAGATTCGCGCCACGATGCGCGACGGCGAGCTCGTGATCGCAGACAGCGGCCCGGGCATCAGCGAGTCGATCCGCTCCGACCTCTTCACGCCCTTCTTCACCACCAAGCGCGACGGCCGCGGCCTCGGCCTCACGATCGTGCAGGAGATCCTCGCCAACCACGCCCTCCCGTTCGAGCTGCGCAACCGGGAGGGCGGGGGGGCGGAGTTCGTGGTGGCGTTTACTTCGTAAGGATCTCTTCCAGAAAATCCAACGCCCGCGGATCGTTTGTCTGTCCCAGCCAGAAGATCGCTTTCTTGCGCACTTCGCGGCTCTTGTGATTGCGGGCGAGGTCGATCAGCAGGGGGATGGAGCGATCCTTCGGCAGCTGCGAGATTGCGAACACGGCGTGCTCGCGCACGTCGTCATCCGGATCTTCGTCGACGGCGCGGCGCAATTCGGCGGCGGCCTTCGATCCCGCTTTCTGCGCGAGCCAGAAAATCGCCTGGCGCCGCACCTCGGAGTCCCGATGGTTGCGGGCCAGATCGATCAGCTCCTGCTGCGCGCCCGCGGCGTCGGACTGCGAGATGCCGAAGATCGCCTTCTTGCGCAGCTCGAGATTGTCGTTGCCGCGCACGAGCTCGCGGAGATAGCGGAGTCCCGCATCGCCGCCGCGCTGGCCGAGCCAGAAGATGGCCTGGCCGCGCACGCCGTTGCGATAGCTGCGGCCCGCGAAGCGCTCCAGCATCTGCTCGACGCGCGAGCTTTCATGCATCGCGATCACGGCCACGATGTGATCGTCGGCCGGGTCTTCGAGATGCTTCGTGAGAAAGTCGAGACTCGCGTTCACGTCGAACGTGACCTTCTGCGCGTCGCTGCGCGGCGCGCAGTCCCGGTCGTACGCGCGCAGCGTCGTGATCTCGCCGCGCTTCATCCGCGCCACGACGATCATCTCGCCGCTGCCGGGCTTGTCGTCCTGAATCGAAAAGCCGTTGCCGTGATCCCAGCAGCCGATGCGCACATCGCTCGGCGACGGCACGTTCCAGGCGATCCAGCCGTCCGCCGGCACGTTCTGCGCGCCGGCGGCGGTGGTGAGAAGAAGAAGAGGAAGCAGGAGGAGATGTCGTTTCATGACGTTGCCTTTAGTCCTCGTTCAGCAGTTCGAGCATGTAGTCGATCGCTTCTTTGTTGTTCATCACCGACAGCTTCTGCAGGATTTCGCGCTTGAGGCTGCGGTTCGTCTCTTTCTTCGCCAGGTCGATGAGCGCGCGGGCGTTGCTCTGCACGAACAGCGCGTCGATCACCGCGTCCTTGATGGCGGGGCTCGACTCGTTCGTGTAGAACGCGAGCAGCATCGGCGCGGTGCGCTTGCCCATGATGCCGAGCTTGCGGATGGCGTCTTCGCGCACGTCCGGATCCTTGTCGGCCTTCGCGATCTCGTAGATGTGATCGACGTCGCCGGCGATGAACAGCGCCTCGAGGATGGCCTCGCGTACGTTGCGCGCGGTCTCGGTCTGCCACATCGCGGCGAGATCCTTGCGCGCGCCCATCACGCCGAGGAGCCGGATCGCTTCCTCGCGCAGCTCGGCGTCGGGCTCCGTCTTTGCGGCGTTGAGGATGCGGCCGCGATCGCCGGAGACCATCAGCGCGTTGAGCACTTCCTCCTTGATGTTGCGCGACTTCGTGCCCTGGTAGACCTCGAGCAGCAGCGCGCGATTGCGCTCGCCGCCGGCGATGCCGAGGTAATGAACGGCCTGTTCCTGCAGGTCGGCGGAGCCGCCGCCCTTCGCGTAGTTCGCGATCAGCTGCTGCGCCTTCGCCGAAGAAGACTGGCTGAGCACGAACATGGCCTGCTCTTTCATCTTCTTCGTGCCCTTGCCGGTGAGGATCTTCTCCAGCAGCGGGAACGCGCGGTCCGGATCCGTGTTCATCAGCGAATGGATCGCCATCAGCTTCACTTCTTCGTCGCTGATCTCGGACGGCTGCACGCGCACGCCGCGGCGCTCGCGCACTTCCACCGAGAGCGCGTCGGCGTCATCGATCCATTCGCTCTTCGGATAGTTCTTCTTAAGCGCGGCGATGACCTGCAGCGCCTGGTCTTTCTGTCCCATCTTGTTCAGCGCGTACGCGGTCCAGTACAGCGCGCCGTCGGCGCGCTTGCCTTTCAGCTCCGCGCACTTGCTGAAGTGGCGCACCGCCTCTTCCCACTCTTCATCGTCGATCGCGTCCGTGCCTTCCTCGTAGAGGTCGGCCTCGCGCTCGGAGACGCGCGAGCTCTTGTCCCTCTTCGACGAGCTCTCTTCCGCTCCCGCCCCCGCATAGACGTCCCACGACGCCCGCGCGCTCACGCTCATCAGGATGGCGACCACGACGGCCGCTGCGATTTTCCAGGTCTTCATGTCCGTGCCTCGTTACACATTCGGTTGTTGGAGATTCGCTGACGACTTCGCGCGGACGCTTGCCCGCACGACGCGCAGCTTCAGAACCAGCCCTTTTGCTTCGACGCGCTTCTGGATGGAGCGGAGCTCTTTTTCGCTCATCTGCGTAGGCGCGTGCGCGATCTGCATCAGCACCGGCTCGAGATCGTCGAGGAGCGTGGCCACGCTCTCC
>DATFHJ010000128.1:0-9854 GCA_035248585.1 Thermoanaerobaculia bacterium
CTCACGTTGCCGGTGATCAAAGCAGTACGAGTTGAAACGACGTTACCGAACGTAAGAACGAACGCGGAGTGGGTGATGTTCGATACGGGTGGGGGGACGGGGCGGGTGTTTGATTGGACGTTGCTGCACGGATACACCGGGAAGCCATTTTTTCTTGCGGGCGGGATTACGCCGGCAAACGTCGCGCAAGCGGTCCAGTGGAATCCATATGCGATTGATGTGGCCAGTGGAGTGGAAAAAGCGCCTGGAGTGAAGGATCACGACAAAGTGCGAAGGCTTTTTGAAAAGGTGCGCGCATGACGCCGGACAGGCAAGGCTTCTTCGGCAAATTCGGCGGGAAATTCGTTCCCGAGACGCTGATGGCGGCGCTCGATGAATTCGAGTCGGCGTACAAGAAGGTCAAGCGGGACAAGGCGTTTCGCCAGGAGCTTGACGATGTTCTGAAGAACTTCGTCGGGCGCCCGACGCCCATCACCGAGACACCAAAGTTCGCGAAGCTCTGCGGCGACTTTCGGTTGTTTCTGAAGCGCGAGGATCTGAATCACACCGGCGCGCACAAGATCAACAACGCCATCGGCCAGGCGCTGATCGCGAAGCGGATGGGGAAGCAGCGGATCATCGCCGAGACCGGCGCGGGGCAGCACGGCGTGGCCACGGCCACGGCCTGTGCGCTTCTCGGCCTCGACTGCGTCGTCTACATGGGCGAGGTCGACATGGCGCGCCAGGAGCTGAACGTCTTCCGCATGCGCCTCCTCGGCGCGGAGGTCGTGCCGGTCTCCAGCGGCAGCCGCACATTGAAAGACGCGATCAACGAAGCCATCCGCGACTGGGTCACGAACGTACGCACGACGCACTACATCATCGGCTCGGTGTTGGGGCCGCATCCGTATCCGATGGTCGTGCGCGATTTCCAGTCGGTGATCGGACGCGAGGCGCTCAAGCAGCTCAAACGGCTTCCCGACGTCGCCATCGCCTGCGTCGGCGGCGGCTCGAACGCCATCGGGTTGTTCCACGCGATGCTGCAGCACGAATCGATCCGCCTGATCGGCGTCGAAGCGGGCGGCCGCGGCTCGCAGCTCGGCGAGCACGCGGCGCGATTCTCCGGCGGCGCGCTCGGCGTGCTGCACGGCACGCGCTCGATGGTGCTGCAGGACGAGCACGGCCAGATCGCCGAGACGCACTCGATCTCCGCGGGCCTCGACTATCCCTCGATCGGCCCCGAGCACGCGTACCTGCAGGAGATCGGGCGCATCGAGTATCACGACTGCCCCGACGACCTCGCGCTCGAGGCGTTTCATCGCCTCAGCGAAACAGAAGGCATCATTCCGGCGCTGGAATCGTCGCACGCGCTGGGATGGCTGCTGCGCAACGGCGCGTCGATTCATGGCGACGTGATCGTGAATCTCTCGGGACGCGGCGACAAAGACGTGCCGCAGGTGGCGGCGTTATGAAGCCAAGGCGTCGTCGTGTGGTGCGCGCCTCCGGCGCGCCTTGGGGGACGGGGGGCGCGCCGGAGGCGCGCACTACACCGAAGTTCATTGCGTACGTTACGTGTGGGGATGGGGATACGGTGCAGATCGTCGAAGAGTTGGAGCAGGCCGGCGCCGACATGATCGAGCTCGGGATCCCGTTCTCCGATCCGATCGCGGACGGGCCGGTGATTCAGGCCGCGTCGCAGCGGGCGCTGAAGAACGGGACGAAGACGCGCGACGTGTTCGCGATCGCAAAAAAAATCCGCGAGCGCAGCGCGATTCCGCTGATCGCGTTTTCGTATCTCAATCCGGTCATGCGTTATGGCGTCGAGGACTTTGCGCGCGATGCGGCGGATGCGGGGATCAACTCTTTATTGCTCACGGATCTGCCGCCGGAGAGTGCAGTTGAGGTACGAGCCGCGATGAAAGCCAACAAGATCGGCATGGTCTTCCTCCTCGCGCCGACGTCCACCGACGCGCGCATCAAGGCCGTCGATCGCGCGAGCGACGACTTTGTCTACTACGTGTCCACGACCGGCGTGACGGGCGCGCGGAAGGAGCTCGATCCGGCGCTCCTCGGGCGGCTCGATGAAGTGCGGGCGAAGCTGCGCAAGCCGGTCGCGGTCGGCTTCGGCATCTCGCGGCACGAGCACTACGAGCTGCTGCGCGGGCACTGCGACGCGATCGTCGTCGGCAGCGCTATTGTGCGGGCCGTAGGGGAGGGACGGAGTCCGGGGGCAGTGGTGCGGGAGATTCTGCAGGGGCCGGGGGCCTGAAGTCCCGCTGCGCCGCGCGCACCATCGCGCAGATCTTTCCGTAGGTCTCCCGCGCGTGTTTCTTGCGGAAGCGATAGCGCAGCACGGCCTTCGAGCGGCGCCCGAACACGGTCACGACTTCGACGCCCCACAGCGCGCGAATGAGAAACGCGATCGTGAACCATGAGCCGAACATGACGTAGATGACGGTGCCGGCGATCAGCGCTTCTTTGTTGATTGTGGCCATGGCTCCCAGCAGGATCAGGAAGCCGAGCGTGAAGAGGCCGGTGAGCGTGAGATAGAGGGCGCCGTATTCGCGATGCAGCGTGACGAGCTGCACGTCGTCGAAGAAGACGCGCGTGTTCGAGACTTCGAAGTGCTCGTTGGTCTCGACGTCGAGGCCGGACGGCGTTTGATAAACGCGCACGCGCGTGAGCGGGCTGGCCCACTTGCCGAGAAGCTGGCGGTTCGGATCGATCACTTCATCCCCTTCGCGAGCGCCCAGATGAAGAAGCCGTACAGCGCCAGTCCGCCGGCGATTTCGCCGAGGGCGATGAGCATGACGATGACCATGCCGAATCGCGAGCGGCCCTGCTCGCGGCGCAGCCGCATGCCTTTGATGGCGAAGAAGAATCCGAGCGCGCCGAAGACCGGCCACGCGAAATACATCACCAGGCCGAGGATGGTGGTGAGGCGCGCAATCGACGCCCAATCGCGGTACCGGGTCGCGACCGCGGGCATCGCTCCCTCGGTGCGCACGCGGTCGAAGCACGAGGGGCAATACGAGCCGGCGCCGACGTTCATGTCGCAGAGCGAGCAGATGAACAGGCCGCAGCGCCCGCAGCTCGTGGTCGCCGCGTTGCCGGCGTGATTCGCACAGGCGTTCGCGCTTGCAGCCGCACTGGCCGGTCCGGCCACGACGACGGTCTCGATCGCGCGCTCCACCGGCCGCTCCGGCGCGGCGAAGACGGTGGCTTCGTATTGCTTGCGGCAGACTTCGCACGTGACGATGCCGTTGAGCAGCGCGTGCGGCGCGATCATCACGCCGCAGCGCGGGCACTGCGGACCGGTGTAGAGGACGGCGAGGGCCATTTCGTCAGTAGAGCTCGACGACGCGCGTACCGGCCGCCATGTCATGCAGCGCCGTCTTCTCGTCGGTGAAGAGCGCCGGGAGATAGTCGACGATGCCGATGCACATGAACCCGAGGAGAACCCGCATCGCGGCGCGGCCCCAGGCCTGGCCCGGCGTCAGCGGCGAGCCGTCCACGCGCACGACGCGCACTTTCACCGCCATCTTGCCGAGGGTCTGGCCGTTTTTCATCTGCAGCATCAGCGCTTCGTAGAAAAACATCAGGAACATGACCGGGAAGCCGAGGAAGTTGATCCAGAACGGCGGCTCGGTGCGCTTCGCGATCATGCTGAAGAGCATGACGAACATCACGACGAGGAAGGGGATGTTGAAGATCAGGCTGTCGATGAAAATCGCGCCGAAGCGCTTGAGCACCCCGGCGTAGTTGAGGCGCGTGCGATCGATGCCCGACTGCACGTCGCGCAGATGCTCGACTTTGCAGTTCGCGCAATAGAGACGATCGCCGAGGATGACGATGCAGTCGCGGCAGAACGGGCCGCCGCAGCGCGAGCAGTGACGCACACCTTCGATGACGTCGGGATGATTACGACATGACATTTGGGCCTCGTTGGACGGATTCGTGAGTGAATGCTAGTACAACTCGACGACCCTCGTCGAAGCCCCCATGTCATGAATGGCGGTCTTCTCCTCGGTGAAGATGGCGGGGACGTAGTTGATGAACGAGATGCAGCCTTCGAGGGCGAAGCGGAGAAGCGAACGGCCCCAGCACTGGCCGAGGGAGAGCGGGGAGCCGTCGATGCGGACGACGCGGAGCTTCATCGCGCGCTTGCCGAGGGTCTGGCCCTGTTTGTAATGCATCATCAGCGCTTCGTAAATCGGCATCCCGAACACGACCGGGATGAGAAGCAGCATCGGCCAGAAGTTCGGCTCGCCGTTCTTTTCCATCGCGAACATGAGCACGAAAAACAGCGCGTACGGCGGAAGGACGACGATGACGCGGTCGATGATCAGCGCGGCGAAGCGCTTGCCGAAGCCGGCGTAGTTGAGGCGCGTGCGGTCGATGCCGGACTGCACGTCGCGCAGGTGCTCCATCTTGCACGTCGCGCAGTAGAGGCGGTCGCCGAGCGAGACGATGCAGTCGCGGCAGAACGGGCCTCCGCAGCGTGAGCAGTGGCGGATGCCCTCGATGTTCTCGGGGTGATTGCGGCAGGCATTCATATGGTTGTGTTCGCTCATCCTACCGCACGTCGTGCGGATTGAAGAGCACGCCCGTCAGGTCGCGCACGAGGTTCTCGCCGCTGATCGACTCCTCTTCGAGCCCGAGCTCCTTCCGATACGCCGCCGCGACTTCTTCCATCAGGTCGTACCGTGACTCGGCGGACATGCGGTCGGCGCGCAGGCAGAGCGCGAGCAGGAACTCGCGCTCCTCGAGGCTGATGCGATGGCGGATGAGGCGCAAGACACGAGGCGTACGGAGGGAGTTGTAGCGACGCTCGGCGGCGAGCTGGCCTTTGTAGGAGAGCGGCTGCGCGTCGCGGATCACGAGCGTGTCGGCGATGATGTCGCCGAGGCGGCGGCGGGTGGTGCTCGAAAGCGAAGCGATCGCGGCGACGCCGTAGAAGACGGGCGCGAAGTCGAGGACGCGGGTGATGTTGCGGACGAGCGACTGGTACAGCGAGACCGGCAGGCCGCGCGCGTCGATCACGCGCAGTCGCAGCGCGCGCTTGCCGGGCGTGCGGCCCTGGTGCTTCGTCTCGAAGTAGACGTGCCAGCCCCACGTGAGGACGAAGTTCGCGGTGATGAAGATCGCCAGGGCGATGCCGCGCGGCAGGAACATCGAGAGGATGGTCAACAACATGACCGATGCGCCCTGCACGATGGCCGAGTCGATGAGGATGGCCAGGAAACGGCTCCCCGCACCCGCCGGCTCGAGGCGGATGTGCACGTGCTCGGGCGTGACGATCGTCAGCTCACTCATGTTTCGTCGCCACGTCTCCGGAAGAGATAAAACATCAGTCCGAAGAACAGCACGATGGCGACGCTGATCTTCAGAATGTACGGAAACGTCCGCGCGCTGAACTGCGAGAACGAGCCTTCGATGAGTCCCGCCAGGACGAGCACCAGCGCCGCGCCGAGCATGATCCGCCAGACCGACGGCAGCACCTGCCGCAGCGACGCGCCGCGCGAGAGCTGGCCGGGCATCAGGAGCGCGCGGCCGGCGAGGAGTCCCGCCGCGCCGCCGAAGATGATGGCCGGCAGTTCGAGCGCGCCGTGCGGGCCAACCCAGGCGAAGAAGAAGAGCGGCACATCGTCGAGGATGTACATGACCATGATCGCGCCGAGCGTGACGCCGTTGTAGAAGAGGATGGCCAGGCCGAGGACGATCGTCAGCGCGCCGAGGGAAAAGGCCAGGAACGAGACTTTGATGTTGTGCGTGTAGAGCGACGCGCCGAAGACGACCGCTTCTTCGAGGTTGTCGATGCGCTCCTTGCCGCTCTCGATCTTCTCCACGCGATCGCGCGGCCGCTCGGTGAAGAACATGGAGGGGATGAGACGCTCGCCGTTCGCCGGATCGATCAGCACCGCTACCGCGCCGAAGAGCGTGCCGGCGAGAAACGCCGCCGCGGCGATGGCGACATAGAGCCGCTCGCGCCGGAACGCCGACGGAATCTCGCGCGTGACCAGCCGGACGAACGACTCCCACACCGGCGTCTCATGTGCCGCGCGATAGATGTACCGGTACGCGCGTCCGGTGAGCTGGTTGAGATGCCCGAGCACTTCCGGGTTCGCCGTGTACGAGCGCGCGCGATTCAGATCCGAGCACGTGCGCCGGTACAGCTCGACGAGGTGCTGCATTTCCTTGCGCGACAGGTCGATGTCCTCGGCGCGCTGGAGCATCCGCGAAAGCTCGTCCCAGATGTCGCGGCGTTCGGCGAGGAAGCGTTCGATGTTCATCAGTTTTTGGTTTTGCTCTTCTTTTCAGTTTATCCCGCGCGCAGACGCGGGATCTGCGGTTATACCGCTACAGTCATTCAAACAGGCGCAAGGGATCCAGCCGCCACGACCAATCAAGCCAATTGGGATTCTCCGCTTGAATCAGCGCGACCTTTCTCCGACGTGGCCATTTTTTGATTTGCTGTTCGCGCTTCGCCGCGGCTGTCGAATCGGATAACACCTCGAACCAGACCAGTCGGTCGAATTGATAGCGCGCGGTGAAGCCGTTCGGGTACGTACCGTTCAGATGCTCCTGGAATCGCGCGCGCAGATCAGTGGTCATGCCACAGTAGAGCGTATGGCTCTTATTGCTGATGAGGTAAACAAACGCTTCACGCATATGGGCCGCAGTGTCGCGGGATCACCGGAGATCCCGCGTCTTCGCGCGGGATAAACTACAAGCGCTGACGACGTTTCACTTCAATATAGGCATTGACTGCATCCACTCCCCAATCGACAGCAGTCGACTCCACCACCATCGCCCCGCGTGCACGCAACTCTCTCGTGAGTTCCACGTGACCCAACCACAGATCACGTGCGACGAGCGTGCGGGAAAGCTCTTCGCGATTCGCGGGAAGCAACTGCGCCTGCGCCTGCAGATCGCGGTCGGTGAGAACGACAAACAACGGCAAGTGCTGCGGCGCGAGCATGTCTACCGCGCGCAGCAGGTCGAAGCGTTCTTCGCGTTCGGGAAGAACCGTGAGAATGAGAATCAAAGTGCGGTGGTGCAAACGCCGGCGCAAGTTGGCGGCGAGGCCGAGGTAATCCGTGTGGCGGTATTCGGCGGCGAGCTGGCTGACGTAGGCGGTGATGGCGCGCAGATGCGCGGCGCCGCGTTGGGAGGGGAGGCCGCGGTCGACGGCGACGTCGAAGGAGAGGATGCCGAGCTTGTCTTCCATGCGGTTGCAGATGTAGCTGATCAGCACGGACGCGTTCACGGCGTGGTCGAGGCGCGTGATCTGTTCGACGCGCGCGGCCATGCGGTGGCCGCGGTCGAGGCAGAGGAGGATTTCCTGGCTGCGCTCCATGCGGAACTCGCGGACGATGAGACGGCCGTGCCGCGCGGAGGCGCGCCAGGCGATGTCGCGGTAGTCGTCGTCGAGGACGTAGTCGCGGAGGCGGTCGAAGTCGCGGCCCTTGCCGATGCGCGGCGCGGTGCGCGCGCCGAGGGAGCGGAGCGCGTAGTCGTTGAGGCGCTTGTGCATCCGGCCGACCGCATGCAGGTTCGGCAGGACGTGCACGACCGTCGCGTCGCCGGCGGGGACGATGCGCTCGATGAGGCCGCGCATGGTGAAGGCGACGTACAGCGGCTCGATCGCCGCCGTGCCGCGCTCGATGCCGCGCACGCTCAGCTCGAGCGCGAGCGCTTCACCCGCGCGCACGAGCGCGTCGCGCATCGTGGAGCGCGGCTCGAGGATTTCCGGCCAGCGCTGGCGGATCGTGAGCCGCAGCGCGGTGCGCGCGTTGGTCTCGAGGCGGACGACCGTGGTTTCCTGCTCGCCGAGGGGGACGGCGAGCTTGGCCTGGCGTTCGATGGTGAGGGTGATTCCGCGCAGGGCGAAGGCCTCGGCCAGGACGAATGCGACCAATAGGACGCACAGGACCAATAGGACCCACACGAAGAGCGGGAACGCGGCGATCAGCAGCGACGCGGCGGCGATGATGATCGCGAGGCGGACGAGGAGCGGGCCCGGTCTTATCGCGGCACCTCGACTGCGTCGTAAATGCGCTTCAGCAAGTCGTCGAGCGCGAGGCCTTCCATCTCCGCCTCGGGTGTCAGCGTGATGCGGTGGACGAGCACGGGGGTGAGGAGCGACTTCACGTCGTCGGGGGTGATGAAGTCGCGGCCGCTGAGCG
Organism: Thermoanaerobaculia bacterium; assembly: GCA_035248585.1. Lineage (GTDB taxonomy): Bacteria > Acidobacteriota > Thermoanaerobaculia > Gp7-AA8 > Gp7-AA8 > QHVT01. The sequence goes on from DATFHJ010000128.1 coordinate 8,169, forward strand.
CCGCCGCGGCGCGGCTGCCTTCGAGCAGCGCGAGCGAGGCGCGCGGGCCGGCGCCGATCTGCACGGCTTCATCGCGCCGCGTGCGCGAGACCAGCTCCTGGATGTAGCGGATGATGTGCGGCTCGACGCGCACTTCACTGGCGATGGTCACCCGCGCCCGCAGCAGCTCCTCGGCCGTGATCACCGGCTCGAGCGACGCGACGATGTCGTCGTGGAGCCGCCGCCCCGCCGCATACTCCTCGAGCATCCGCGCCTCGTCTTCGGCCTCGGGGAAGTCGATGTTGATCTTGAACAGAAACCGGTCGCGCTGCGCTTCGGGCAGCGGATACGTTCCCTCGAGCTCGACCGGGTTCTGCGTCGCGAAGACGGTGAAGACGTTCGAGACTTCGTGGCGCGTGCCGTCGATCGTCACCGCCTTTTCCTGCATCGCCTCGAGCAGCGCGGACTGCGTGCGCGGCGGCGTGCGGTTCACTTCGTCCGCAAGGAGAATGTCGGTGAAGACGGGGCCGGCGCGGAAGACGAACTCCTGCGACTTCTGATTGAAGATGTTCGCGCCGATGAGATCCGATGGCATGAGGTCGGGCGTGAACTGGATGCGGCGGAAGCGGCAGCCGAGGAGCTTCGCCATCGTGAGCGAGAGCAGCGTCTTGCCGGTGCCGGGCACGCCTTCGACGAGCATGTGGCCGCCGGCGAGGAGCGACGTGATCGCGAGCGTCTTCACCCGCTCCTGCCCCATGATCACGCGGTCGAGCTGCGCGCGAAGGGCGAGGAAGCGGTCGGCGATCTGCGGAATCGTTTGCATGTCTTCTCTCCATCTGTGGAGCGGCGGGCTTCAGCCCGCCGTCGCGTTTCGGCGGGCTAAAGCCCGCCGCTCCACCTTTTCGAATGCGTCATTGATGGCGTCGAGGTCGCGCTTGCCGCCCGTCAGCTCGTCGACGCGCGCGCGGAGGGCGTCGCCGCGCAGGCCGGTTTGCGAGGCGACGGTGCGCGTGAGCGCGTCCTGATAGAGCGCGAGGGCTTCGGCGTACGGCGTGACCTTGTGATACAGCGCGCCGAGGGAACGGACCAGGTCGACCGCGTCCGAGCGCGTCTCGCGATGATCGTCAACTGGTGGACCAATGCGCCGCGCGGCGCGCCAGAAGTAGACAACCGCGGCGAGCGCGAGGAGGATCAGGAACGGGCCGAGGTTCCACTCCTTCAGCACCGCGAGCGCGCCGTCGTCGCTGACGATGCCGTGCGGCACTTCGTCGAAGTAGACGGGACGCTTCGTGGCGGCGAGGGCGTTGAGGAGTTGCAGGCGATTGCCGGTGGCGAGGCGGTCGTTGCGGAAGAGGTCGGGCGCCGAGATGAAAAACAGCTCGCCGCTGCCGATGCGCTCGCGGGCGATGATGACCCGCGCGCCGCTGGCGAAAACCGCGTGCATGTGCGGGCGGAGCGACTCGAAGCCGCGCGCCTTGTCGCCGAGGTCGACGTCGTGGACGTCACGCCAGATCGGGAACACTTTCTTCGCCGTCGACTCCTGGACGTCCGTCGTCGCAAGCGGCGACGTCGCGGCGGCGAGGATCAATCGTCCGCCGCTGCGCACGAACGTTTCTTCCCCTTCGCTCAGCAGCGTCTCGCGGCGCGGGCGCGGCGGGCCGAACTGTCCCTCTTCGAGATCCTCGGGGTCGAAGAACGTCGGCGCCG
>DATFHJ010000129.1:0-2188 GCA_035248585.1 Thermoanaerobaculia bacterium
TAACACCAGCGGCAGCGCGCTCCATAACTCGCCGAGTCGCCCGCCTTCGATGATCCATTGCGAGAATGGACCGAACAGAAAGACAAAGCCAATCACCACGAACACGCTTGCCTTGATCAGCGATGGTCGGCCGGTGAGTCCAATGTACAGACTTTGCACGAGCTGCGTCCACGTCGCCGCGATGCATCCCGCGACTATCAACAGCGAAAGTGCGACCGCGCGCGACATTCCCAGGATTTCGCTGTCGTGATGCCAGGCCTCGATCACCAGCGTGGATGTTCCAGAGAGCTCGAGCGCGATCGGGATGCATATGAGCACGATCACCCACGCGGCGAGTGTGCTGCGCAGCGCCATCTTCAACTTCGCCGCGACGAGCTGCGCGTTGGTGAGCGGGCGAATAGCCACGAACGCAGACCCCGTCGACGGCTCGCCGGCGTCCGCGCTCGATGTGCTCACGGCCGCTGCCGCAAACGTCGCCACGAACGGCGGAGTCAGTAAAACGCCGAGCAGAATGGTGAAGGCGAGTGAAGCAGAATCGCGCGCAGCCCAAAGCAGCATAAGCTCGAACGGCAGCAGGATCGCAACCCAGGTTGGGAGCGACCAACCGTGTCTTCGCCACTCGAACCACGCCTGCGCGGCCGCCGGCGATTTGAAATTTCGTTCGCGCCTGGCAACTGCAATGCGCGGCAGTGAGAACGAGCGCCGCCAATCGGGAATCTCTCCACGTCGCGCGCGAGCGACGGCATAGCGGGCGACGATGTACGCCAGCGGAATCTGTGGTGCCAGTATTCCGATCATCACCAATTCGCCCGCGTTGAAGTGCAGCGCGAGCAGCGCAGTCGTGTCGATGGTGCCGAGCCAGAGTACTGCCGCGATGATGCGCAATCCTGGCATCGGATACGGCATCCAGGTCAGCGCTTGTGTCCACGCCAGCAGCGACATGGCGAGCAGCGCCGGCCAGATCCACGGGACGTGAAATCCGGACGGCCAGATTGCAAACGTGCGCAACGCCAGCCACAGCATCACCATCGCTGCACTGCCGTAAACCATCGGCCACGCACTGAGCGCGGTCGTCGTCACTGGCAGCGTGAATCGTCGAGCAGGGTACATCGACTGCCGCGCGGCGAGGTCGCCGTCGAGACCGAACGTGAACACCGCCAGGAAATAGGTGGCCGTCGCCGCCAGCGGGACCATGACCATGAAGGCAAAGGCCTCGGAGCTATCGACGTAGGGCGGGACGCCCCGCGCGATGGCCACGAGCTTGATCAGCGCGATTGCTACTATATATAAGGCGACGCCGAGCATGCCCCAGCGATGCCGCGCGCGAAATTCCCAGGCGATTGCCGCGGCCGGCGACTGCATCGGCTACGCTTCTGAGGCCGCGGCGGCAGACATCCCGACTCGCGCGACGAAAATCTCGTCGAGGGAAGGGACGTGTCCGTTTACGCGGTGCGCTTCGCGAATCTCCTCGAGTGGCGCGCTCAGCACGATGCGGCCCTTGTTGATCATCGTCACGTAGTCGGCGACCTGCTCGACTTCTTCCAGCAGGTGCGAAGAAAAGAGAACCGTGCGGCCTTCATCGGCGACGGTGCGGATTATCGCGCCGAGTATGTCGCGTCGCACGATTGGGTCGAGGCCGGACGATGGCTCGTCGAGCACGAGCAGGTCCGGCCGATATGCGAGCGCGATGAGAATGCCGACGCGCGCCTTCTGTCCCTTCGACAAGTTCTTGATTTTGGCGGCCGGATCGAGCGCAAACGATTGCCGCAGCTCCTCGGCGTAGTCGTCGTCCCACGAGGGGCGGAACGCGCGCGAATACCGAATCAGCTCGTCGAGGCGCATCCAGCCGGGCAGATCGTTTTCCTCGGACAAATATCCGATTCGCGACAGGACGCCGACTGGATCAGCGACGGGATCGAGTCCAAACACGCGCACCGATCCGCCCTGCGCGCGCAAGAGACCGAGGATGTGTTTGATGAGCGTAGTCTTGCCCGCTCCGTTGGCGCCGACGAGCCCGTATACCGCGCCTCGGGGCACGGATAGCGTGACATCATCGAGCGCCGTCTTCGTGTCGAAGCGCCGTGAAAGCTGGTTGACGTCGATGACTGGAGCCGTCGGTTGCGTCATTACATCAATGGTCAGGTCACCATTCTGACGCGCGAAGCAGGGGTAAATAACCAGAGCCAGA
>DATFHJ010000130.1:0-16780 GCA_035248585.1 Thermoanaerobaculia bacterium
TTCCGCCGCGCGAGGATCGTTCCGATCGCGGACTCGAGATACTGCACCCTTCGGCCCGTGCCGTACACGATCGTCGCGCCTTTCTTGAAGTCCGCCAGCCCGTCGAGATTGAAATCCGCGACCAGCTCGGGAGTGAATCCAAGCGGCGAGAGCTCCTCCCGAAAGTGGCCTGCGCCATCGCCGTACAACACGCGTTGTTCGATGCCATCCTCGAATGCGATGTCGGCGGCGCCGTCGGCGTTGAGGTCCGCCACGGACGCCGCGGAGAGCGGCCGATCGACGAGCAGGAGCTCGGGAGTCGCGAAGGTTCCATCTGCCCGTCCGCAGAACAGCAGCACGTAGGAGTCGGTGTAAAGCCTGCGATCGTGGAAAAACGTTGCGGGCGAGGTCAGCGCCGTTAGGATCAGATCCTTCCGCCCGTCGCGGTCGACGTCGACCGCATCGATGCGGAAAGGATTGCGATAGTAGGGCTCTCTGGCAGGCGAGGGATACAGTGGATAGGAGTACACGAGCGTTCCGTCCGGCGTGAACACTTTCAACTCGAGAGTCACCGACTCGCCGGTGATCGCCGCGATGCGCCCGTCCCCGCCGTCGCGCCAGAGCTGCAGCATCCGAACGGGCTCGCCCGCGCTGAACGTTTGTTTCGACCACTGCCCGAACGCGCTCGCCGACAGAACATGCACGGCGCTCCGGTCCCCGATCACCAGCTTGTCGCCCCCGTCCGACAGCGAGCCGGCGACGACCGGACTGGAGATCTGCGTCTCGACGGGAATGGTGTCGAATCGATACGTCCCATCCGCATTCAGCCACGCGCCGCGCAGCGGCGGCGTGGCGAAGCGATTTCCGAGGATCAACTCGTCGATGCCGTCGCCGTCAAAGTCCGCGGCGGCTCGCAGCTCGTGGCCTGCCAGTCCCGGGACCGTGGGAGGAAAGCGGAACGTGCCGTCCCCATTGCCGAGAATCACCGCCATGGCTGCATTGACGGGAACGAGCAGATCGAGATTGCCGTCGCGATTCACATCCGCGGCGTTGATCTGTTTCCTTCCGCTCCTCGGCAGAAAGACCTCGGCGCCTTGCGAGAGTCGTCCGCTGCCATCGCCGAGGTGGATGGTGATCGAAGCCGTGTCGGGCGGCAGTTTCTCGGTGCCGAGGCCGAGGTTGAGCACGGCCAGATCGAGAGCCCCGTCGCGATTGAAATCGCCCGGGATCGCCGCGGCGGGATTCAGCCCGGTGCGGAACGTCGCCGCGGGCCCGTCGAGATTCGCGCCGCGGTACAGCGCCAGCTCGTTCGACGCGTAACGCAGCACCACGAGCTCGGCGCGGCCGTCGCGGTCGAGGTCCGCGAAGACCGGAACGCTGCCCGGCTCGCTCAACTGCCGGAGCTGTTTGAATCCTCCCGTGCCGTCGTTCGCATAGAGGTGCAGGAACGCGTCGGGCGAGACCGCAAGATCGAGATCTCCGTCGCCGTCGATATCGCCGGCCGCCGGCAGCTGGCCGTACGTCGTGATTCCGGAGAGAACGCGGTTTTGTCCGAACGCGCCGCGCCCGTCGTTGAGGAACAGGAGCGAGTCGGGCGAAGCATCGAAGAGATAGTCGGGAAAGCTGTCGCGGTTCAGATCGGAGGTTGCGACGAGCGAGGCGTATCCGAAGAGCAGCTGCGTTTCCTGGAAGCGCCGCCCGCCGAGATTCTTCGCGAGCATGATGCGGTCGGGCGCCACGGCCCTGTAGATCACATCGGGCAGTTGATCGCCGTCCACGTCCGCGACCATCACGCCCGCAACGCCGGATGACCCCACCGGCAGCGTGCCGATCGACACCGGCGCGTCGAACGTCCCGTCGCCGCGGCCGTACAGAATCGAGCCCAGCGGCGATCCGTCCAGGACCACATCCACGTTGCCGTCGCGATCGAGATCCGCGACAAAGATGCGATCCGAAGTCGAGCTCTCATAAGCACGCGGAATGTCCGCGACCCGGAACGCGGCGGAGAGGGGAAGGGCCAGGAGAACCGCCGCGGCAAGGGATCCACGCATGATGGGTGGATCATAGCGCGGAATAGTTATTTGCGAGAGAGAATCCAGCCCAGCACGAAGAGAAATCCGCCTAACGCGAGTAGCTGCACCTCCACCCGGATGTTGTCTTTCAACAGCCCGTACGACAGCCCGATCGGCAAGAGGATCATGCCGATCATCTGCATCAGGCGTCCGAGGTTGGCGCTCATGGTGTCTTGCAGTTTATCCCGCGCGTAGACGCGGGATCTCCGGTTACACCGCCAGGCAGTTGCCCATGCACAGCGTGTGGCCGACCGCATCGCGGGATAGCCTGAGATCCCGCGTCTTCGCGCGGGATAAACTCAAAACCGGCTCATTGCTTCGCGGCGAGCGCGAGGAGGTCGTCTTCGAAGAGGGCCGTCGGGCGCTCGACGATGCGGCCCAGCTCGCGGTCGCCGCGATAGTAGATGAACGTCGCCACCTTCTCCACCTTCACCGGCTTCTGCTTCGCGCGGTCGACGGCGACGAACGTCGCCGGCAGCGCGACGCCGTACTGCGACTGCAGGTCGTCGACGATGCGCAGAAACTTCGGCACCTCGCGCAGGCTGTCGGGGCACCACGTACCCATGATCACCTCCACGCGGTCCTCCGGCTTCACGTACGACTTCATCATCTCCACCACCGACGCATCCGCCTTGTAGTCGCTCTTGCGATCCGCGTAGCCCGGGACGATCGACAGCAGATGCGCGGACGTCATCGGCCCGATCTCGAGCGGCAGCGAGATGTTCGCCACGCCGCCGACCACGTCAGCGGCGACCGGCGCGTGCTCGTCGATCGTGATCGTCGTGACGCGGTCGCCGCGCTCGGTCTGATCGACCACGCTGCTCATGCCGTCGTACACGCGTCCGAAGATCGTGTAGCCGCCGTCGAGATGCGGCTGCGGCGAATGGGCGATGAAGAACTGCGAGCCGCCGGTGTCGGGACCGGACAGCGCCATCCCCACCGCGCCGCGCGTGTACTTTTGCAGATTCATCTCGTCGCGGATCGCGTAGCCGGGTCCGCCGCTCATGTCGTTGCGCGGATCGCCGCCCTGGATCACGAAGTTCGGCACCACGCGCATGAACGACGAATTGTCGAAGTACTTCCGCTTCGCCAGCTGCGCAAAGTTCCACGTCGTCAGCGGCGCCTCCTGAGACAACAGCGCGAGCTCGATCACGCCGCGGGTCATGTGGATCGACGCCGTGTGCGGCGCGTGCGACCAGATCGCGATCTGTTCGTACTCGGCCTGCGACCGCTTCGCCGGAAACGGCGTGTACTGCGGCAGCGCCATCTTCAACTGCTCCGCGATCTGCTCCGCCGCGAGGCGGCGCACAACCGGATCGTTGTCTTTCAGCAGCGAGCGCAGGTACGCCTCGCGCTCCGGATGATCGATCTTCGCGATCGCCGCGATCGCCGCGAGGCGCGCGTCGTTCATCTCCACGCCACGCTCTCGCTCTTCGGCCTGATGCAGCGTCGCCACGTCGGCGTTTTTCGAGACGCCGTAACGATCGATCGCCGTCGCGCGCACGATGACGTCGGCGTCATTGAGCGCGCGGTGAATCGCCTCCATCGCGGCGTCAGCCTGATCGTCGGGAATCGCGCCGAGAGCGCTGGAGCGGACGAGCGGCTCATCGGCGGCGTAGAACTGCGCGCGGACGTCGGGCTTGTTCTCGATCACCCGCACGCGCTGCCACGGCGAGAGCGCCACGTCGGTGATGAGCACCGTCGTCGTGTGCTTCGCGATCGCGCCCGCCGCGAGCTCGCGCTCCCACAGCGAGCCGTTGTGCATCGTGTCGAGCAACCGCTTCTTCGCGGTCTCGTTCGACTCCGCGTAGTAGCCGACCGTGTCGATCATCGCCGATCGCACGCCCGGATCGGGATCTTCGGTCCCTGCAAAAATCCGCGGCAGATCCTCGGGGTGCAGGACGCTGCGATCTTTTTCCGCGATGCGTCCCAGCGCGACCGCGGCATTCGTGCGCACCCACGGATGCGCATCGCCGAGCATGGCGATGATCTTCGGCGCCGATGCGGCCGATCCGATGCGGCCGAGGGCGGTCGTCGCGTAGGCGCGCGTCAGGGTGTTCGGATCGGTGAGCACGAGCTCGAGCTGCGACTGCGCGGCGGCATAGGCGCGGCGCGCGAGCGCGTAGGCGCCTTCCTGGCGGATGGCAGCCGAAGGCGAGGAGAGCGCGCGCATCGCCGCCGCGCTGGCGTCGTCGTGGTTCAGGCGGAAGAGAAAGCGCACCGCCCGCGCGCGCACGCCTTCGGGCGCGGTGCCGTCGGCGATGGCGACATAGCGCTGCAGGTTTGGATTCACTTTCGACAGCCCTTCAACTGCCTCCGCGGCCACCGCGGCGTCGGTGTCATTCGCGAGCGTGAACAGCGTCTCCTCGCCGGCGCCGATCTCGCCGAGCGCGAACGCGCTCATCTCACGCACGCGCCGGTCGGAGTCGGTGGAGAGCGTGATGAGCTCGGCGACGCCGGCGCGCTTTTCGTCAGGAGGATCGAAGTCGCCGTCGTTGTTGCTGTCGACGAATGCGTGCGGACCGATGCGGCCGAGGGCGAGCGCGATGCGGATGCGGTGCTGCGCGTCCGCGTGCTGGACCCAGGATGCCGTAAACGCGGGATCGTATTCGCGGCGATCTTCGAGCGCGAGAATCCGCGCTTCTTCTTCGATGGTGAGGCCGCGCTGGGGAGCGGGCGTCCCACCCGCCTCCGGTGCGGGCGGAGCCGTGGTGGTGGTGCAAGCGAGAGCAAGAAGCAGCGCGGCGGCGACGGCGATACGCATGCGGGGATGATAACGTTCGTCGAATCCTATGGCCGCCGTCGACGTGCAACGCCTCGCCCGCCGCTACGGCCGCCGCTGGGCGCTGGCGGGCGTCAGTTTCCAACTGCCGCCGGCGACCGTGCTGATGATCGCCGGCCGCAACGGCGCCGGAAAATCGACGCTCCTGCGCATCCTCGCCACGGCCATCCGTCCCGACGCCGGGACGGCCACGATCGGCGGCTTCGACGTCGTCCGCCAGCGCGAAGACGTCCGCAAACTGACGGCGATCCTCAGCCATCAGAACTATCTCTACGAACAGCTCACCGCTCGCGAGAACCTGCAAGTGGTCGCCGATCACCTCGGCGTCGCCCGCAACGGCCTCGACGCGTTGCTCGAGCAGGTTGGTTTGAGCGCACGCGCGAATGACGTCGTCTCGACCTTCTCCGCCGGCATGCGCAAACGCCTCTCCTTCGCACGCGTCCTCCTGCAACAGCCGAAGCTCGTCCTCCTCGACGAGCCGTACGGCGCGCTCGATCCCCCGGGATTCGACCTCGTCGACGAGGTGATCCGCGATCTCAAGAGCCGCGGCACGACGATCCTCGTCGCCACCCACAACCTCGAGCGCAGCGCGACCCTCGCCGACACGGCGATCGTGTTGGATGCGGGGAAGGTGGTGTGGCAGGGGAAGCCGGGGGAGGTGCGGGGATGAGGATGAACGCAGAACGCAGAGCGCAGAACGAAGAATTGAGAAACTTCTTCGTTCTTCGTTCTGCGCTCTGCGTTCTGCGTTCTGCGCGGCCGGGAGGCCCCGCATGAGAGCCGCCCTCCGCAAAGAGCTTCTCCTCCAATGGCGCACCCGCGGCCAGTTCCTCGCCGTCTTCGTCTTCGGCGCGGCCACGCTGCTGCTCTTCAGCTTCGGCGTCGGTCCCAACGCGGAGATGCTGCGCATGTTCTCGGCCGGATTTCTGTGGCTCGGACTTCTGCTGTCGAGCACGCTCACCCTCGCCGAGAGCTTTCACGCGGAGATGGAGAATCGCGCGCTCGAGGGGCTGCTGCTGCTCCCCAGCGATCCGCGCGCGCTGTACTACGGCAAGGCGATCGCGAACTGGCTTCAGCTTGCCCTTCTCGGCTGCGGGCTCGTGCCCGTCATGGTCATCCTGTACGATGCCGGAACTACGCAGCTCCCGAAGCTGCTCCTCGTCATCGTGCTCGGTACCGCAGGTCTCTCCGCCCCCGGAACGCTCTATGCCGCCATGACCGCGCAGGTCAAGGCGAAACAGACTCTCCTTCCTTTGCTGTTGTTCCCCCTGATCGTTCCGGCGCTGCTCGCGTCCGTCAAGGCGACGTCACTGGCAATCCTGGGAGATCCGATGCGGCAATCGAGTTCCTGGATCGCGCTCCTCGGCGCGTTCGATCTCATTTACTGGTCGCTCTGCGGCCTGCTCTACGGAAGGGTAGTCGAGGAATGAACAAAGGCTGGATCTTCGTCGCCATCGGAGTCGCGCTGCTGCTCTACGGCTCGTACGTCGGCCTCTTCATCGCGCCCGCCGAGCAGTACATGGGCAACGTGCAGCGCATCATGTACGTGCACGTGCCGACGGCGTGGAACTGGATGCTCGCCGTCCTCTGGGCCTTCATCGCCGCGATCGCCTTTCTCTTCACCGCGAGCTCGAAGTGGGACTCGCGCCTCGAGGCGGGACTCGAAGTCTCGACGCTCCTCGCGTTTCTCCTCTGCTGCCAGGGCTCGATCTGGGCCAAGCCGACGTGGGGTGTGTGGTGGGATTGGGATCCGCGCCTGACCTCGGTCGCGGTGCTGCTCTTCGCCACGATCGGCATTCTCGCGCTGCGGCAGTTTGTCGAGGACCCGCAGCGCCGCGCGGTGTGGTCATCCGTCGCGACGATCATTGCCGCGGTCGACCTCCCGATCGTCTACTACTCGGTCAAGTGGTGGAACTCGCTGCACCAGCAGCAGTCGACGCCGCAGACTGTCTCGTCGAAGTTTCACCTGCCGCTCCGCGTCAACGCGTTCGGCATTTTGTTTCTGATGATTGGCTTCCTGATCTTGCGCACGCGCATCGCCCGCGCGAAGCTGGAGCGGGAGACGGCCATGCCGCCGATCGAAGAAGCGGGAGAGCTCGCATGAGCGGAGTCATTACCGGAGGCTGGGGCTTCGTCATCGCCGCGTACGCGGTGACGGCGGCGGGACTGCTCATCTACGGCATCTCGCTCGCGGCGCGGCTGCGTGGAGACAAAACGCCATGACCGAGTCCGAAAAAACGCGCCGCAAAACACGCTGGTTCATGCTCGGCGCGTTCCTCGTCGCCGGCGCCGCGTTCGCCGTGATCGCCGCGACGAGCATGAGCAAGAACCTCGTCTACTACTGGACGCCGAGCGATCTGCACAAGGCCGGCGATCAGGCCTACGGCGCGACGATCCGCCTCGGCGGCATGGTCGCGAAGGGCTCGATCAAAAAGCTCGGCGGCAGCGCCGTCGAGTTCGACGTGAAGGACGCCACCCGCATCGTGCACGTGAAGACCTCGACCGTGCCGCCGCAGATGTTCCGCGAGAACATCGGCGTCGTCGTCGAAGGAACGATGGTCCGCGCCGGCTACTTCGAAAGCCAGCGGCTGATGGTCTCGCACAACAATGAATACAAGGCGCCGGAGAAAGGACATCCGGTGGATAAAAAAGAGCTCGAGCGGCTGATGAAGAGCGTCGAGCAAGGCAATTCATGATTCCCATCCTCGGACGTCTCCTCATTCTCGGATCTCTCCTTACCGCCACGGCCGGCGCGGTGCTCGGCTTCGTGGCCGGGCGCACGATGTCGCTCGACGGACTCAAATGGGCGCGGCGCTTCGCCTATCTCTACGCCGCACTCATCGGACTCGCCGGTGTGCTCATGGAAGTGGCGCTGCTCAAGCACGACTTCTCCGTCAGCTACGTCGCGCAGGTCGGCTCGCGGCAGGTGCCGGTTTGGGTGACGATCGTCAGCCTCTGGTCCTCGCTCGAAGGGTCGATCCTCTTCTGGGGCGTCGTCCTCGGCGCCTACATCGCCATCGCCACGTTTCTCACGCGCGGACGCTATCCCGAATACCAGCCCGACGCGATCGGCGTGTGGCTCGCCACCGCGGCGTTCTTCAGCTTCCTCATCGCCGGTCCGGCGAATCCGTTTCACACCGTTCCGAATCCGCCGCTCGACGGCCCGGGACCGAATCCGCTGCTCCAGAATCACGTCCTGATGGCCATCCACCCGCCGTTCCTTTATCTCGGCTACGTCGGCATGACGATCCCGTTCGGCTTCGCCTGCGCCGCGCTGCTGAAGGGCCGCCTCGGACACGCGGTGCTCAAGCCGTTGCGCGAGTCGCTGATGCTGCCGTGGATCTTCCAGTCGATCGCCATCATGCTCGGCGGCTGGTGGGCGTACGAAGTCCTCGGGTGGGGCGGCTATTGGGCGTGGGATCCGGTCGAGAACGCGTCGCTGCTGCCGTGGCTCACCGCCACCGCGGCGCTGCACTCGATCATGGTCGTGGAGCGCCGAGGAATTCTGAAAGGCTGGACGATCACACTCGTGCAGTCGACGTTTCTTCTCGTCATCCTCGGCACGTTCATGACGCGCTCGGGCGTCTTCAACTCCGTGCACTCGTTCACGCAGAGCGCGATCGGGCCGACGATCCTCGTGTTCCTCGCCGTCGCGCTGCTCTTCACCATCGCCTTGCTCGCGTTCCGCATCGACAAGCTCGAAGTGGAAGGACGCCTCGAAGGCGCCGCGAGCCGCGAGGCGATGTTCCTCGTCAACAATCTCCTGTTCGTCCTGCTCACGTTCACGGTGCTGATCGGCACCGTCTTCCCGCTCATTGTCGAAGCGGTGAACGGCAGGCAGATGAGCGTCGGCCGCCCGTACTTTGACTCGATGGTCGTGCCGATCGGCGCGGTGCTGCTCTTCCTCCTCGGCGTCGGCCCCGCGCTTCCGTGGGGGCGCGCGACGGGCGAGCAAATGAAAAAGGCCCTGCTGCCGCCGCTCGCCGGCGCGCTGTTCTTCACCGCCATCGGCTACGCCCTCGGCGTGCGCAGCGTCTGGTCGCTGCTCACGCTCGCCTTCGGCGGCTATGCGACGCAGGTCACAATCGCGCAGATGTTCGTGCCGATGCTCCAGCGCATGCGGCGCGGCGACTCCGCGGGCACGGCATTCGTCGACGGCCAGCTTCGCCGCGGACGCCGCCGCTTCGGCTCGTACATTGTCCACGCCGCGGTGATCGTGGTGATTGTCGCGATCGCGGTCTCGAGCTCGATGCGCCAGACGACCGAGCTCAGTTTCACGAAAGGGCAGACGCAGCGCGCGTCAGGCTACGACCTCACCTTCCTCGGCATCGAACAGAAACAGGAACCGCACCGCCTCTCCACGATCGCGCGCTTCAACGTCGCGCGCGGTGGAAAGAATGTGACGACGCTCGAGCCGCGCATGAGCCAGTATCAGATGATGCGCGACCCGATCGGCTCGCCCGACGTCCACACCACCGCCGTGCGCGATCTCTACGTCTCCCTCGCCAACATCGACTCGTCCGCGCAGACCACGACCATCACCGTCTACGAATCGCCGATGGTCGTCTGGATCTGGATCGGCGTGATCATCATGGGCCTCGGCGGCGTGTTCGCTTTGATTCCGCCGCGTTCCCCTCGCGTCATCCTGAGCGGAGCGAAGGATCTCGTCGGCGAAAAAGTGGCGGAGACCGCATGAATCGCGGCGTCCTCTTCATCGGCGTCCTCATCGCCGCGGCGCTGGTGGTCATCCTCTTCGTCGGCCTCGGCAAGGACCCGGCGGCGATCCGCACGCCCCTGATCGGCAAGCCCGCGCCGGCGTTCGCGCTGCGGGAAGCCGGCACGAACAACACCATCGACATCGCCCAGTACCGAGGCAAGCCGCTCATCATCAACTTCTGGGCGACGTGGTGCGGCCCCTGTTGGGAAGAGCATCCCGTGCTCGTCGCGAACGCGAAGATGCTGCAGCCGAACGTGCAGTTCCTCGGCGTGGTGTTCCAGGACAAAGAGGAAAAGATCCTCGGCTTCCTGCAGCAGCGCGGCACCGCGTATCCGACGGTCGTCGATGATCGCGGCAAAACCGCGATCGCGTACGGCGTCGGCGGCGTTCCGGAGACCTACTTCCTCGACGCGAACGGCGTGATCCGCGCGAAATACGCGGGCCCGATGAACGGCGACATCATTCAAGCCAATCTGCAGAAGGTGCTTCAGCCTTGATCCTGCTCCTGCTCTTTCTCCAGCTCAAAGTCCCCGACGCGCAACAGTTCGTCGGCGCGCCGCAGGGGACACCGGTCGCCGGCGCGCAGCTCTACCAGCGCACGCACGAAGTGGCTTCGCTGCTGCGCTGCCCGGTCTGCCAGGGCATGGCCGTCGCCGACTCGCCGGCGGAGATGGCCGTCAACATGAAGGAGCAGGTGCGCGAGCTGCTCGCGCGCGGCTACACCGAGGAGCAGATCCTGAAGTACTTCGAGCTGTCGTACGGACAGTTCGTCCTGCTCAAGCCGAAAGAGCGGATGGTGTGGATCCTTCCGATCCTCGTGCTCGTGATCGGCGCCGTGATCGTCGTGCTCAAAATCAAGAACCTCGGAAAAGGCGGCCCACCCGATCCGCCACCTCCCGAGTCCGATCCCTATCTGACGCGCGTCCGCGATATGGTCGGCGGAGACAAACCATGAACGCTCCGACCGATTGGACCAGCGCCATCGCCATCCTCGCCGCCGGCATCCTCATCGGCGGGATCATTTTTTTCATGATGCGCCGCAAGACAGCGACGATCGACACGAACCTCGAGCGCAAAGACCTCGAAGCGAAGCGCGACGCCTTGATCGCGCAACTGCGCGCGCTCCCCGATGACGCCGTGGACGAAAGGGCGCGCCTCGAACGCGAAACCGCCGACGTCTTACGTGCCCTCGACGCAAGTGGAGGACAGGCAATCCTGCCTGTCCAGGACAGGCGAGATCGCCTGTCCTCCACCACCATGAGCCCCACCATCAAAGGCTTCCTCTGGGGCGCCGGCTCCTTCGCCGCCCTCGCCGCCCTCGGCTACTTCGTCATGCAGTCGTCATCGCCGCGCGAACAACAGCAAACGGCGCCGATGGCGCAGACCGATCCGCATCCCCAGACTCCTACAACGGATCCCCAGGTCATCCAACTCGAAGCCGCCGTCCAGAAAGACCCGAACAACCTCGCGCTCCGCAACGATCTCGCCCAGGCCTACCTCGAGCGCGACAACCTGATGGCCGTCTTCGAGCAGACGAAGTTCATCCTGGCGAAGAACCCGAACGACTCCCGCGCGCTCACGTTCCAGGCGCTCGTGCGCATGGCCATGGGCGAAGCGGACACCGCGCAGAAGATGCTGCAGCAGGCCATCCAGGCCGATCCGAAAAATCTCGACGCGCGCGTCTCGCTGGCCTGGGTCTTCACGCAGAACAACGACATCCCCTCCGCCGACGCCGCGATCGCGGACGCGGTCCAGGCCTCGCCGAACGACAAAGCGCGGCTCGAAGAAGTGCTGCGCCAGATGAAAGCGCAAGCCGCGCAACAGCCCGCCGCGCAACCCGCGGCCACGGCGCAGCCGGCAGGCAAATCGGTGCGCGTCACTCTGAGCCTCGCCACCGACGCTCCCGCCGGCGGCGTCCTCTTCGTCATCGCCCGCAACCCCGCCGGCGGCCCCCCCGCCGCCGTCAAGCGCATCGACGCCGCCTCGTTCCCCGTCACCATCGACCTCAGTCAGGCCGACTCGATGATGGGCCAGCCGCTTCCCGACCGATTCCGCCTCGAAGCGCGACTCGACAGCGACGGCGATCCGCTCACCAAGCCGCCCACCGATCCGAGCGCGTTCCTGGAGAACGTCACGCCCGGCGTGGCGGTGACGCTGGCGCTGAAGTGACGGAAGTGTCCTCCACGGAATCAGCGAAAACGCGGAAACACGGCAGTCCTTTTCGTGGGAGGATCTTGCCGCCATGGTCGAGCAAATTCAGGCTCTCCTGAACGCCGCCGAAGAGTACGACCGCCTGTCGAGCGAAGAGGCGGCGCAGCAGCTCGTCGAGCACGTGCGCGAGTCCGGAGAAACGCTCGACGAGACCGCGCTGCTCAAGGCGCTGACCGCGCTTCGCGACAACCGCTGGTTCGACCTCCTCCTCACCACCGCCGACGGCATCCAGCAGGCCGGCGACGCGCGCTCGTTCGTGCGGCGTCTTTACGCGCAGGCGCTCATCGACAGCGGCGCGATCATGGCCGCGATCCCGTTCCTCCGCACACTCATCGCCGAGACCCCGGCGGGGCGCGAGCGCACCGATGCCCGCGGCATTCTCGGCCGCGCCTGGAAGCAGGCGTACGTCAATGGAAATCGCGGCAAAGAGCTGCTCGAGAACGCCGTCACCGCCTATTACGAGCCGTACGCGGAAGACGCGGGCAGCCATTACCACGGCATCAACGCCGTCGCGTGTCTCTCGCGCGCGCAGTGCGACGGCGTGCAGCTCTCCGGCAACTTCCCCGACTGGCGCGAGCTGGCGTGCACGATTCGCATGGACATCGACGGCGTGGACGATCCGGCGTCGTGGCAATACGCCACCGCGATGGAAGCGTCCTTCGCCTTGAACGACAGGCCCGCGGCGGAGCGGTCGCTCAAGCAATATCTGCAGCATCCCCGCACCAGCGCGTTTGCCATCGCCGCCACGCGCCGGCAACTCCTCGATGTGTGGTGCGTGTCGCCCGAGGATCCCGTCATTCACATCCTGCAAGCCGCGCTGCTCATGAAGGACGGCGGCGAGTCAATCGAGTTGCCCGCGCGGAGCAAAGGGCTCGAGGCGATCCTCGGCGAGGAACAATACAAGCCACTCGAGTGGTATCAGCGCGGACTCACGCGCGCCCGCGCCGTCGCGCGCATCGGCCGCCTGGCCACGCAAGGCTTCGGCACCGGCTTCCTCGTCAACGCCCGCGATCTCGATCCGTCGCGCGGCGGCCAGTTGCTGATCACGAACCATCACGTCCTCCCCGGCGGGATCCGCAACCATCGCGAGGCCGTGGTCACGTTCGAGGCGCTCGACGGCGGGGCGAAAAAGTATGCCGTGGCCGAGGTGCTTTGGACCTCGCCGGTCGAGGACTTGGATGCCACGGTCATGCGGCTGAGCGACAACGTCGACGGAATCGAGCTCTATCCGATCTGCACGCCGCCGCTGCCGGCGCTCGATTCGAAGCCCAAGCCGCGCCTTTACGTCATCGGCCATCCCCTCGGCGGCACGATGCAGTTCTCGATCAGCGACAACCTCATGATCGATCACGAAGATCCGAAAGTGCACTACCGGACGCCGACCGCGGGCGGCAGCTCCGGCAGCCCCGTGTTCGACGACGACTGGAAGCTGCTCGCGCTGCACCACGCGGGACAGGTGGGGCGGATGCTGAAGCTGCACGGCAAAGGGATGTACTCGGCGAACGAGGGACTGTACTTTCCGACGATCGTGCGCCGCTTCCAGGCGCGCGCGAAGTAGCCGCGCTATAATCCTTGCGGCCTCGGGGTGGCCTAACGGCCTGAGATCAAACCCGCGGAACCTGATCCGGTTCGCACCGGCGTAGGGAAGGCAGATGAACTTACTTTTCTTTTTGTTGCTCGCGGCGTTGCCGCCGTCATCGTCATCATCCCCGCAATACTCCGAATCGATCGTCGTCTCCGCCATCCGCGCCGATGACGAGACTCCGGTCACGAAGACCGACATCCCGCGCGAAGAAATCGAGAAGCAGTATCACGGGCAGGACGTCCCGCTGCTGTTGCGCGAGGCGCCGTCGGTCCACGCGTACACCGAGTCCGGCGTCGGCGGCTCCGGCTACTCGTACATCTCGCTGCGCGGCGTGAGCCCCACGCGCATCAACTTCACGCTCGACGGCGTGCCGCTCGCCGACTCCGAGGACATGGGGACGTATTTCGCCGACTTCCCCGATCTCGCGCGCTCGCTGGAGAGCATTCAGATTCAGCGCGGCGTCGGAACGTCGACGTTCGGCTCGCCGTCGTTCGGCGGCTCGGTGAACATGGAGAGCGTCTCGCTCGCGCAGGATCAGAAAACCAGCGCCACCCTCGGCATCGGCTCGTTCGGAAACCGGCAGGCCAGCGTCGGCTACCAATCGGGCCAGCTGCCGAACGGACTCGCGCTCTACACGCGCCTCTCGTATCTCGAGAACGACGGCTTCCGCGACAACTCCGGCATCCGCCAGCACAACGTTTTTATCAGCGCCGCGAAAAATCTCGGCGACTCGCAACTGCGCCTCACAGGATTCTCCGGTCACGAAGACCAGCAGCTCGCGTTCTACGCGACCGATGCCGAGACGCTCGAGACCGACCTGCGCGCGAACCCGCTGCGCGACGGCGAGAAGGACAGCTTCGGCTACGACCTCGCCCAGCTGCAGTACCTGCGCGCGAACCTGACGGCGAGCGTCTACTACCAGCGCGGCTACGGCTGGTACCGCCTCTTCGACGCCGGCACCGACATGCTGCGCGAGTACGGCCTCGACGGCATGCTCCTCGGCACGCTGCTCACGTATTCGAAAACCTCGGGCGCGCTGACGACCAACTACGGCGTGCACCTCAATCGCTTCCAGCGCGATCACACGCGCGACGATCTCTCCACCAGCACGCGCGACTACGCGAACTACGGCGTGAAAGGGGAGGCCAACGCGTTCGCGAAGGCGACGTACGACCTCGGCGCGTGGCATCTCTACGGCGACGCGCAGCTGCGCCACACCGAGTTCGACTATCACGGCGACGTCGACATCCCGTCGATCTCCTGGACGTTTTTCAATCCGAAGATCGGCGCGCGTTATGACCTCTCCTCGCGCGCCAGCGTCTACGCATCGGCGGGCATGTCGACGCGCGAGCCGACGCGCAACGACATGTTCCAGGGCGAAGACAACGCCTCGTTCGCGCACGATCTCGCCGCCGTGCGGCCGGAGCGCCTCTACGACTTCGAGGTGGGATGGAGCTACCGCGCCGGCAACGTCGATCTCGCCGCGAACGTGTACGCGATGGAGTTCCGCAACGAGATTGCCTCGACCGGCGAGCTCTCCGACATCGGCCTCCTCCTGCGCCGCAACGTCGACCGCAGCTATCGCCGCGGGATGGAATTGGATTTTGACTGGCGGGCCACACCGCGGCTGCGTCTGAAAACGAACGCGAACGTCAGCCGCAATCGCATCAATCAGTGGACGCAGTTTTTCGATCTCTACGACGCCGACTTCAACTACCTCGGCGCGCGCGCGCAGCTCTACCGCGACGTCCAACCCCTGCTCACCCCGAACGTCCTCGTCAACCAGTCGATCGAATACGCGCCCCTGCCGCAGCTGTCGATCGCCGTCCTGGGCCGCTACGCCGGCCAGTCCTATCTCGACAACACCAACGACGTGAATTTCAACGCGCCGTCCTATTTCGTCCTGGACACAACCGCGTCCTACGCCATCACCCCCGCGATACGCGCGACACTCCAAGTGAACAACGCCCTGAACAACGACCGCGTCTACCCGAACGGCTACAGCTATCGCTTCGACTTCGACGGCGCGCCCTCCGGTACGGCATACTTTTACCCGCAGGCCACCCGCAACGCCGTGCTGCTGATGGATTTCGCGTTTTGATACTGAACTGGCTCGCTCACAACTGGTTCGAGCTGCTGGCCGTCATCCTGACGGTCTACAGCATCTGGCTCGCGACGCGGGAGAACATCTGGTACTACCCGACCGGCCTCGTCGCGCTGGCGATGTACACGTGGATCTACTACTCGGCGCGCCTCTACGCCGAGTCGCTGCTGCAGATCATCTGCTTCGTGCTGATGGTGTACGGCTGGTACGAATGGCTGTACGGCGGCGCGCGTCACAGCGAGCTGCCGGTGACGCGCACGCCGGGGTGGGGATGGCGCTGGGGTGTGCCGGCCGGCATCATCGGCTCGCTGCTGACGATCCTCGTGCAGCTGCGATTCACCGACAACCCGAACCCTTACGTCGACTCGTCGCTGTTCGCATGGAGTCTCGTCGCGCAGTGGATGACGGCGCGGAAGTGGCTCGAGAACTGGTTGCTCTGGGTGGTCATCAACACCATCTCCGTCCCGCTGTACATCGTTCGCGGGATCGGTCTCACCGCCGTTCTCTACGTCGGCCTCTGGCTGCTGGCCATCAAGGGCTATCGCGATTGGCGCCGCTCGCTCGTCTCTGCCTGACCGGTCCCGAGTGCACGGGCAAGACCACGCTCGCGCAACGCCTCGCGCGCGAGCTCGGCCTGACCTGGGTTCCGGAGTACGCGCGCGAATACGCCGAGGCGCGCGGCAATCAGTTGAGTGAGGCCGACGTCGAGCCGGTCGCGCGCGGGCAGATTGAATTGCTCGAACGCGCGCCGGAGCGCGCGATTCTCGACACCGATCTCCTTTCCACCGTCGTCTACGCGCGCCACTACTACGGCGCCTGTCCCGCGTGGATCGAAGACGAAGCGCGCCGCCGCCGCGCGGATCTCTATCTCCTCCTCGACACCGACGTCGCCTGGCAACCCGATGCCGCGCGCGACACCGGCGGCGATGCGCGCGAAGATTTGTTCGACGCCTTCCGCGCCGCACTCGATGAGCTCGAAACGAAGTGGGAGATCGTCAGCGGCGATTGGGAAGAGCGGTACGCGTTAGCACGGCACTTGCTCTTAAGCGTTCCTTGAGAACAGGAGGAACACACATGAAAAACAGGCCTGGGTGGTACACGGATGAGAGTGACAGTGCGTGGGAGCGCGTGAAGACCGCGTTCCGCAACGATTGGGAGCAGACGAAGCACGATTTCGGCTCCAAGAACGCGCGCGACCTCGGCCAGGACGTCGATGACACGGTGAAGCAGGCCGCGGGCGCCGATGACGGGTTCGAGAATCACGAGCAGGCGTTCCAGTTCGGCTACGGCGCGCAGCGCCAGTACAAATCGCAGTACCCGACCTGGAGCA
>DATFHJ010000131.1:0-15048 GCA_035248585.1 Thermoanaerobaculia bacterium
AATCGCCTGAGGGTGTGGAGCGGCGGGCTTCAGCCCGCCGTCCTCACGCCGCGATCTTCCGCAGCTCCTTCTCAATCTCCTCGTGCAGGTTCGCCGGCGCGCCGTAGAAGATCCGCACGATCTTTCCCTTCCCGTCCGCCAGCACGAGCGTCGGTACCGCGGGCGGGCCGTCGAAGGCTTTGCGCAGCTCCGGCGAACCGATGACGATGCGCGCGGTCGGCTGCAGCTTGGCCACGAGCGAGTCGATGTCTTTCTGCGGCGAGTCGACGGCGACGGCGACAACGTTCACGTCCTTCGGATCGAGCTGTTTCAGCCAGGTCATGGTGCTGAGACACGGCGGGCACCACGTGGCCCAGAATTCGACGAGCACGGGCTTCCCGCGCAGTTGCGCGAAGGTCAACTTGTTGCCTTTCAGGTCGACGACGTGCGTGTCCGGAAGGAACCGCTCGGCCGGCGTCGTCTTCGTGATCTGCAGCGACGGCACCGTGCCGCCACCGAGGCGGAGGTCGATCATGCGCTTGAGATCGGCCTGCATCTCGCGGCGATTCGCGACGTCGGTGAACGGCAGGTATTTACCGGTCTCCGGGCCGCCCCACGCGTAAAAGTCTTCCGGCCGCGCGACCAGCGACTCGTCGACGAAGATGGCCGGGTACTTGTCGACGCCGAACCGTTCCGCGAGCTTCGAGGCGCCGAGGTCCTCGACCACCATCTGCACGCGTCTGTTGTATTGAGTGATGACTTCCTGTGCCAGCAAACTTGCCGGATCAGAGAGGCTTCACGTGTAGGGCCAGCGGACGAGCGTCACCGTGACGGCCGCGGGCGTGATGACGCTCCTCGCCGCGAGCGGCGTGAGCAGCGACGCGTAGAACGGCACGACGTCCTTCGCGACGATGACCGGCACCGGCGCCGGCCCTTCTTTCGTGTACGCCTGCAGCAGCGCCGGGATGCTGTCTTCGGTCTCTTTCGCCTGCGCCGCCGGCTTCGCGCCGTCGTGCACGCTGCCGGGGTCCGCTTCCGCTTTTCTGCGTTCGAGGGCGAGCTTCGCCTCGACCAGCGCGAGCGTCGCTCCGTCGGCGAGGTTCGCCGCGAGCAGCTCGCGCGCTTCTTTCAGTTTCATGCTCGCCGACACGGCCGCGTTGGCGCCGGGGCTCTTCTCGAAGAACGCGAGCGTTTCCTGCTGGATCTGATTTGCGGCCGCGGTCAGCCGCGCCGCCTCGGCGTGCGGTTCATTCCCGGGAGCGACGTCCGCCGGCAACGAGGTGACGAAGTCGCGAAACTTCAGATTCCCTTCCGCTTCGCCGAGGTAATAGAGACCGCCCCACATCGGATCGCTGATCTTTCCGTACGGCTCGCTCGCGCGATACAGGACGCGCGCGCGATTCGCCGACTGCTCCGCGAGCGCGCGAAACAGCACCGGGCCTTTCGGCGCGTCGAGCTTCGCCTCGTACGCCGCGCGGCGGCTGGCGACGAGCGCGTGCAGGTCGCCGAGCGTCTGGCCGGCTTTCGGGTTCGCGGCGAAGAAGGAGATCGTCTCGATGCCGATGAACGTGTCGCGCAGGCGGTAGAGGCGCAGCGTGGGCGACTTCGTCGCGCGGATGCGCGCGAAGGACTCCCCGAACCCCTGGGTCATGCCGGCGAGGTCCTCGGGGAGTTGCTTGGGGTTGATCGCTTTGATTTGCGCTTCGAGGCGCGCGGTTTCGTTGGTGAGGCGGGTGTCGAGCTCCGCGATTGCTTTCTCGCGGGTACGACAGCTAAGACTGGACAGGACAACCACTAGGACGAACAGACGCTTCATGCGACGAGGGTACGGCGGCGCTCGCTCGCGTCGCGAAAACGATCGCGCACATTTTCAACAACATCCGATAACAGCGCCGCGGCCGTCGGCATCGATCCGGCTCCCCTGCCGCTGAGCCAGATCTCCCCCACCGCCCTCCCGCGAATGAGCACGGCGTTCTGTTCGTCGACGACATGCGCGAAGCGCGGATCGTCGCGCGGCTCGACGATGAGCTCCACGCCGCCGGCAATGCGCTTCGCTTCCGCGATCAACCTCCCGCGCGTCCTCTCTCCGATTCCGCGCACGACCTCCCGCCGCACCGGCGCATCGAACGCGACCTCGGCGAGAATGCGCAGTTTCTGCGCGGCGTCCTCGCCGCTCAGATCGAGCGACGGATCCGCCTCCGCGAATCCGTGGTTCTGCGCTTGAATCACGGCGTCCGCGAACGCGACGCCCTGACCCATGCGGCTCAGGACGTAGTTGCACGTCCCGTTGAGAATGCCGGTGATGCTCTCGATCGTGTCGCCGGCGAGGCCGCGGCGCAGCGCGCCGATGACCGGCACGCCGCCGCACACGCTGGCCTCGAATCCAATCGTCACGCCGTTCGCCGCCGCGGCGCGGAACAGCTCGCGTCCCGACGCCGCGAGCAGTGCCTTGTTCGCGGTGACGACGGCGCTGCCGCGCGCGATGGCGCGGCGCACGAACGTGCCGGCCGTGTGCACGCCGCCGATCGCTTCGACGATGAGATCGTTGTCCGCGTCGATGACGTCGAGTGCGGAGGTCGTGAGCAATCGCCGGTCGACGCCGCCGCGCGGCTTATCGGGATCGCGCACGAGGATGCGCGCGATCTCGAGGTCGACGCCGTGGCGTGCGCGAAGGCGCTCGCGCTCGGCGGCGGCGAGGCGCACGAACCCGCCGCCGACCGTGCCGCATCCGAGGAGTCCGATGCGGAGGCGCTTCACGCGACACGCTCCGTTCGCTCCGCCGTGCGCGCGAGTCCCTGCTCGAGATCGTCGATGAGGTCGCGGACGTCTTCGAGGCCGACCGAGAGTCGAATGAGGCTGTCGCTGATGCCGACGCTGCGGCGCACGTCGGGCTCCACCGAGGCGTGCGTCATCGTGGCCGGGTGACAGAAGAGACTCTTCACGCTGCCGAGGCTCTCGGCGAGCGTCCAGAGCTGCAGGCGGCGGGTGAAGGCACGCGTTTCTTCGAGAGAGGCGTCGAGCTCGAACGACACGATCGCGCCGAAACGGGTCATCTGCCGGCGGGCCACGGCGTGATTCGGCTGATCGACGAGACCGGGGTAATAGACGCGGCGGACGCGGTCGTGGGCGAGCAGGTATTTCGCGATCAGTTCGGCGTTGGAACAGTGACGCTCCAGGCGGAGACCGAGCGTCTTCACGCCGCGCAGGATGAGATAGCAATCCTGCGGGCCGGGGACGGCGCCGACCGCGTTCTGCAGGAACTTCAGCTCTTCGAAGAGACCGTCGTCGTTCGTGATCACGGCGCCGCCGATGACGTCGCTGTGACCGTTGATGTACTTCGTCGTGGAATGGACGACGATGTCCGCGCCGAGCGCGAGCGGCTGTTGCAGAACGGGCGTGGCGAATGTGTTGTCGACGACCGTGGAAATTGGATTGCCACGAGCAATGGCAGCGCATCTGGCGATGTCCGTGACATGCAACAGCGGATTTGACGGCGTTTCCAGCCAGAGCAGTTTCGTGTTCGGCCGGATGGCCGCCTCGATATTCGCCGGCGACGTGGTGTCGACGAACGTGAACTCGATGCCGAAGCGGGTGAAGACTTTGGTGAAGATGCGCCACGCGCCGCCGTAGAGGTCCTGCGTGGAGACGACGTGATCGCCGCGGCTCAGAAGCGAGAGCACGGCGTGAATGGCGGCCATGCCGCTGGAAAACGCGAGTCCGTGCCGCGCGCCTTCGAGCTCGGCGAGATTCTCTTCGAGCGCGCCGCGGGTCGGGTGGCCGGTGCGCGCGTAGCAGAAACCTTTATTCACTCCCGGTTCCGTCTGGCGGAACGTGGAGGTCTGGTAGATCGGGGTGGTGACGGCGCCGGTGACCGCATCATCCGGCTGCCCGGCGTGGATCGCACGGGTATCGAAGCGATACATGATTTTCCTCCGCAAAAGTTCGGTGCGTTACGTGTGTGCGGGAGAAGCGCGGAAGGAACCCGGGTCTGCAGACAGGCGTAGTGCTTACGCCGTCGCGCCCGGGCGACGCATCATCATTCGGCCCATGAGGAGTGGGGAAATGCGCGTCATGTTGGCGCGGGAGACTACGCTCCGTCGGGGCGAGTGTCAAGCACGAAGCGCTCGACCTGCTGCGCGAATGCGAGCGGATTGTTGCCCTTGCGGATGTAGCCGCGCGCGTGCGACTTCGCCACCAGCGCCTGCAATTCTTCGTCGCTCTTCGCGGAATGGAGGACGATCGGAATGGTGCGGAGAAAGTCGAACATGGCCGAGAGCTCGAGCACATGCTCGCCGCGCAGGGCCGGCATCTCGACGTCGAGCAGCACGAGATCGGGCTTTTCCCGCTGCACGATGACGGGCAACTTCAGCGCCGACTCCTCGGTGATGACCTCGTAGCCGGCCGCCTCGAGCTGCCGCTTTGCGATGCCGAGCGCTTTGTCGTCATCGTCGATCACCAGGATCTTCGCCTTGGCCATGTGACGTTCACTATACCGCGTCCGTATCAAGAAGGAAGTGACGTCGATCGTCTTTCCGCGAAGCCGCAGCGCGCTGCTCGACGAGTTGCGACTCGACCGCGGAACGACACGCCACCTGGCCATGCTGGTGGCGACGATCATCGCCTTCGGCTCCACGTACGGCGCCGTCCTCGGCTCGTGGCACGGCGCCCGGCTGTCGGTCTACGTCGCCATCAAGATCCCGCTGATGCTGCTCGTCACCGCGGCCATCACTTCGCTCTTCAACTGGATCATCGCCGCGCTTCTCGGACTGCCGATGCGCGTCCGCCAGATCGTCGCGCTGACGCTCATCCCGCTGGCCATCACCTCGATCGTCGCGGCCTCGCTCGCGCCGGTGGCCTGGCTCTTCAACGCCTCGCTCCCCTCGCCTGCTCCGTCGCAGCGCACGACGCACAACGTGCTCTATCTCGCGCACACGATGCTCATCGCCGCCGCGGGTCTCTCCGGAACGTCCACGCTGCGCCACGTGCTTGCGGACGTCTGCGGCGACGCGAAGCAGGCGTCGAAGATCCGCTGGAGCTGGATCGCGGTCTACGCGTTCGTCGGCAGCGAGGTGGCGTGGGCGCTGCGGCCGTTCATCGGGAGCGTCTACCTGCCGGTCGTGTTTCTGCGCGAGGACGCGCTTCGTGGAAACGTGTACGAGTTCATCCTCACCGACATTCTCCCGCATCTCTGGAGGTCGTTATGACAGTGCTCCGCTCGCTCGATGAATTGCTCAAGCGCCGCGACGGCGGCATCACCGCGCATCCGTTCGCGCTCCTCGCCGGCGCGATCGGCTGCTACGTCCTGTACGGACTCGCGTCCGGCTTTTTCCAGGGCGGCTGGTCGATCGCGCTGGCCGTGTGGAAGATCCCGCTGATCATCGCCGGGTCGCTGGCGCTCTGCCTGCCGAGCCTCTACGTCTTCACCGGCCTGTCCGGTGCGGAGCTGTCCGCCCGCCGCCTCGGCGCGCTCGTCGCGGAGTTCGCCGGCATCACCGGCCTCATTCTCCTCGCGCTGATGCCGGTGATCTGGCTCTTTTCCGCGAGCACGCTCTCACTCCCGTTCGTGGTCTGGCTGCACGTGTTCGTCTGGCTGACGGCGCTGTATTTCGGACAGCAGCATCTGTTCCGCGCGGCGGGCAAAGCCCACGGCACGATCCTCCTCTGGCTGGTGCTGCTGCTCCTGGTCTCGATGCAGATGACGACCTACGTGCGCCCGGTGCTGTGGCGCCGCGCGGACGAGCCGCTGTTCGCCAAGGCGAAGCAGTCGTTCCTCACGCACTTTGATCAGGTGCACGAGTGGAAGCCGTAGTCAGCTTTCGCTCTCCAGCCGCTTGAGCAGCTCCCGCACCGCGTCGATCACTTCGCGCTTCTCGACGTTCGGCTTCCTGAAGGCGAGGTTCAGCGTGAACGGAAGGGACTTGTCCTTGAGCGCGTAGACGTAGTTCTTCGGACGGCCGGCGGCTTTCGGTTTCGTGGCCGTCTGTTTCCGGACGTCGTCGCGCGACAGCTCCCCTGCTCCGATGGATCGCACGAGCTTCTCCATCGCCTCCTCCGAGCCCGCGCGCGCGACCTGCACGAGCACGCTCTTGTTCGAGATGCCGGCCTCGCGGCACATCACGCGGATGCGGTCGGGGATCTCGTTGATCAGCAGCGTCTCGGTGATCGTCGTGCGCGACTTGCCGATCACCTGCGAGATCTTCTCGTGGGTGTAGCTGAACTTCTGCTGCAGCAGCGCGAACCCTTCCGCTTCCTCGAACGGCGTCAAATCTTTGCGCTGGATGTTCTCGATGAGCGCGATCTCGAGTTGCTCGCGATCGTCGACGTCGAGCTCGATGGCCGGAATCTCATCGAGCCCCGCGATGGTGGCGGCGCGATAGCGGCGCTCGCCGGAGATGATCTGATAGCGGTTCGGCGCGATCTGCCGGACGAGGATCGGCTCGAGCACGCCCTTTTCGCGCACGCTGGCCGCGAGCTCCTCGATGTTGCCGAGCTGGGTACGCGGCTGGTCCGCGTTCGGCTCGATGAACTGCAGCGGCAGCATGGAGCCGATGTGTCGTCCCGAGCGCCGCGTCAGCTCGTCGACGTAATGCGAATCGTGGCGCATCCCACTGCGTTCCGGCAGTCCGCGTTTAGCCATTAGACCCTCGCAAGCAGCTCCTCCGACAAACTGTAGTACTCATTCGCGCCGCTCGATTTCGGCGCGAACGTGAAGATCGATTCCTTGTAGGCCGGGCTCTCCTCCAGCCGGATCGACTTCGTGATCACGGTGTTGAAGAGACGGTCGCCGAAGACCTGCCCGATCTGATCGTGGATGTCCTTGGCCAGCGTGGTGCGCTTGTCGTGCATCGTGATGACGACGCCGAGAAGCTGGAGATTCGGATTCGGGCGCGACTTGATCTTCTCGATGGTCTCGAGCAGATCGTCCGTGCCCTCGAGCGCAAAGTACGACGACTGGATCGGCACGAGGACGTGCGTCGACGCGACGAGCGCGTTGACCGTGATCATGCCGAGGGTCGGAGGGGTGTCGATGAAGATCGTGTCGAACTCGTTCGCGGCGTCTTTCATCCGGTCCTTGAGGCGGAACGGTCCGTCGATGTCGCCGATCAGTTTGGATTCGAGCTTCGCCAGCGCGATGCGCGAGGGGGCGATGGAGAGGTTCGGCACCGAAGTGCCGACGATGACGTCCTTGAACTCGAGCTCTTCGCTGACCAGGACGTCGTACATCGAGCGCGTGATCGCGCGGGCATCGACGTAGCTCATCGTCGAATTCGCCTGCGGATCGAGATCGATCAGGAGCGTGCGATGCCCCTTGTTCGCGACGGCTGCAGCTAGATTGATCGCGGTGGTCGTCTTGCCGACTCCACCTTTTTGGTTCGCAACGGTGATGATCATCGGGCCGGTTGCGATTCTAGCAGGGAGATCCCTCGCTGCGAGGAGATAGATCCCTCGCTGCGAGGAGATCCCTCGCTTCGCTCGGGATGACACGGCGCTTTGCGCCGTGTCACATCTTGTACTTGCCCATCTCGTCGGCGTCGAAGTTCTCGAACAGCTTCTTCATCTTCTCGTCCTGGTCCTCGGCATCTTCCGGAGAGATGGTCTGGGCCTGGTCGAGGACGCTCTGCGCGACATAGATGGGGGCCTCGGTGCGCAGGGCGAGGGCGATGGCATCGCTGGGGCGGGCGTCGATTTCGAGCGTGCGGCTGCCGACGAGCACGCGGATCTGGGCGAAGAACGTGGAGTCGCGGAGGTCGTTGATCACCACGCGCGTCACCTGCGCGTCGAGCTCGTTGATCATGTTTCGGAGCAGGTCGTGGGTCATCGGACGGGGGGTGGTGATGTTCTCCAGTTGCAGGGCGATCGCATTCGCTTCAAAGATGCCGACCCAGATCGGGAGGAAAAACTTCTCGTCGTCATCCTTCAGCACGACGATCGGAGAGTTCGAAACGGGATCGAGCATCAATCCCTTGATGCTCATGGAAACCAGGTCGGAGATCACGTGCGTATTGTTACTCGACTCGCGCGGCAGGACAAGCGACGACTGCCCCGGTCGCGGAGTCGTAGCAGACTGCGGTGGAGTCTGCAGTCACGCGAACGGTGTTGTTTTCGACGGCCAGCTGAATCTTCGTGCGACCGGATCCGTCATAAACCGTGTCGTGACGCCACTCGATCGATCCTGTCGTGCGGTTCACCGAGGCAACGAACGCGAGCGCAGCGATGAACACGGAATCTGCCGACGCCACCGGCGTCGCGAGATTCAACCCGCCGACCTGCGTCGTCCACGCCGGACGCCGCGCGCGAGGCGCGATGCCCGTCACCCTGCCCCAGTCGCTCTCCTCGTCGGTCAGCAAGTACGTGAAAACGAGAGGCTCGTCCGCGCTCACATAGAGCACGTTGATGCGTCCATCATCGACAGGCAGACTGAACCGCCACGTATTCTTCGCATTCCTGCAGCGTCCCGCTCCTTCCGCGGAAACAGTGCACTGCCAGCCGAGGACGGCGAAGGAGAAACTGTTCGGCGAGAATGCGTCGGGCGGGTAGGGGGTGGCGCGGAGGAAGGGGTGGGCGGTGAGGCGCGGCGCGGCTTTGATGGGCTGCTCCAGGCTGGTGAACGCCGCCTTCGGCAACCAGCCGAACTTCCCGCTGACCTCCGAGCATCCGTACAGCCATTCGTCCCTGGCCTGCAGGACATAGACGAGATCGCCGGCGCGGACGACGCCCGATGATCCCGCGTCCGCTCGCGGTTCCACGCGCTGGGCCACCGTTCGTTGCGTCGAGCCGACGTCGACGGCTGCTCGCGCGGCGACGACCGAGGGCAGGCGCCATGTGACGATGCGCGCGTAGCCTTCGAACACTTCGATGCTGAAGATCCGCGAGTCGAGCGCGCGCAGGATGCCCGCGAATGACTCCCCTCCTTCGAAATCGCTCAGCCCTTCGCGGCCATTCGCGACACCAATCCCCAGCCAGCCCACTTGAAACGTGGCGCGGCCGAACGACATCTCTTCGAGAATCATCCGCAGCCGTCCTTCAGTCTTCGCCACGGACACGCCGAGCGAGCCATGCTGTTCGCCGTCGATCCCGGCCGCCGTCGTGAAAAAGCGGATGTAGTCCCGATGCAGCTTGACGCAGTCGAGGCGAACCGATCCCGACTCCAGGGCCAGCATCGCGGCCAGCGCACGCGTCAGTTGTTCTTCCGTCACCAGGTATTCACGCTTGACGAGAGGCGGCGCCGACGTCAGATCGACCAGCAGTTCCGCCACCAGCAGCGCTTCGGCGGTGCGGAGTGGAGCGACGTTGCCGCAGCGGGAACCCACCGGGCGATCGCCAAGCGTGGACAGCACCATCAAGTCGGCCTTGTCGACGACCTGGTCTCGCCGGGCATCGGCGTACTTGCCGGCGTCGGCGAGCGTGGAGACCCGCAGCGAAGCCGCGTCGCGGCCGATGCGCCCGAGCGGAACGCGGGTGGGCAGTTGCATCGCGGGCTTCAGCCGAATCCCAAGAAGATACACGCAGGCGATCTCCAGGACGATCGCCAGCGCTAGGACGGTTCCGAAGGAGCGCAGCCATTGCTCCGAGGGAGGCCGGACGCGAATGTACGCTCGAACCAGAAACAGCCGCCATCGGCGGGCAAAGGCAACGCGCCGCCCGGCAAGCTTCGCCGTCGCGCGAAACATGGTGGCGAATGTGACCGCTGCGACGAACAGGAAGACCGCGAAGAGGACCACCAGAAGGACGACTGTCTTGATGAGCGTCACGACGAACGCCACACCAAGGCCGGCAAAGCTGAGCACCGTGTTGACGCCGAACAGCAGCATCACCGCCGTACCGATCGAGATGGCAATGGCGAGCATGACGCTCCCCAGGAACCGCATCGCCAGCCGGGCGATCTTCCACGCGAACCGGGCGACCGCTTCTTCTTTCATTCCGGCACTCTATAAGAGTGCCGAGCTGGTCAGGCGACCGCCTCCCCGCGTAGCGTGTGATGTTGCGCCGAATCGATGCGCACTCCAAGGATACTCCCCAGCGGCGTGGCGAGGTCGCCGTGAAAGTTGACGACCCAGTAGTCGTCCGTGCGTCCCGACAACATCTCGGGATCGTGTTTGCTCGGCCCTTCCACCATCACCGGCACGACGCGGCCGCGATATGACTCGAGGCGCTCGCGCTTCATCCGCTCGTGCAGATCGAACAGGCGTTGCAAGCGTTCCGAGGAAACGGAGTCATCGACGGCGGCGCCGATTTTCAGCGCCGGTGTGCCCGGACGCGGCGAGTACTTGAACGCGAAAAGCGATCCGTAGCCGACTGCTTCGACGAGGCTCAGCGTCTCCTGGAAGTCCTCCTCGGTCTCGCCGGGGAAGCCAACGATGATGTCGGTCGAGAAGTGGATCTCCGGGATCTGTTCGCGGATGCGGTGAATGGTTTCGAGATACTTCTCGCGCGTGTACAGCCGCTTCATGCGGCGCAGCACGCGCGACGAGCCGGATTGCACCGGCAGGTGCAGATAGCGCGAGATGTTCAGATGATCGCGCATGGCGGCAATCATCGAATCATTAACCTCGGCGGGATGGGACGTGGTGAAGCGCAGGCGCACGACGCCTTCGATCTCCGCGACCGCGGCCAGGAGCGCGCCGAAGTCGCGGCCGGTGACCGGGCAGCGATAGGCGTTGACGGTTTGGCCGAGGAGCTCGATCTCGACGCGGCCGCTCGCGACGGCGGCGCGCGCTTCGGCGAGCACGTCGTCGAACGGGCGCGAGACCTCGCGGCCGCGCGTCGTCGGCACGATGCAGAACGTGCAGTTCTTGTTGCAGCCTTCGATGATCGTCACCCACGCCTTGGTCGGCGACGTGCGGTCGACGGCGAGGTAGTCGTAGTTGCGGTCCTCGGGGAAGTCGATGGCGAGACGTGTCCCCTGCTCCAGCACGGCGTCGAGATGGCCGACGTTGCCCGGGCCCATCACGAAGTCGACCCACGGCGCGCGCTCGAGGATGTGCTCCCCTTCCTGCTGCGCAACGCAGCCGCAGACGCCGATGGTGACGTCGCGCTCGCGCTTCAGCTCGCGCAGGCGCCCGAGGTGCGAGAACACTTTCTGCTCCGCCTTGTCGCGCACCGAGCAGGTGTTCAGCAGGATGAGATCGGCCTGCGCCTCTTCCTCGACGCGCTTGTAGCCGCGCAGCTTCAGATTGCCCGACAAGCGCTGCGTGTCGAGCTCGTTCATCTGGCAGCCCCAGGTTTCGATGAAGAAGGTCTTGCTCATGGTTTCGGTGGAGCGGCGGGCTTCATCCCGCCGGATTCTTCTTTCGGCGGGCTGAAGCCCGCCGCTCCACGAGCTTCATCCAGCTTGCGTTTCGCTTCCGCGAACTTTGCGGTGATCACTTTGTCGCGGTACTCCAGATCGTTCGTCTCGTAGTAACTCTGCTCGAGCGCCGCGACTTCTTTCTCCAGCGCGGCGATCGTTTTGTCCAGTTCCGCGCGCGTCGCTTCCGCTTTCAGCCGCGCGGTTCGCTCCGCCTGCTGCTTCTCGAGCAGCGTCGCCTCGGGCTTCACTTCCGCGGCAGTCGCCGTCGCGGGGCGCTCGATCAGCTTCCCTTTCGACTTCTTCACGTCGGCGTTCGTGATGACTTTCGTCGAGCTCGGCTTCTTCTTCGCCTTCGCCGCTTTGGACGCCTCGACGAGCGCGGTCGTGTCGCTTTGCAGCAACGCGATCAGGACCGCGAGAAGCACGAGTTTCATACCCTGCCGTAACGATCTTCGAGCCGGACGACGTCATCGAGCTCCGGCGTCGAGACTTCCGCGACGTCGGTGTCGACGACCGCGAGCATCCGATGAATCAGGCGCGGCGGAATGTGAAACGCCTCGCCTTTGCGCAGCATCAGCTCCCGCCGGTCGCCGTCGTGCTCGATGGTCAGCCGCAGCTCGCCTTCGACAACGTACAGCGTCTCTTCTTTCATTTCGTGGAACTGGAGGCTCAGCGACTCGCCCTGGTTGATGTGCAGGATCTTTCCGACGTAGCGGTCGGTGTGCGCGAAGATCAGCTCGTAGCCCCACGGCTTCGGGACGCGGCGGATGTCGCGGATGTTGAACAGATGTTCGCTCATTGGTTTTTCGTAACCAGTCCTTCCGGGAATCGCATCGCCACGCTCTCGATGATGAACTCCTCGATCTCCTGCGCGGTTTTCTTGTTCAAACAGACCTCGGCGATGCGTTTGCAGTCTTTGTAACGCACGGAACGAATCACATTCTTCACGACCGGGATCGACGACGGGTTCATCGAGAAAATCTCGAGGCCGAGGCCGAGGAGCACGATCGCGTAAATCGGATCGGACGCCATCTCGCCGCACATCGACACCGGGATGCCGGCCCGCTTGCCGGCGTCGATCACGCCTTTGATCAGCCGCAGCAGCGCCGGGTGCAGCGGCTCGTACAGGTAGCTGACGTTCTCGTTGCCGCGATCGATGGCCAGCGAGTATTGAATGAGATCGTTCGTGCCGATGGCGAAGAAGTCGGCCTCCGTGGCGAGGAGGTCGGCGATGACGGCGGCCGACGGCACTTCGATCATGATCCCGATCTGCAGCTCTTTGTTGTACGGGATCTCCTGCGCGTCGAGCTCGAGGCGGATCTGCCGCACGAGCGTCTTCACCTGCCGCAGCTCCTGCACGCCGGAGACGAGCGGGAACATGATCTTGATCTTCCCGAACGCCGACGCGCGCAGTAGCGCGCGCAGCTGCGTCTTGAACATGTCGCGGTGCTGCATGCAGAGACGCAGCGCACGCAGGCCGAGGACGGGATTGTCTTCCTTCGAGCCCATGATCTCGCGGGCGAGCTTCTTGCCGCCGAGATCGAACGTCCGGATGACGCACCAGTTCGGCGCCGTGGCTTCGGCGAGCTTGCGATAGGTCTCGAAGTGCTCCTCCTCGGTCGGCAGGAACGGGCTCGTGGAGATGTACAGAAACTCGGAACGATAGAGCCCGATGCCCTGCGCGCCGAATTTCTCCGCGTCGTTGAGCTCTTCGAGCAGCTCGAGATTCGCCTGCAGCGAGATCTGATGATGGTCCTTCGTCTCGGCGGCGAGCTCGCGATTCTCGAGCAGCTTCTTCTCCGCCTCCTCGTGGCGCGAGACGCGGCTGAGGTACTCCTGCACCATCGCCGGCGTCGGGTTGACGACGACCGCGCCTTCGTAGCCGTCGACGATGACCATTTCGTCGTTGTCGACGATCTTCGTCAGCCGCGGCACGCCGATGACGGCCGGCATGAACAGCGACTTGGCGATGATCGAGGTGTGCGAGGTGCGTCCGCCGACTTCAGTCGCGAAGCCGACGATCGGGCGGCGGTTGAAGTGAATCGTGTCCGAGGGCGTGAGGTCGTCGGCCAGGATCACGACGTCATGCGTGATCTCGGAGAGATCGTGATGGGAGATCCCCTGCAGGTTGACGAGCACCCGCTCGGCGACGTCCTTCACGTCGGCCACGCGCTCGCGCAGGTAGTCGTCCTCGAAGCTCGCGAAGCGCGCCTGCAGCTCTTCCTGCACTTCCGCCAGCGCCCACTCCGCGTTCACCTGCTCGGTCTCGATCTTCTGCACGACCTTGTCGGCGAACGAGGCGTCGCCGACGATCATGGCGTGGGCCTCGAAGATCTGCGCGTACTCGTCGCCCATCGAGCGGCTGACTTTCTGCTTCAGCTCGAACAGCTCGTCGCGCGTTTTCTCGAGCGACTCGAGAAACCTCGTGACCTCGGCCGGCACTTCGTCCTCGCGGATGGGCACGCGGTAGACGGAGGCGACGCGCTTTTCGACGATGACCGCGCGGCCAATGGCAATGCCCGGCGAAACGCCGATGCCTTTGTAGGTGCGGATGTCGGAGCGAGTTTGGGCGACGGCCATGATTCAGACGAAGGTCATTCTACTTCGTCGAATTTGGCGTCGATCAGCTTCTCGATCGCGTCGAGAGCGTCGCGCTCATCGGGACCGTCGGCGCGCAGCGTGACGGTCGAGCCGCGGCCGGCGGCGAGCAAGAGGATGCCGAGGATCGACTTGCCGTCGACCTCTTCATCCTGCTTGCGGATTTTGATATCCGACTTGAACTTCGCCGCGATGTGCACCAGCTTCGCCGCGGCGCGCGCGTGAAGACCGAGCTTGTTCTTGATCTCGATGTCGCGCTCGACGCTCACGCCGTCGCTCCGGCGCGTTTGTCGGCGGCGAGGAGGTCCGAGGCGACGCGGATGGCCTTCGAGCCCTTCTCGCTGATGACGTGCGCCAGCGTGGCCACGTCCTTCGCCTCCTCTTTCACCATCGCGAACTTCACGACCATCGGCAGGTTCACGCCGGTGACGATCTCGACCTGTCCCTGCTCGAGGAACGACAGGCTGATGTTGCTCGGCGTGCCGCCGAACATGTCGGTGAAGATGATGACCGCCCTCGCCTTTCCATCGACATGCCCGATGCGGCCGAGGGCGGCGGCGATCTTCTCGCGGGCCTCGTCGACCGTGTCGCTCCACTCCAGTGCCACTGCTTCGATTCCGGCCACGTCGGCCTCGATCTGGCGGGCGGCGTTGAGCAGCTCATGCGCCAGATTTCCATGGGTAACGATCAATGCCCCGATCAACTGGGTACCTCCCTCGAACTCGGACGCGCATGATACCCCGTGTAGTGCGGGCCTCCGGCCTGCCTTTTTCGGGTGGCGGCCATACATCTGCTTGCTCAAGACTCATCTTAGTGTGTTAGACTCACCTCATGAGATTGAAATTTGAGTCATTTCCACTAAGGAGCAAACCAATGACGCACTGGACGAATGATCGCGACATGAAGAATTTGCAGGTTCAGCTGAACCGCCTGTTCGAGCCGTTCGCCCGCTTCGCCGGCAGCGACGAGGACCTCGTGAGCGGCACCTGGGTGCCGGCGGTGGACGTCGCCGAGACGCAGGACCGGATCGTGGTGCGGGCCGAGGTGCCGGGGATGCGGCAGGAGGACATCTCCATCGAGTTCGAGAACGGTCTGCTCACGATTCGCGGCGACCGGAAGCTGGAGAAGCAGGAAGGGGTGACGTGGCACCGCGTGGAGCGGATCTACGGCAACTTCAGCCG
>DATFHJ010000132.1:0-8566 GCA_035248585.1 Thermoanaerobaculia bacterium
CCGATGTGGAACCGCGTGCCCGGAATCGTGAACGCCTCGTCCAGCAAAAACGCGAAGCGCCGCAGCGCCACAAGATCGCGCGGAAGCTTCTCATCGGGCTCGATGACCTCGGGGATGTGAACTTTGTCGTCTGGCACGCTCGACCATTATGCAAGTTCGAGGCAGTAGGACCCATAGGACGAATAGGACGTCCTGGGACCTATAGGTCGTATACGTCCTATCGTCCTATAGTCCTATGGGCCCTCCTTTTGCGTTTATCCTTCCCACTATGTCCGCGGACACAGATCCGCGCGACCGGCCGCCGGGGTGGAGGGCGCGATGGGTGACGCGGTATCTGTCGGCGCGCAACGTCGTCTGGTCGTGGCTGTTCGATCCGGCGCTGCTGGTCTACCGGCGGCACGGCTTCGGGCAGAAGCGCGTCCGCGCGATCATCGTCGAGATCTATCTCTTCGTCCGCGAAGTCATCCGCGACTTCTACACCCGCGGTGAAGTCAGCAACCGCGCCGCATCGCTCGCCTACACCACGCTGCTCTCGCTCATCCCGCTGCTCGTCGCCTTCACCTACAGCCTCAGCCGGTACTTCTCGCAGGCGTTTCCCGGCCTGCAGTCGTCGGTTGACTCGATCCTCAACTCGATCATTCCTTATCAGTCGCCGCTGATCCAGTACCACCTGGCGCGCTTCCGGGAGAACGCGACCACCGCGTCGACGGTCGGCGTGGTGGTGTTCATGGTCATCGCCTTCCGGCTCTTCCTGGCCGTCGAAGGCGCCGTGAACAGCATCTGGAACGTGCGCAGCCGGCGCGGCTACAAGCAGAAAATCATCGCCTTCACGATGCTGTTTTTCTGGGGGCCGCTGCTGATGGGCCTCTCCTTCACCACCACGGCGATGCTCGAGCGCAACCGCTACCTGCGCGTGCTCCTCGAAGGCGACTTCCTCTTCGTGATCGTGCCGGTGTTCATTCTCTTCGTCGGCTTCACGATGGTGTTCTGGCTCGTGCCGTCGGCGCGCGTGCGCCTTTCCGCCGCGGCCCTCGGCGCTCTCGTAACGACGCTGCTGTTCACCGGCGTGCGCTGGGGCTTCGGCATCTACGCCCAGCACCTCTTCAAGGGCCGCTTCAATCTCATCTACGGCACGGCAGGCCTGATCATCATGTTCCTCATCGCCATCGAGGTGATGTGGGTGGTGATCCTCCTCGGCGTGCAGATCAGCTACGTCTGGCAAAACCTCTACGGCCTCCTGCGCGCCACCGAACAGCAGGTCAAAGATCAGCCGCAGTTCGACCTCTACTTCGCGCTGCGCGGGATGATCGAGATCGCGCGGCGATTCGACCGCCGCGAAGACCCGCCGTCGTCCTATCGCCTCGCCGAGCAGTTCGGCACGACGGACTCGCAGATCGCGCGCGTGATGCGCAAGCTCGAGGACGGAAAGCTCGTCGCCCAAACCGGCGGCGACTGGATCGGCTACGTCCCGGCATGCGACCCCGACCGCATCACCATCGACGAAGTCGTCGCGCAGCTGGAAGGCGTCATGCGCTCCCTCCCCGACATCGGCCCCGACGACCACGAGCGCGCCGCCGTCGGAGCCCTCTTCCAACGCCTCAACCAATGCACCGTCGACGCGCTGGACCGCATGACGATCGGGCGTTTGGTGCGGGATCTCTATTCGCCGCGGGAAGTGCGGGGGGACGATCGGGTCACGATGTAGCTACGCCAATCGCCGTACGACGAGAGGACGCACCTCGGCGATTCGCTCGTAATCACGATCGACATGCACCACACCGAGAGCGTGATGCAGCGCCGTGCACGCGATCAGAAGATCGGGAATCGGGGTGCGGTGCCACATGCCGTGATAGTGAGCGAGATCGCGCTGTAGCTCGCGTGCGCGATCGAAGAGGTCGGAAGGCGGGGAAACGATCTCGAAGCTCTCGTGCAGCTCTTTTTGCAGGGCGTCATAATCGCGAGCCGAGCGGGCTGAATACAATTGTTCGAGCTCCCCGACCGCACAAAGGAAGAGCGAGCCCGAAAGCTGGGCGAGTTTTGCGGCAACCGGCTCTTGCGCACTGCGGGCGGCAGCGCTCTTGTCGAGGAGCCAGCCTTTTATCGCCACATCTCCTCCGACGTGAGGACGGAAACATCAATGCGCGCTGACAAACGTTTCAAGTAGTGCCGTTGATTCGCAGCCCGGCGTTTCTGCTGAGCCTCGACGTCATCCGCGGCTCGGCGAAGCGCTTCCTCCACCGTGGCCCGGGTCGATGTCCCGCCCAGGGCCTGTCTCGCGCGTTCGAGAAGGTCCTGGTCGATTTCGATGGTCGTACGCTTGATCATGCGTACATATTACTACCGTTATGCGTACATAGTCAGTTCGTAGAAGCCCGCTTCGCCCGCAACGCGCGAATCAACCGAATCCTTCGAAACGTCTCGTACGCCACCGTCGATGTGGTGACCCAGACCGCGCCGGCGGCGATGCCGGCGCCGACGTCGGAGATCCAGTGGACGCCGAGGTAGATGCGGGAGGAGGCGATGGCGATGATGGTGGCGACGGCGAGGGCGAGGGCGGCCGCGCGCCAGCGCCATTGCCAGTGCGTCAGCGCGCGGATGGCGACGTAGGCGAGCGCGCCGAAGACGATCGTCGAGCCCATGGCGTGGCCGCTGGGGAACGAAAAGCCGCTGGCGTGACGGAGTGCCTCGGCGAGATCGGGGCGCACGCGGTGGAAGTAGGTTTTGAGCGCGAGGTTGAGCAGCGAGCCGACGCCCGCGGTGAAGACGAGGTAGACGGCCCAGCGCCAGTGGTGCTTCGCGAGCAGGAGGCCGGTGACGATCGCGAGGACGATGCCGAGGGGAACGGGTGTGCCGATGATCGTCATCGTGGTGAAGAAGCGCGTCGCGCCGGGCGTGCGCGAGTAGCGCGCCCACTCGTGGAAGCGGGCATCGACGTCATGCAACTGCGTGCTGTTCGATTGCACGAGCTCCGCGAGGTCTTCGAACGCGTCGCCGGCCATGAGCGTCGCGGTGAGGCCGATGAGAATCACCATGGCCACCGGGAGGTAATCGCGGTAGCGGAACTTTGCCGTCCAGTGGGCGGTGCGTTTCAGCAGACGCTCGAGCGCGGGCTCGGCGACGAGGAACACCAGCCAGAGGGCAAAGAAAAGAAGGAGAAAGACGACGAGAAAAAGCATTATGGCAGCCGTTCCAGCTCGTCGATCTTCGATTGCACGGAGGCGAGGGCATCGGCGACGAAGCGCGGGTCGCGGATGTCGACGCCGGTGAATCGCCGCAGCAGCTCGTCCGCCGGCGCGGTGAAGCCGTTCGCGAGCAGCGCGAGATATCCCGGGAAAAAGTGCTCGGGATCGCGCTTGCTGTGCGCGTACAACTGCAACGCGACGAGTCCGGCGATGACGTAGTTCACGTCGTAGAACGGGTCGTCGTACATCAGGCGAATGCTCGTCCACTGCACGCGCGGCGCAGAGGAGTAGCGCGCGGCGATGCGCGCGTTCAGCGCGTCGAGATCATCAGCGTTGCGAATGGTTCCCGCGGCCACGCCGTCATACACGGCCTGCTCGATCGCCGCCTCGGCCGCGGCGGTGAACACGACCGCGATTCCCTTCGAGCCGAGGAACTGCTCGAGGAAGAAGCGCTTCTGCGCGGGATCGCTGGTCTGATTCGCGAGAAACTCCGGCAGCAACAGTTCGTTGAAGATCGCGCACGCCTCGAAGAGATACTTCGCGCCGTCGAGGTACACCGGCGGCACGCCCTTCGACGCCTGCAACTGCCGCTGCACCGCGTGCGTCGACTCGTGCGTGAGGATGCGCAGGTCGTTGTAGCCGCCGGTGAACGCCTGCATGTAGAAGACGCTCGGGAAGTTCGAGAACCCTTTCGAGAATCCGCCGCGGCGGCGATGCTCGCCGGGCGCGATGTCGAGGCGGCCGTTCGCGGGATCGAGCAGCTTCTGCAACTCCGCGATATACGTCGCGCCGAGAGGCGCGAGCGCGCGCGGGAGAAGAGCGCGCGCGTCTTCGAACGTGAACCGCGGCGACTCGGCCGGCGGCCGGTTCGCGCGAAGCGCTTCGTAGTGTTTGTACTGCTCTACGTGCGCCGCGACGTCTTCCAGCAACCGCGTGACGTCGGCTTTCGTCAGCTGGCTCTGCGCGTAGACCGCGGACGCGGCATCGGCGTAGCCGCCCGTCTTCGCCGCCGCATTCGCCTCACGGACGAGCTGGATCAGCGTGAATGCGTACAGCTCGCGGTCCGCGGAGGCCTGTTTGCGCGCGTCGAGGAGATCGTGCAACTCCGATTGCCAGCCGCTCGTGAGCGTCAACGGCTGCCGCAGCTTCGTGAACCAGGCATAGCGCTTGGACTTCGCCGACGCCACTTCCCGAAAGAGAAACGCGGTGCGCTTTTCAAACTCGGAGGTGAGCGCTTCTTCGGCGCTCTTCGAATCGGCATCCGTCGTATCGACCGCGGTGTGGAGATAGAGAAACGCATCGAGCCGTGCGTACGCGGCGAGCGCCGCGTTGTAGGCCTCGATCGCCGCATCGGGAGTGCGCGCGACGCGGCCGCGATACGACTCGAGCTTCGCCAGCGCGTCGCGAAACTCCGCGTACTGCCGCTCCTTCGGGGGAAAGACGCGCCCGAAGTCGAGGTGCTGGCCGAGGAGGGGAACGGTGACGAACAGCGCGCAGAGCAGCGAGCGCACGCTCAGAAGCCGCCGCTCATGTACTTCCATTGCACGATCTTGTCGTTGATCTCGCGCAGGCGGCGGCTGATCATGCGGCAGAGCAGGTTGAGGAACTGCAGCGACGCGTGCGGATCCATCGAGAGGATCTCGTTCAGCGTGGCGCGGTCGATCGAGAGCACGGTCGCGTCCTGCTCGTGCGCCTTCGCGTCGGCGGAGCGCGGCTTGTCGTCGATGAGCGCCATCTCGCCGAAGAAATCGCCGCGGTCGAGCACCGCCAGCGCCTCTTCGCCGACGCCGGGGATGAACTTCGAGATGCGCACGCGGCCGTCGAGGACGATGTACAGCTTGTCCCCTTTCTCGCCCTCGCGGAAGATCATCGACCCTTCGCGGAAACGCTCCTCGCTGGAGAACGTCGCCAGCAGTTTCATTTCAGCGGCGGACAGGCCGCGCTCGCGGAAGAGGTCGACTTTCTCCTCCGACTTCACCGTCACCTGCTCGGTCTCACGCTTGCTGTCGACGCGTTTGCGGCCGCCGCCCCTCTTCGCGTCTTCCTGGAAGAAGAGCTTGAGCTGCTCGTTCGCGTCGCGCACTTTTTCCGTGAGCGAGCGCCAGAACGCCCAGTGCAAACCGACGGCGAGCTCTTTGTCCTCGTCCATCAACTGATCGAGCGCGCTGAAGGAGAAGGTGTAGCAGGCGGACGATTCCGTGGCCACGCCGTCGCTCGAGCGATGCGTGCGATCGATGAAGTTCATCTCGCCGAAGATGTGATCGGGCGTCAGCGTGCCGAGGATCTGCGGGCCGAAGGGCGTGTCCTTGCGGATGTCGATCTTGCCGTCTTTGACGACATAAAAATCCATGGACCGGTCTTCCTCGCGGAAGACGTAGTCGCCGTGCGTGAAGCCTTCGATGCGCGCGAATTTCGAGAGGCGGAAGATCTGCTCGTCTTTCATGTGCTGGAAGACGGTCAGCTTGCGCAG
This sequence comes from Thermoanaerobaculia bacterium, assembly GCA_035248585.1. GTDB lineage: Bacteria > Acidobacteriota > Thermoanaerobaculia > Gp7-AA8 > Gp7-AA8 > QHVT01. The sequence continues at coordinate 5,653 of DATFHJ010000132.1, forward strand.
GTCGTGCGAGACGGTGATGAGATCCTCGCGCTTCTCCTCGGCGCGCGTGATCTTCTGAATGATGTCCTTCATGTCCTTCCGGCTCTCGAGGCGGAAGAGGTTTTCCTTCCGGAACTCGAGCCGTTCGGTGGCGAGCTGGAGCTGCTCGACGCGCTCTTTGATGCGCACGTTGAGCGCCTTCGAGTCGATGTTGTGGATGCGCTTGAGCGTGTTGATCATCCGCCGCACCGGCTCCGTCGACTCGCCCTTCTGATCGGTGGAGAGGAGAAAGGAGTCGATGAAGTTGTCGAGCGAGCGGTCGAAGTTTTTCAGCTCGAACTCGATGCGCCCGCCGATCTCGGCGAGTCCGCGGTCGAAGGGGTTGAGCTTGCGCGCGCGGGAGATCTCGTCGTACGCGAGGTCCCATTCGCCCTGCGAGTAGTACAGGCGGCCGAGGATCTCGAATGGGCGATAGTTGTTCGGCGTTTTCAGCTTCGCGATCTCGAGCAGCTCGATGGCCTTCGAAGTCTGATCCTTGGCCATGTAGTACTGCGCGAGGCCGACGTACTGCGAGGAGTCGATCTCGTCGCGCCCGCGGTCGACGAGGATTTCCTGTTTGACGTTCGCGTAGCGCGTTTCCTCGGCCAGTTTTTTCTGATCGCGCACGCGGGCGAGGTTGATGCGCAGCGCCACCGAGCCAGGCTTGAGCTTCTCCGCCATTTCATAGAGGTGGATCGACTCGTCATACATCCCCTGATCGGCGTACCGGCGCGCGAGCGCGAGCAGGTCGTCCGCTTCGATCGGAATGCTCACCTCGGCCGCGAGCGTGCGAAAGCGCGCGCGGGAGGGGGCGATGGGCTGTTCGGCCATGGGAGAGTCCATTATATGAATGCAGAATGCAGAATGCAGAATGCAGAATGCAGAATGCAGAATTGAGAATGAAGAAGCTCAGGATCCTCCTCGCCTTTCTCAATTCTGCATTCTGCATTCTGCATTCTGCATTCGCCTCCGACTTCCGCGCCGCGGTTCCCGGCTACGAGTACTCCTTCCCCCGCGATCACGGCTCCCACCCCGAGTACAAAACCGAGTGGTGGTACTACACAGGCCATTTACGAACCGACGACGGCCGGCGGTTTGGATTCGAGCTCACGTTCTTCCGCGTCGGCGTCGCGCAGGATGCAAAGGTGTCGCAGTGGGATCTGCGGCATCTGATGCCGGCGCATTTTGCGATCACAGACGTGAATGCAAAACAATTTCGCTTCTACGAAAAGCTGAATCGGGCATCGCCGTTCACTGCGGATGCGGCGGCCGGAAAGCTCGATGTGTTCAACGAAGCGTGGCGCGCGACGACGAATCGTGACGGCTCGTGGCGGTTGATCGCGAGTCAGGGAAAGGACTCGATCGATCTCACGCTGCGCTCGAACAAGCCGCCGGCGATTCACGGCGAGAACGGCGTCAGCGTGAAGGCGGTCGGCGCGGGATACGCGTCGCACTATTACTCGATGACGGCGCTCGACGTGACCGGCACGGTGAACGGCGCGAAGTGCAGCGGACAGGCGTGGATGGATCACGAGTTCGGCAGCTCGGTGCTGCGCGAGAATCAGCAAGGCTGGGACTGGTTTTCGATCCAGCTCGATAACGACACCGAGATCATGATCTATCTCATCCGCCGCACGGACGGCGCGGCCGACGTGACGTCGTCCGGATCGCTGATCACCAGCGACGGGCGCGTGATTCATCTGACGCGCGAGCAGCTGCGCATCACGCCGACCGCGCGCTGGAAGTCGGCGAAGAGCGGCGCGACGTATCCGATGGGGTGGCGCGTCGAGTTGCCGCAGTTGAACGTCACGCTGACGCTCGCGCCGCTGCTCGAGGATCAGGAGCTCGTCACGCGGGGCTCGACGCGCATCACGTACTGGGAAGGCGCGGTCGACGTGAGCGGTCGCTTTAGCGGCACGCCGGTGCGCGGCGACGGGTACGTCGAAATGACGGGCTACGACAAAGCCTTCCGCGCGCCCTGATTTCGCCGCATTCGCTTTCTAACGTCCGCGCATGCTCGCACTCATTCTTGCCGCGACGTTCGCACTTCCGCCGCAGGCGAGCGATGCCGTGATCGGCGTCGCCGCCGTCGATTTGAAAACGGGAAAACGCATCTCGATCCGCGGAGACGAGCGCTTCCCGATGGGGAGCGTCTACAAAGTCCCGATCGCGCTCGAAGTGCTCCGCACGCAGCAGCTCGATCGCGTGATCACGATCGAGCCGAAGGACTTCTCGCCGGGATGGAGTCCGCTGCGCGACGAGGCGAAGGGGAAGCCGATCGTGATGACGGTCGAACAGCTCGCCGAGGCCATGGTGAAACTGAGTGACAACACAGCCTGCGACGCGCTGCTGCGCATCGTCACGCCGCAGGCGGTGACGAAGCTGATGCCGGACGGGATTCGCGTCGATCGGCAGGAGCGCGAGATGGCGGCCGATCTTCGCAAGCCGGGAGGACGTGAGCGCTATGCGAGCGATCCGCGCGACACTGCAACGCCTGATGCAATGCTCGGGCTGTTCACATCGATTGCGAAGGACCGTCCGGAGAAATTGATGCGCTGGATGACCGAGACGACGACGGGACCGAAGCGCATCAAGGCAGGCTTACCCAAAGGCACGATCGTCGCGCATAAGACAGGCACGATGCCGGGGACGACGAACGACGTCGCGATCATCGACGGCCGCTACGTCATCGCGATCTTCACGAAGGCGTCGAAGATGGAGAACGAGGACGTCGAGCCGGACATCGCGGCGGTGACGCGCGCGGTACACGAAGAGCTCACGCGTTCGCGGTAACGCGCTTGATCTCGCGCAAGAGGTGCTCGCGTCCCGATCCCTTGTGCACGAAGCTCGACACTTTCGCAGTCAACAGTTCCCGATCCTCGGATGAAATTTCTTT
>DATFHJ010000133.1:0-9319 GCA_035248585.1 Thermoanaerobaculia bacterium
TCGATGCGCGAGAGGATCGACGCGCGATCCTCCGTGTTGAAGATGCTTTTCATGCGAGTCACCCCAACGAGACGCCGACCAGGCGTCCGATTCCGAACGTGATTGCCGCGGCCGCGAGTCCGAACAGCACCTGCCGTCCGCCGGCGAAGAGCACCGGGCGGCCGGTGTACAAGGTGATGCCGGCGCCGAGGACGAAGAGACCGATGGCGCTGAAGACGACGCTGAGCATCACCGCGTCGGTGCCGCTGCGGAAGAGAAACGGCAGCACCGGCACGATCGCGCCGGCGGCGAAGAGGAGGAACGACACGATGGCCGCCTCCCACGCCGAGCCGCCGAGCTCCTCCGGATCGATGCCCAGCTCCTCGCGCGCCAGCGTGGCCAGGGCCGTGTCCTGATTGCGCATCATGCCGTCGGCGAACGCGCGGGCCTGCTCTTCGTCGAGTCCGCGAGCCTGGTAGATCAGCGCCAGCTCTTCCTCCTCCTCCTCGGGCATCGTCAGCAACTCTTCCTCTTCCGTCTCGAGCTGATGGCGATACAGCTCGCGCGAGCTCTGCACGGACAGCCATTCGCCGAGGGCCATCGAGCCCGCGCCGGCGAGGAGACCGGCGAAGCCTGTAATGAGGATCGATCGTTCATTGAGAGCCGCGCCGGCGACGCCCATGACCAGGCTGAGATTCGACACGAGCCCGTCGTTCGCGCCGAGGACCGCGGCCCGGAGCGCGTTCCCTCCGGCGGTGCGATGGCGGCCTTCGATGCGCGCGACGTCGGAGCCGGCGAAGCCGCCGCGCATGGAGGACATCAGTTTGATGATGCGCGAGTGCGATTTCTCGTCGCCATGAAAATCGCGCGCGTCCGACTGCTTCGCGTACTTGTTCGTGTCGGTCCGCTCGAGCGACTGCACGGTCGGCAAAACCATCCCGATTCCGAAACGCCGCGCGAGAAAGCCGAGCGTGCGCGTGCGCCACGACGGCGCGAACTCGGGCAGGGGCTCGCCCCCGTCCTCGAGCTTCTTGCGCCAGCGATCGGCGTGGCGGCGCTCGACGTTCGCCAGCCGGCGATACACCTCCGCCAGCCGCTCGTCGCGCTCCGCGGCCGCGAGCGCGTCATACAGCGCGGCGCCGTTCAACTCGTCGACGAGGTTCTCCGTGAGCCGCTTGCGCTCGCGCGGGGACAGGGCCATCGAAGGAAAGCATATACGACCGGGTTACTGCAATATAATATGCGGCCATGCGCCTCGTGCTCTCGTTGTCTCTCCTTCTTGCCACCGTTCCCCTTTTCGCCGCAACCAGTGTCGTGATCGAGAACCTCTATCCGAACGAAGGCTCGGTCGCGGGCGGCGATCAAATGTTCATCGAGGCGCGCTACACGCGGGATGGGCTCTTCTGCGATCCCATCGATTGCGCGTCTCTGGTGACCGTCACCTTCGGCGGCGTCCAAGCGCGCAGCGCGGTGCATCGCGGGCGCGGCCTGTACGAGGTCGTCACGCCGGCGCATGCGCGCGGGCGCGTTCCGATCACCATCACGCTCCCCGGCGCGACGGCATCCGGCTGGAACTACACGTTCATCGATCGCGAAACATCGCACCTTCCGATCCAAAACTACGACATCGTGCTCGTGCCCGCGGCCATCACCGCGCCCGGCGGCGCGCCCGGCGCATTCGGCTCGCTCTGGAAATCGGAGTTGTGGGTGACGAACCGCGGCGCGTATCCGGTCGAGTTGTTCTTCGAAGATCCGCGATGCGCGCCGAATGCGGGCTGTGCCGAGAGCGGATATCCGGCCCTCGCGCCGGGCGAAGTGCGCCAGCTCGTGCTGCCCGCGAATTCCGGTGGCGACGGGCGGCTGATCTGGCTGCAGAAAGGCGGCGCCGCGGACGTCGCCTTCTCACTGAGGATTCGCGACGTCTCGCGCTCGGAGGACAATCACGGGACGGAGCTCCAGCTGCCGCACGAAGCGGACCGCCGCGACAAGGTGACGCTGCTCAACGTGCCGATCGACAACCGCTCGCGCGCCGGGCTGCGCATCTTTGGCGAGTACGCCGGCTTCAACGCGAAGGTGACGTTCACGCCGATCGACGGCGGCACGACCGCGGCGACGAAGAGCGTTCTCGTGAATGCGCCGCAGCCGAACGACGGCTTTCACGCGTCGATGGCATTCATCGGCGACGTGCGGGCGGTGTTCCCGGAGCTCGCCGACGGAACGTACCGCGTGGACATTGAAGGCGCGCCGCTGTGGGCGCTGGTGTCGGTGACGAACAACCGCACGCAGCTCGTGACGGCGATCGAGCCGCAATGACAGGCAGGAGTGCCTGTCCTCCACGTCAGCGCGCGGCGCGCATCGCCGCGCGCAGTTGTTCGAGGCGCGCGACTTCGCTCGCGGGGATCATTTCGTTCGCGCCGAGGGCGCGGCGGATGAAGTCGATGCGCGCCACGTGCTCGAGCGTCTCCATGAGATAGCCGGCCTGCTCGATGTCTTTCGCGAACACGACCGCGCCGTGAAAGCGCATCAGCACCGCGTCGTGCTGCTCGACGAGCGGCTCGACGCTGCGCGCGAGCTCCTCCGCGGTGGGCATCGCGTACGACGCCACCGGCACCGATCCGAGCGACAGAATGGCCTCGGAGAGGATCGGCTGATCGAGCGCGATGCCGGCCACCGCGTACGCCGTCGCATACGGCGGATGGGCGTGGACGATCGCCCGCACGTCGGGCCGCTTCGCGTAGATCATGCGATGCAGCGCGATCTCCGACGACGGCCGGCCCGCGCGCGGCGTGCCGTCGCGAAACAGGCGCACGAGCTTCTCGGGCTCGAGATCGCCCTTGCACGAACCGCTCGGGGTGATCAGCGTCCCGCCGTCATCCATCAACGCCGAGAGATTGCCGTCCGTCGAGGTGAGGATGCCCTTCTGATCGAGACGGCGCGCGACGCGCACGATCGCTTTCTTGAGCTGGAACTCGTTCATCCGGGCGCACAGCCTACACGAAGTTTTCCGCCACCCACTTCTGGACGTTCGCCCACTGCGGCTCGGCGATGTAGCTCTTCGCGAGCTGCTCCAGCACCGGCACCTCGCTGCAGGAGTCGAGCGTGATCGGCCGCGTGAGCGGGACCTGCGCGCGGATGTAATGCGGGCCGAGGACCGACGCCGCCTGTTCGTCGTCGACCTCCGCGCTTCCGGACGCCATCGTGGTGAGGAGCGGCATGTGTCCGGCGCTCGGCGGCGCCTTCACGGGAAACAGCCATTGGTACAGGCCCCACAGCTCGGGAGGAACCGTTTCAAAGTACGAGCTCGGAACCGAATTCACCGCCGCGCCGGTGCCGATGGACAGCAGGCGGATCGTTTTCGGATCGACGCCGATCTGAAGCGCGCGGGCGAGGACGAACGTCGATGGATTGTTGGCGAACACGCCGCCATCGACGCAGTAGCCGAGGGTCGGATGCTTGTGCGGCGGGAAAAAACTCTGCGCGGCCGACGAGCAGAGCGCGGCGTCGAGCAGCAGCGCGTCATTCGAGGCGGGATCGAGGTTGTCGAACGAGATCGGCGACCATGAGCCCTTGCGATCGAACTGGAACGTCGTGACGAACAGCTTTTTCTCGAGCTGGCTGACGAGCGTCGACGCGTGCTCGCCGAGCGCCTCGGAGATCGCGGCCCGCAGGCCCGACGGGTTGTATTTCGCCGCGAAGAAATTGACCGGGAAGATGTGATGGTGCTCGACAAGCGCCAGCAACAGGTCCGCTTCGACGGGACCGGCGAAGAGCCGCAAATACTGTTTGATCTGATCGCTGGTCGCGGCCGGCGAGAGCTGGGGATTGAAGATCGTGTCGCAGCGCGTCGAGTAGAGATCGACGAGCTTCTGCATTTCGACGCCGGCGGCCAGCGCGATGGCCAGGATGCCACCCGTCGACGTGCCGGCGAAGACGGTCGTGTTCGCGAGCGCCGAAGGCGGCAGATCGCGCAGAAGAAGCGAGGTGAGGAGCCCGCGAATGCCTCCGCCGTCGAGGCAGAGGATGTTGTAGTTCTGCGCCATCAGCTGCTCCTCGAGATCGCGAACATCGTCACGTCGTCGGCCGCCGGCGCGGTGCCGGTGAACTCGTGCACGCGCTGTTCGATGGTCTCGAGAATCTTCGGCGCGGGTGTGCCGTGCAGCGTCTCGCAGAGCGTCGCCACCGGCGCGAGTCCGAGTTGCTCCTCGGCCTCGTTCTCGGCCTCGGTCACGCCATCCGTGAAGAGCACGAGCGAGTCGCCGTCGCCGAGGGCGACCTGCTGATTGCGATACTTCGCGTGCGCGAAGAGGCCGACCACCATGTCGGTCGTCGTCTGCTGCGCGACGCCGCTTTTCGAGATCACGAGCGGCGCGACGTGGCCCGCGTTCGCGAACTCCACGGTTCCGGTTTTCGGATCGAGCACGCCCGCCACCATCGTGACGAACTTCGTCGGCGCGGTTTTCGGCGCGAGGGTCGCGTTCATCTCGCGGAGGAGATCGGCCGGCGACGGATCGTTGCGCGTGAAGATGTTGAACGCCGTCGCCACGCTGGCCATCACCAACGCCGCGGTGATTCCTTTCCCGCTCACGTCCGCGATGATGAAGTACAGCCGTCCATCGGGACGGACCATCACGTCGAAGTAATCGCCGCTCACGGTGCGGCACGGCTTGTTCGCTCCGGCGAAAACGTAGCCGTCGATCTCCGGCAGTTGCGCCGGCAGCAGGCGGCTCTGAATCGTGTACGCCGTGCGCAGCTCTTCATCGAGCTTCGCCTTGGCCATCGCTTCTTCGCGCAGGCGCGTCGTCTCGAGCTTCACCGCGGCGAAGCGCGCGATCTGCGCGACGAGCCTCGCGTCCTCGGGCGTCATCGCGCCGCGGTTCACCTGGAAATCGAGATAGAGCACGCCGAGAACCGCGTCGCCGACGAGGAGCGGTGCGCAGATCGCGGAGCGGATGTGCTGGGCGATGATCGACTCCGCGCGGGCGAGCTTGTCGCCCTCTACGGCGGAGTCGACGAACGAGACGACGTTGCGCTCCTCGACGACCTCGGCGAGCAGAGTGCGGCTGATGTAGAGATCGAGCGAGTCGCTGACGTCACTGCGGCGCAGGCGCACGTCGTTGAACGACTTGCCGTCGCTGCCGAGAAGCGCGAGCGCGGCGCGCGAGGGCTTGAAGATGTCGACGACGCGGTCGAGGATGAACTCGAAGAGGTCGTTCATCGGCCGGTCTTCGATCAGCTCCATCGCCAGCGCCGTCATGACGCCCGCGCGCACGCTGTCGTCGACCTTCGCTTCCTCGGCCTTGAAGACGAGGTTCTTCGCGTGCGAGCTGCTGTCGATCGCGACCAGCTGCGAATGCGACGGCACTTCTTCCTGCGGCTCGAAGATCACTTCGCTGTCGCCGAGGACGATGCGGTCGCCGGGCCTCAGCACCGAGCTGCCGTTCAGCTTCGTGCCGTTGAGCAGCGTGCCGTTCACACTCCCGCAGTCGCGCACGATCCATTGGCCGGAGGCGAACGCGATCTCCGCGTGGCGGCGCGAGAGATAGCGGTCCTTGATCGGAACCGTGCAGTCGGTCGCGCGCCCGAGCGTGATCATCGGCACGCTCAAGTCGAGCTTCAGCGGGGCGAGATTCGGCTGGAGAACCGTGAGACGGATGGGACGCGGCTCCATAGGGCGAGGGGGTATTGTACGTCGATGAAACGATGGCTGCCGGTCATCGCCTGGTCGGCCGTGATCCTCGCCACGTCGAACGATTGGTTCTCGGCCGCGCACACCGGCTCGTGGCTCGGCGTCTCGGAAACGGTGAACGTCATCTTCCGAAAGCTCATGCACTTGACGGGGTATGGGATTTTGGGCGTGCTGGCCTGGAGTGCGGCGCGCCAGCAGTTCGGAACGCCGGCGTCCTCGCCGGCTGATCGGGAAACGTCTCGCTTCCCGCGGCGGCGGGACGCCGCCGGGCCAGCCGCCGGGACGGCAGCGTTCCTGATTGTGATCCTCGTGGCCTCCATCGACGAGCTCAACCAATCCTTCGTCCCCTCGCGCGGCGGGTCGCCGTGGGATGTGTTGCTGGATGTTGTCGGGGCGACAATCGCGATCGCGATCCTTCGCGTGAAAGAATACCGGTCGCGATGAAAGCCACCATCGCTGTACTCCTTCTCTTCTTCGCGCGCGCCGCCGCGGCCTGCTCATGCATCAACGCGACGCAGGAGCAAGCGTTCGCGCATGCGCCGTTCGTCTTCGCGGGAGTCGTCGAGAAAATCGAAAACGCCGGCGAGTGGGAGCGGCGGGTTACGTTCCGCGTGATGCAGTGGTGGAAGGGCGAGCAGCTCGAGCGGACGATCGATGTCTGGACCGGGCGCGGCGGCGGCGACTGCGGCTATCCGTTCGAGACCGGGCAGTCGTTTCTGGTGATGGCCACGCGCATGACCGACAACCGCCTGGCCACGGGAATCTGCACCGGCACCGCGGCGCTGATCTGCACGAACGTCGAGCCGCTCGGCGAGCCGATCAAAACGTACGAGCGTTTCGATCGCAAGACGCTGCTCGCGCGCGAGCAGCCGTACACGACCTACTGGCGTCCCTGCATCCAGCCGGCGCGGCTGATCGGCGAGCGCGGGCTCGACATGAACAAACACTGTATGTTCACCGTCGACGGGATCATCGACCGCGACGGAACGGTTCGAGACTTCCGGATCGTGCGCGAAGGGTTGAAGTTCTGCTCGACCGCGCACGTGATCGAGCGCGTGGCGGCGTGGCGGTTCCGTCCCGCGACCATCGACGGCCTTCCGGTTCAAACGCGGCTCACGCGCGTCTCGATGCGCGAGCCGGAAACTGACTGCGATTACGAAAAGGAGAAGCACTGAATGAAGGGTTCACGAGCATTGGCGTGGGTCTTCGCCCTAACGCTCGCCGTCTCCGCGCACGCGGCCGACAAGCAGCCGCTCACGCACGAGACGATGTGGCTGATGAAGCGCGTCGGCGCGCCGGCGGTCAGCCCCGACGGCAAGTGGGTCGTGGCCACGGTCACCGAGCCGTCCTACGACTCGAAAGAACAGGTCGCCGATCTCTGGCTCATGGCCGCCGACGGCAGCACAAAGCCGCGCCGCCTCACCGCGACGAAGGCCAGCGAAAGCGGTCCGGCGTGGGCACCCGACAGCCGGCGCATCGCGTTCGGAGCGAAGCGCGACGGCGACGAGCAGAATCAGATCTACATCCTCGACCTCGCCGGCGGCGAGGCGCAGCGCATCACCAACGTCTCCACCGGCGCCGGCTCGCCGAAGTGGAGTCCCGACGGCACGCGGATCTCGTTCATCAGCACCGTCTATCCCGGTGCGATCGACGACGACGCGAACAAGAAAGCGGCGAAGGAAGAGAAGGACCGCAAAGAGAAAGTCCGCGCCTACGACTCCTTCCCCATCCGCGCGTGGGACCGCTGGCTCGATCCGAAACAGCCGCACGTGTTCGTGCAGCAGGTCAGCGGCGGCGCGGCGAAGGACATCCTCGCCGGAACGAAGCTCGTCGCGGCGCCGGGCTTCGGCGGAACGGGCGCGGGCGGTGAAGGGGGCGAGTCGCTGAACGCGGAGTGGTCGCCGGACGGGCAGTGGCTGATCTTCGCCGCGACGTCGGGCCGCAACACCGCGGCGTACTCCGAGGTCGCGTACGAGTTGTATCGAGTGAGCGCGAACGGCGGCGAGCCGGAGTCGATCGCGAAAGCGAACGGCGGCTACGGCGATCCGTCCTTCAGCCCCGACGGCAAGACGCTCTACGCGGGCTTCGAGCCGAACAACGGCAAGGTCTACAACCTCGGACGCATCGTCGCGTTCGACTGGCCGTCGATGAAGAACGAGCGCGTCGTCGCGAAGACCGACCGCGCGCCGATGGACGTCGTCGTCTCCAACGACAGCAAGACCATCTACTTCAACGCCGAAGACTCGGGACTGGTGAAGATCTACTCCGTGCCCGCGAGCGGCGGCGAGGCGAAGCTGTTCATCGATCCGAAGAGCGGCATCTACACCGGACTGCGGTTCGCGGAAGACGCGCCGGTGCTCGTCGGACAATGGAGCTCGTCGGTGAATCCCGCCGAGGTGGTGCGGATCGATCTCACGGCGAAGAATCATCGCAATCTCACCGACTTCAACGTCGAGCAGTCGAAGACGATCGATTGGCAGCCGCCGCAGCACTTCTGGTTCACGTCGAAGCGCGGCCGCAAGATCCACAACATGATCTTCCTGCCGGCGAACTTCGATCCGAACAAGAAGTGGCCGTTGTTCGTGCTGATCCACGGCGGCGCCGCGAACATGTGGCGCGACGCGATCTCGCTGCGCTGGAACTACCACCTCCTCGCCAAGCCCGGCTACGTGATCCTGGCCACGAACTACACCGGCTCGACCGGCTTCGGCGAAGAGTTCGCGCAGCTGATCCAGGGCGATCCCCTTCGCGGGCCGGCCGACGAGTTGATGGAAGCGGCGGACGAGGCGCTCAAGCGTTTTCCGTTCCTCGACGCCTCGCGCCAGGTCGCGGGCGGCGCGAGCTACGGCGGCCATCTCGCGTACGCGCTCGAGGCCTGGTCGGGCAATCGCTTCAAGGCGCTCATCGCGCACGCGGGGCTCATCAATCTCGAGTCGCAGTGGGCGACGTCGGATACGGTCTATGGCCGCGAGCTGATGAACATGGGTCCGGTGTGGGAGCAGGGCGAAGTGTGGCGCACGCAGAGCCCGATCCGCTTCGCCTCGCAGTTCAAGACACCGATCCTGCTCTCCGTCGGTGAGAAGGATTTCCGCGTGCCGATGAACAACACGCTCGAGGCGTGGACCGTGCTGCAGCGCCTGCGCATCCCCAGCCGCATGCTGGTGTGGCCGGAGGAGAATCACTGGATTCTGAACGCCGAGAACTCGCGCGTGTTTTATAAGGAAGTGGACAACTGGCTACGCAGATGGGTAACCCCGGGACCACAATGAAAGGATGAACCGTGGAGCGGCGGGCTTCAGCCTGCCGGAAAAACGGCGGGCTTTAGCCCGCCGCTCCCACGAAACGACAATGAGACGACTGGCACTTTTCGCAATTCTCACGCTCGCGGCAGTCAACGCGCGCGCGGTGACGTTCATCGAAGACAATTTCACGAAAGCGACGGCCCTCGCCAAGTCGAAGAACGTACCGATCTTCGTCGAAGCGTGGGCACCGTGGTGACACACCTGTCGCTCGATGCGGGCTTACGTCTACACCGATAAGTCCCTCGAGCGGTATGCCGGACGGTTCGTCTGGCTCAGCGTGAACACCGAGGACGCGGCCAACGCGGCGTTCCTGAAGCAATATCCGATTCCGGCGCTGCCGACGATGCTCGTG
>DATFHJ010000134.1:0-2546 GCA_035248585.1 Thermoanaerobaculia bacterium
CGTCGCCGGCGCGCTCGCCGCGGGCGCGGTCGACGCGTTCTCGATGGGCGAGCCGTATCCGTCGCAGGCCGAGATGGCCGGCTTCGGCCGCGTCCTCTTTCACGCGCGCGAGTACTGGCCCGACTACATGTCCTGCGTGCTCGTCGCGCGCGAGGACGTGATCGAGAAAAAGCCGGAGGCGGTGCAGGTGCTCGTCGACGGCATCGCCCGCTCGGGACTCTGGCTCGAGAACCCGCGGCGCAAGCGCGCGCGACGCGAGCATGCCGCCGACTTCGTCGGCCGGTTCTACTTCCGCCAGGACCCGCGCCTTCTGAAGTGGGCGTTGCTCAATCCCGACGACCGCGTGAAGTACGAGCCGCTCTCGCCCGCGCGGAAGGACTTCGAGCTCGTCGTGAAGTTGATGCGCGAGACAGGCGTGCTCGACCACTACATTCCGTTCGAAGAATACGTCGACGTTCAGTTCGCCGAAGGCGCGAAGACCAAGACCGAGTGGCGTTACGAACCGGGAAACGCAACCGCGGAATGACTTGACATGCTACAAACGTAGCACTATGCTGTGTTCATAGCATGAGCGAGAAAACGAAACTCCCCAGACGCGAGCGCGAGATCCTGGACGTCCTCTTCGAGATCGGCGCCGAGGCCTCGGCGGAAGAGATCCGCGAGCGGCTCACCGATCCACCCAGCTATTCGGCGGTGCGGGCCATGTTGGCCAAACTCGAAGCCAAAGGCGTCGTCAAACATCGCGAGAAGGGTTTGCGCTATGTCTACGTCCCCACGATTCCCCGCACCGCGGCGCGGCGCTCGGCGCTGAAACGCCTCGTGCAGGTGTTCTTCGACGGCTCGGCGGGGCAGGCCATGACGGCGCTGCTCCACGAGGAGAAATGGTCCGAGGATGAGCTCGATGAGCTGGCGAACGCGATCGAGCAGGCCAGGAAAGAGAGGAAGAAATGATCTTCGAGATTCTGATGATCGCGGCCAAGGCGACGCTCGCGATCCTGCTGACGTTCGGGCTCGCTTCCGCGACGCGCGTCCGCGCGTCGCTCAAACACCTGCTGTTCAGCGCGCTGTTCGCGTTTCTTCTTCTCCTGCCGTTTGCGTCGCGCTACGTGCAGGCGCCGAAAGCGCTCGACTTGAGCATGACCGTTCCGGCACGTAACCTGTGGAGCGGCGGGCTTCAGCCCGCCGAAGAGCACACGAACATCCGGCGGGCTGAAGCCCGCCGCTCCACGGGCACGATCAAGCCTGCGGTGGTGTTGGGCACTAGCTACCTCGCCGTCTCCGCACTCCTCCTCGCTTCGCTGGCGGCGGGCGTGTGGCGTCTGCGGCGCATGGCGGCGAACGGCGCGGTGTGGCTCGAAGGCACGGCGCATATGAACGAGCTCGCGGCCGCGAGCGGCATTCGCCGCGCGGCGCTGGTGCTGCTGTCCAACGAAACGGCGGTGCCGCTCACGTTCGGGTTCCGGCGATCGACGATCCTGATGCCGGAAGCCGCGCGGACATGGAGCGACGGCGAATTGAAGCGCGCGCTGCGGCACGAGCTCGAGCACGTCCGCCGCGAGGACTGGTTCGCGCAGCTCGCCGCGCGCGCCGCGTGCGCGATCTACTGGGCCCATCCGCTGGTGTGGGTGGCGTGGCGCCGCTTCTGTTTCGAAGCCGAGCGCGCGTGCGATGACGCGGTGGTCGTGGCGTTCCCCGGCGCCGAGGATTACGCGGGACAGCTCGTGAGTCTCGCGAAGAGCGTCCGCTTCTCGATGGTCCCGGCCCTCGGCATGGCGTCGCCCAGCCGTTTGTCGCAGCGCGTGCGCGCGCTCCTCGATCCGTCGCAGCATCGCGGCCCGCTCGGGCGGTTCGCAACCGCGATCGTCATCGCCGTCACGCTGATCATGCTCATCGCCGTCGCTCCCGCGCGTCTGATCGCGGAAGTGACGGAGCGGGTCGAACGGCACAAGCAGTGGTCGCAGGTCGGCGAGGCGCTCGCCGAAGCGGGCGAAGCGGGGAGGATGGACATCATCAAGCAGTTCCTCGACGCCGGCATCGACGTCAACACCGTCGCCGAGGGGGATGGGACCGCGCTGATCGGCGCGTGCAGAGGCGGGCATGCGGATCTCGTCCGCTACCTGATCGACCGCGGCGCCGACGTCAATCTCGCCTCGGACGGCGACGGCAATCCGCTCATCAACGCCGCGCGCGAAGGACAGCTCGAGATCGTGCAGATCCTGCTCGACGCCGGCGCGGACATCAACACCGTCGTTCCCGGCGACGAGAATCCGATCATCAATGCCGCGCGCTACGGCCACGAGTACGTCGTCAACCTGCTCATCACGCGCGGCGCGGACGTCAACGTGCGCGCCTACGAAGGCAACGAAGTGCGCACCGCGCTGAAGATGGCCAAACGCGGCGGATACAAAGACATCATCGACCGTCTGATCGGCGCCGGCGCGCGCGAATAGGGAAGAGAGAGACAACATGATCGCAGTCCTTTTCGCCGCGGCGCTCAGCGCCGCGGCGCCGATCGAAGTGCGCCCGTCGACGTCGCCGATCCGGAT
>DATFHJ010000135.1:0-11288 GCA_035248585.1 Thermoanaerobaculia bacterium
GACATCTTTCAGCTGATCGGCCTGCAGCGAAAGACCGGCGTTTTGACGCTGCGCGGCAAGGACGACACCGTGACGGTGACGTTCCTCGACGGCAAAGTGGTCGGCGCCGACTCGCTGAACCGCCGCCTCGAGAACCGCCTCGGCACCGTGCTGATGAAGACGGGGCTGATCAATCAGGATCAGCTCAACCGCGCGCTCGAGATTCAGAAAGAGACGCTGCAGCGCCTCGGCTTCATCCTCACGCACTACGGAATCATTTCGGCCGACTCGCTCCGCGGCGCGATCCAGCTGCAGATCATGCAGATCGTCTATCGCCTCTTCCGCTGGAAGGACGGCGACTATCACTTCTCGCAGGAGACGACGATCGAGTACGACCGCGACAACGTCGTGCCGATCACCGCCGAGTCGATCCTGATGGAAGGCGCGCGGATGATCGACGAATGGCCGATCATCGAGAAGCGCATCCGCTCGTACGACATGATGTTCCGCAAGAAGCTGACCGACCAGGAGATCGTGGTCGTCGGCGCGGAAGACGCGGACGAGATCGACTTCGACCCGGATGCGAGCCGCCGCCGGCGGCCGGGCGGATTCGGCGACAAGATCCGCATTTCCCTGGAAGAGAAAACGATCTACGACATGGTCGACGGCACGATGACGGTCGGCGACATCATCGAGGTCTCGCGCCTCTCCGAGTTCGATACGAACAAGGCGCTGTACGAGCTGCTCACGCGCGACCTCATCGAAGAAGTGCGCGGGCAGAGCGCGGCCGCGGTGCTCGAGCAGGCCACGCCGGTCGATGAGACGGAAGTCGCGGAGACGCCGGTCCCGCTGCCGCTCGTGCTCGTGCTGGTGCTCCTCGCCCTCGGGTCGCTGATCACGTCGTTCAAGAATCCGATGAACACGCTCCACCCGCTGACCGGTGGCGCGTCCCCGCTGACGGCGGCGAAGAAATCGATCTCCCTGCAACGGATCGAAGCGATCGGCCAGGCCATCGAGAAATACAACGACGCCAACGGCCGACTCCCGCAGGAACTGCGCGACCTCGCGCCGCACTACGTCTCCGCAAATCTCCTGCACGATCCGTGGGGCTACGACTATCGCTACCTGCAGCGCCCCGAGCGCTTCCTCGTGATCGGCTTCACCAGCGACGGCAAGCCCGACACGGATCTCTTCCTCGCCCGCGCCATCGGCGCCCCGCCCGCTTCCTCGCCCGCGAAGACGCCGCAGACGGGCGGGATTCAGTTGGTGGATTAACGAACGCACTTTCACTTCGCCGTGTTCTGTCACCGTGAGCGAAGACTACGTTCTCGGAACACACGACGAAGAAATCGCGCGCCTCGGCTTGCAGCACCGCGTCTGGAGACGGCGCGCGCTCGATGCGTGGCTGGAAGCGGGATTCACGGCCGGGCAGACGCTGCTCGATGTCGGCTGCGGTCCCGGCTATGCGACCGCCGATCTCGCGGAGATCGGGGAACGCGTCGTCGCGATTGACCGATCGACACGATTTCTCGACGTGCTGCGATCGCGACAGTTGCGAAACGTCAGCGTGTTCGAGCTCGATCTCGACGACGATGCATTTCCGTCGCTGCAGGCCGACGGCGCGTGGGCGCGGTGGGTGTTCTCGTTCGTGACGAAGCCGTGGAATCTGTTGCGCCGCGTGCGCGGTGCGATGAAGCGCGGCGGCACGTTCGTGGTGCAGGAGTACTTCGACTATCGGACGTGGCGGATGACGCCGCGGGCGGAGCACTTCGAAGGCTTCGTCGACGCGGTGATGGCCAGCTGGCGGGCCGAAGGCGGCGAGCCGGATATCGCCCTCGATCTGCTCCGCTGGTTTCCAGACGAGGGATTCCGGGTGAAGCGCGTTCGCCCGATCGTGGAGATCATCACGCCGGAGCATTTCATCTGGCAGTGGCCGCGCTCATTCATCAACACCGGCGTCGATCGGCTCGTGCAGCTCGGACGGCTTTCCGCCGAGGATGCGCAGTCGATCAAAGCTCAGTTCGCGGAACGCGAGTCCGATCCGACGACGAGAATGGTGACGCCGGCGGTGCTCGAGATCATCGCGGAGGCGATTTAATTAGGTCTGGAACCAGTTCTCCAGCTTCAACCCACGAATCCGCTTGAAGTGTTTGATGTTGTTCGTGACGAGCGTCGCTTCGGCCGCCATTGCGTGCGCGGCGATCAGGACGTCGAAATCGCCGATCGGCGTGCCCCGGCCGCTCAGCTCAGCTGCCAATCGTCCGAAGTCATTTGCGCAACGCTCGTCGAACGCGAGGACCGAAACATTCGAGACGAATGCGTCAATGAGCTTGTGAAGTCTGGCGGAGTTACGCCGTGCGGCACCATAGCGCAGCTCGGCGACAGTGATGGAGCTGACGCAGATCTCCGACGGCCGATGTTCGAGGATTCGCGCACCAGCATTACCGTGACCGCGCAATGCGTAGCTCACCGTGTCCGTGTCCAGCATGAACAGCGGCGTCAAGCGAAAGGATCTTTCTTCTTCGAAATCGGTTGTGACCGCGGGCGTTCAATCTTCTCCGGCCAGCTCCCGAGCACCTTCAGGAATTCCGGACTCCATTCGTCGGCAGGCTCCAGAATGACTTTTCGGCCGACGCGGCGTGCGAGAACTTCTGTCTCGTTGTCAGGAAAACGACACGATTTCGGCAGGCGGATGGCCTGGCTGCCGCCGTTGTAGAAAATCTTTGCGCGTCCCGCCATGCTTCGAGTATAGACACGCATCGATACATCGTCAATTTAGGGAACCACCACCCGCAACTTCTCCGCGCAGATCCCGAACGCGACCGGCGTGCGGGTGAGCGGCTCTCCATCCGCGTACACGGCCATCGATTGCTCGCTGTCGAAATGGAACTCGCGGCCTCGGGTGATCTCGACGTACGGCTTTCCCACGTGCGCGCCGCTGTAGGCGAGGGGGAGCGTCTTCAGGAGCTGCACGCGCGTGGTTTCGTGGACGATGCAGGCGTCGAGCAGGCCGTCGTCGATCGAGGCGTCGGGAGTGATGCGGATGCCGCCGCCGTAGCGGCTCGTGTTGCCGATGGCGGCGAACATGATGGCCTGCTCGCGCGTCTCGTGGTCGGTGCGGATGCGCACGCGGCGCGGCGTGAAGCGCGGCAGGACGCGCAGAATCGAATAGAGATAGACCGCCGATCCGCGGAGAAACCTCACGTTTCGATTCGCGTACTCGGCGACCTCGGAGTCGAAGCCGAGTCCGGCGATGCCGAGGTAGCGGAGGCGATTCGCGTGGGCCACGTCGACTTCGCGCACGCGGCCTTTTAGAACTGTATCGCAGGCATCGCGGATGTTGCGTGGCAGTCCCACGACGCGTGCGAAATCATTGCCGGAGCCGGTCGGGATGAGCGCGAGCGTTCCCTTCGCCAGATCGAACTCGCGCAGCGCGAGGTTGAGCGTGCCGTCGCCCCCCATCACCACCACGCGGTCGTAGCCGGCGCGCGAGCTTTCGGCGGCGATGCGCACGAGATCGTCGGGACCGGTGCTCGGCTCGCAGTCCGCGCGTGCGCCGCGCGCGCGGAGCGTCTCCTCGACCTCGCGAACCCACCGCCGGGCCTTTCCGCGCCCGGCGGTGGGGTTGTAGATTACTTTGAGATGCAACGACCCCAGTTTACCGGGGTTGCTTCGCGAGCAGTCCTTCGAGACGCTGCAGGCGCTGTTCGAGCTCCGCGTTGCGCGCCTTCAGAGCATCGATCTCGTTCTGCTGCGCCCCCGTGCGCGCTTCCAGCGCCTTCGCCGCGGCCAGCGCGACGCCGTCGATGTCGACGGTGTTGATCAGCTTTTCGCTCTCTCCGACGCCGAACGCGGCGAAGAAGTCCTGGGCCGTCGGTCCGATGTGGCGGATCGACGGATCCTGGCTCTTGTAGTTCCACGACGAGACCGGAATGGAGCGGATGCGCTCCAGCACGTCCTCGCCGTCGAGCTCGGAGAAATTCTCCTTGCGCGCGAAATCGGAGAGGTTGCTCCAGCCGCCGCCGCCGGCGGCGAGCGACACACCCGTGCTGAGGTCAGAGCTGCTGTAGAAGATCGTGCCGCCCGACGCGCGCACGCGGAACTGATTGTGGGCGGACGTCGTGACCGTCGTGGCGCCGCCGGCCCGGTCGCCGAATACGAAGCAGCCGTTGTTCGACGTGGTGGCGTCGTTGCCGAGCGCGATGGACGCCTGACCGCTGGCCGTCACGCTGTCGCCGGCCGCAAACGAGTTCGCGCCGCTCGCGGTGCTGGTGTCTCCGAATGCCGTCGAGTCATTTCCGCTGGCGGTCGTGTTTCTGCCGGCCGCGAACGAACGGGTTCCGACGTTCGTGTCATTCCACTGCGTGCCCGTCACCTGACCGACGCGGAACGCGCCTTTGGAGGCATGGAACACCATGCGAGTGCCGCCGCCTTCGGCCGGGATCGTGCCCGTGTCGCCGCCGACCGCGAGCACGCTGCCGGAGTTGTCGACGCGGAAGCGCTCTTTGTCGAACGGGTTTCCGCCATACAGACCGGCCGCGGAGAGGCTGAGCAGATCGCTCGTGCCGCTCGTGCCGAGCGCGCTGCCGGTGCGGTCGAGCTTCAGGTTGACGACGTCATTCGTGCTGGTCGTGGTCTGCACCGACGCCGGCGAGAGCAGCACGAAGGACGTGATGCCGCTGATGGCGCCGTCGACGTAGCTCTTGTTCGCCGCGTCCGTTCCGGCCGTCGGCGTGTCGACGCTGGTGATCTTCTGACTGTTCGCGGAGAGCCCGAGGTTGAACGTGTTGCTGCCGGTGAAAACGTTCGTCCCGTCCTGATACGCGATCGTGGCGGGCAGGCGCGCGGCGTTGACCGTCCCCGTGCCGCCGTTGACCGCGGTGATGATGTTGTCTCCCGCGGTGGAGGCAATCGTCGGATTCGGATACGTGCCGGAGAGATCTCCGCCGGCCGTGCCGCTCGCGCTCGCGGCCGGCTGCCACGACGCGTCCGTGCCATCCGAAGTCAGCACGTCCCCGGCGGACGAGCCGGTCGTGTCGAGCATCCCCGGCGTCACGCCTTTCGCTTCGATGTCGACCGTGACCGCGCCGGTGCCGCCGCCGCTGAGTCCCGCTCCCGCGGTGAGGCTCGTGACCACGCCCTCGGTGAAGTAGCCGTTGATGTCGATGATCACGTGCGCCGACGAAAGCGAGAACACGTCGACCTTGCCGTCCGTGCCGGCCGGAATGATGATGCCGTTCGCGATCGTCTGGTTCGCGGCGTAGTTGAGCACGGAGACCAGCGGCTTCGGCACGCCGTTGTTCCAGGCGATGACGTGTCCCTGCGCCACCGGCTGGGTCACGGCGATGTTGAACGAATACGCCACGGCCGTCGCCGGAATGCCGGCGCAGGCGCTGCCCGGAATGTCATACGTGCGCGTCTCGCCGGCGGAGAAAATCGGACCGCCGTACGGGCCGTCGGGGTTGCGCGTGTCGAGGATGCGGCACGGCACCATCGTCACGAAGTGGCTCGCGGCCGACGGCACCACTGCATTCGGCTGCGGCAGGAACGAGCGCTCGTCCCGCTGCTCGAGCTTCGAGAAATCGACGCGCCAGTCCCTCAGGGCCAGCGGATCTCTGACTGGATCATCCGCGACGACGGCAGTCGCGGCAATAACAATGAAAAGCGTGGCGAGAAGCACCCGTGCTATGGCTCGGCTCATAACTTAATTCCTTATGCGTAAAAAGGTTGGGGTCTTGGACGGACCGCAGGGTCATCTTAGTCGTCGGCCTAACCCGTCGCGTCCACCGTTCGATGGAGAGTACCTATATCGTTCGATATACATCCTCGGAACTCTTTGAAGGCTGAAACGTAGAATGCGATGCGATGAAACTCGGTCGTCTGCTCCTGCTTTTCGCTCTCGCCATCGCCTGCAAGCCCGCCGCGGAATCGCAGCCGGCGCGTCCGCCGGCGAACGTCATTCCGCAAACGGTCAGCCCCGCGCGGCGCACGCCGATCGTCGTGGTCGCGCACAACGTGCTGCCGTCGGTCGTGAACATTCAGACCGAGGCCACGATGCAGCGGCGATCCGTCGATCCGTTCTTCGATCCGTTCGGCATGTTCGGGCCGCGCTCGTACACCTCGCAGTCCCTCGGCTCGGGCTTCGTCTGGTCGAGCGACGGCGTCATCGTCACGAACAACCACGTCGTCGAAGGCGCGTCGCGCATCACGGTGAATCTGAATGACGGAACGCAGATGCCGGCGAAGCTGCTCGGCGTCGATCCCGACAGCGACGTCGCGGTGCTGAAAGTCGACTCGAAGAACCTCACCGCCGCTCCGATCGGCACGTCGTCCGATCTGATGATCGGCGAGAGCGTTGTCGCCGTCGGCAATCCGTTCGGCCTGAGCGGCACCGTCACCACCGGCGTTCTCTCCGCGCTCGGCCGCTCCGTGCCGTCGCAGGAGCGGGGAAGGACGTACACCGATTTCATCCAGACCGATGCGTCGATCAATCCCGGCAATTCCGGTGGACCGCTGCTGAACATCGAAGGCAAGGTGATCGGGATCAACGTCGCGATTTACCAGAACGCGCAGGGCATCGGCTTCGCGATTCCGGTCGATCGCGCGAAAAAAGTGATCCAGGACCTGCTGCGTTACGGCGAAGTGCATTCGGCGTGGATCGGCGCCGTCACGGCGACGCTCACGCCCGAGGAAGCGAAGCGCCTCGGGCAGAGCGCGCAGCGCGGCGCGCTGATCTCGCGCGTGCTTCCCGGTTCGCCCGCGGAACAGGCGGGATTGAAGACCGGCGACGTGATCACCGCGGTGGCGGAACGTCCCGTCGACTCGCGCGAGTCCTTCACGACCTACACGGCGACGCTCGCCAGCGGGCAGCCGGTCAATCTCACGATCGCGCGCGACGGCAGCTCGCGCAAAGTGCAGGTGAAGCCGCAGGATCCGCCCGCGAATCTCGGCCTGCGCATCCTCGAGCAGATCGCCGGACTCCGCGTCGCCGATCAAAACCGTGCGGTCGTCGTCGACGAAGTCGTGAACGGCAGCCGCGCCGCCGAGATCGGCCTCCAGCCGGGTGACTACATCGTCGGCGTCAACGGCGCGGAGGTCGGCTCGACGACGGCTTTGAACACGGAACTCATGCGCGGCGCCGATCGCTCATCGATCGTGCTGTCGGTTCAGCGCGGACGGTACGTGTATACGCTGACGTTCCCGATGGGGGTGTGAACTATGGAGCGGCGGGCTTCAGCCCGCCGAAAACTGGAGCGGTGGGCTAAAGCCCACCGCTCCACAATCCCTCTAGAACAAGACCATCTGCGGCGGTGGCGGGAGCGTCAACCGTGGCGGCAACGCTTTCTTCTTCGTTCCCAGCAGCGCCAGCAGATTCCGCCGCAGCCATTCCTGCGATTCGCGGTAGTAGCGGAATTGGCGCTCCGCTTTATGGAAGCGGCGGTTGTGGCTCGGGCCTAGGACGTGGTGCAGGTACTCGTGGTAGATGATCGACTGGATGAAAAACGCCGGCGTGCCGTGCGTGTTGAGAATCGGGTGCACGCGGATCTCGGCGGTGTGATGGTTGTAGGAGCCGAGGCGGATGGTGCGGCGTTTCTTGCGCGAGATCCGCTGTCCCCAGCGCACCGGCAGCGGCGGGTATTTGAAAAAGTACGTCCGGTGCACCTCGGCCGCGAGGGACTCGAGATGATGATGTGTCGCGGGGACGGGAAGCGGAATCGGGCGGTCGGTCAAAACCGGCACGCCTGATTATCTCACGCGCCGCCCTTCACTTTGTCCATGACCTGCGACACGTTCGCCATCGCGGCCGAAGAGACCAGCGCCGTTCCGGCCGCGATCACCTCGTCGCTCTTCTTCATGCCGAGCCAGATGCCGACGCCGACTCCGAGCGCCACCGCGGCGAGCGGGAACGCCTGGATCTGGTCGCGCCAGCTTTCGGGAAGAAGGTTCTCGATCTCATCCAGCAACGCTTCCGGTCCTTCCTCGGCGATTCTCGAGCCGAGGGATGCCGCGCCGTTGCGCAGCGGGTCGTCTTCGTAGTCCATACCGGCCGCCGATCGTTCGTGGTCCTCAGGGAAATCTCTCGCCATGGTTAGTCCTCGTCATCGCGGCGGAGAAGCAGGCCGATCAGGAATCCGACGCCGACCGAGATCAGCAATGCCTTGCCGGGATTCGAGCGGACATACGTCTTCACCTGATCGGTGATCGCGCCGAAATCGACGTCCTCCACCTTTTCGCGCATCGTGTTGTAGCCATCGCGGACTTTGCCCGACGCGCGCTCGTACTGATCGTTCACGTACTCTTTCGCGCGTCCGAAGCGGTTGCTGGTATCGCCCGCGTCGGTCGTGCCGCCGGTCGGATTCGATGTTTCGTCCATGATGTACCTCCTCTTCAGCGGCCGACGATACCACCGCTCGCTTAGGATGGAATGCAAAGGCAATGCGAATCGCGCTGAGAAACGTTTCCCACGACTACGCGCCGAGCGATGAATCGGGCGCGGTGCACGTGCTCGAGGAGGTTTCGCTCGACATCGGCGCGGGCGACTTTGCCGTGCTCATGGGCGCGTCCGGCAGCGGAAAATCGACGCTGCTGAATCTCATCGGCGCCGTCGACCGGCCGACGAGCGGCGAGGTTTTTCTCGGCGACGCCGAGACCTCGGCGCTCGACGAAGCGAAGCTGACGCAATTGCGGCGCTCGTCGATCGGCTTCATCTTCCAGTTCTTCAATCTCATCCCGACGCTGAACGTCTTCGAGAACGTCGCCTTCCCGCTCTCGCTCGCGCGGCGGCCGAAGAAGGAGATCGAGGAACGCGTCGCCGAAGTGCTGGGCCGGGTCGGACTCGCGCACCGGGTGAGGCATTTCCCGAACGAGCTGTCCGGCGGCGAGATGCAGCGCGTCGCCATCGGCCGCGCCATCGTCCATCGCCCGCCGCTGATCCTCGCCGACGAGCCGACCGGAAACCTCGACTCGAAAAACGGCGCGATGATCCTCGACCTGATCCTCGACCTGCACGCCTCGCTGCGCCCGACGATCGTGATGGCCACGCACTCCGCGAACGCGGCGGCGTACGGCGACTACGTCATTCACGTCGAAGACGGGCGGGTGCGGCGGTGATCGCGCGTGCTCTGATCCTGCGCCCGATCGTTCGCGAGAAAACGCGCACGGCGCTGACGATCGCCGGCATCGCCGTCGGCGTGGCGGTGGTGGTGGCCATCCAGCTCGCGAATCAGAGCGCGCTGCGCGCGTTTCGCGAGTCGGTCGATGCCATCGCCGGCCGCGCGAATTACCAGCTCGTGCCCGACGTCGCGCCGCTCGACGAGCGCGTGCTGTTTCAACTGCAGCCGCTCTGGCACGACGGCGTGCGCTTCGCGCCGGTGATCGATATCGAGGGGATGCTGGAGACCACGCGCCAGCCCATCCGCCTGCTCGCCGTCGATCTCTTCAGCGACCTCCACTTCCGCGACTACAAATACGCGAAGTTCAGCGGCGACTACTACGCGCTCTTCCAGCCCGACTCGCTCATTCTCCCCGCCCCGTTCGCGCGCGAGCACGGCCTCACGGCCGGCAGCCGCGTCACGATGAACGTGCTCGGCCACCGCAGCACGCTCGTCGTGCGCGGGCTGCTCGAAGCCGAAGGGCCGGCGACCGCGTTCAACGGCAGCATCGCCGTCTGCGACATCTCCGTCGCGCAGCGGAGCTTCGGGATGACCGGCAAGCTCTCGCGCGTCGACCTGCTCGTGCCCGAGGGGAAAGAGATCCGCGTGCAGGCGCCGCCCGGCACGCGCATCGAGCGCCCCTCCCGCCGCAACGAGCGCGTCGAGAAAATGCTGCGCGCGTTTCGCGTGAACCTCTTCGCGCTAGCCGGCGTCGCGCTCCTCGTCGGCATGTTCCTCGTCTACAACACCGTGCTCATCTCGATCCTGCGCCGGCGCAAGGACGTCGGCGTGCTGAAGACCGTCGGCGTGGCGCCGCGGCAGATCTTCGGCGCCTTTCTCGCCGAGGGATTGTTGTTCGGCGTGGTGGGCTCGGTGCTCGGGATCGTGTTGGGCCGGCTCCTGGCCTCGGCGATCCTGCGCGCGGTCGGACGCACCGTGAACACGCTCTACGTCACCTCGCGGCCCGAGGCCGTGGAGCTCACCGCCGGCGTGATTCTCCTCGGCATCGCCGTCGGAACGATCCTCTCGCTCGTCTCCGCGCTGCAGCCCTCGCTCGAAGCGGCGCGCGTCCGTCCGAGCGCGATGATCCGTCCCGGATTGCAGCAGCGCGTGCGGCATCCGCGGGCGCTCGCCGTCGCGGCCATCCTCTGCTTCATCGCGAGCGCGCTCGTCGCGCAACTGCCGCCTGTTCGCGGCATCGCCGTCGCCGGGTACGTCGCCGTGCTCCTCGTTGTTGCCGGCTTCTCGCTCCTCGCGCCGGCCATCGTTCGCGGCACCTCGCGCCTCTTCTCGCCGCTGCTCGAGAGACTGTTCGGCATTGTCGGCCGTCTCGCCGCCGTCTCGCTTCCGGCCTCGCTGCGCCGCACCTCGGTCGCGGGCGCCGCGCTGGCGCTGGCCACCGGCATGATGGTCGCCGTCGCGCTGATGGTCGGCAGCTTCCGCGAGACCGTGCGCATCTGGGTCGATCAAACCGTCAGCTCCGATCTCTGGCTGCGGCCGTCGAAAGGTCTGTCGAACGCGCAGGTGGCGCTCTTTCGCCCCGAGGTCGCGGATGAGTTGGAGAAAGTCCCGTTCGTCGCGGCCATCGATCGCGTGCGCGGCAAGGACGTGTTGTACGGCGACACGCTGATCGCCCTCGGCAGCGGCGAGTTCGCGGTCGCCTCGCGCAAAGGCGATCTGCCGATGGTCGGCCGCCGGAAGTCGAGCGGCGCGATTGCGGAGGCGTTGCGCACGAACGGCGTCGTCGTGTCGGAGACGTTCTCGATCAAGTTCGACAAGCGCGCCGGCGACGTCATCGAGATCGCCAAGCATCGTTTCCCGATCACCGGCATCTATCGCGACTACTCGAACGACCGCGGCGTCGTGGTGATGGACCGCGCGCTCTACGTCCGCTCCTTCGGCGACGACGCCATCAACACGATCGTCGTCTACCTGAAGCCGGGCGTCGATCGCGATCGCGCGCGCGTGGCGCTGGAAAAACAGTTCGGCCCCAGGTACGGCGCGTTCGTCGTGACGAATGCCGAGATTCGCGGCGAAGTGATGCGCATCTTCGATCAGACGTTCACCATCACCTACGCGCTCCTCGCCGTGGCGATCGTGGTGGCGGTGCTCGGGATCGTGAACACGCTTTCCGCGCTGATCCTCGAGCGCACGCGC
>DATFHJ010000136.1:0-25437 GCA_035248585.1 Thermoanaerobaculia bacterium
TTTCGGGAACGATTCTGCTGGCGAAAGACGGTGTGCCGGTTTACGAAACGGCGCGCGGCTTCGCCAGCCGGCAATACGCGGCGCGCGTGAACCGCGATACGAAGTTCAACCTGGCCTCGATCGGCAAGAACTTCACGGCGGTGGCGATCCTGCAGCTCGTCGAAGAGGGGAAGATCGCGCTGAACGATCCGGTCGGCAAGTTCCTGACGGACTATGCGAACGCGGACGTGCGCGAGAAGGTGACGATCCATCACCTGCTCTCCCACACGTCCGGCCTCGGCGACATCTACGGCGCGAAGTACGACTGCCTCCGCTCCGGCCTGCGCGAGGTGCGCGACTACTTCCCCATCTTCGCCGACGATCCAAAGCCGCTCGCGTTCACGCCGGGCGAGCGCTGGCAGTACAGCAACATCGGCTATCTCCTCCTCGGCGCGATCGTCGAGAAGGTGACGGGGACGAATTTCTACGAGCACATCCGCGCGCACGTCTTCAAACCCGCCGGCCTGACGAACACGGACTACTACGAGGCCGACAAAGACACGCCGAATCTCGCGACGCCGTACACGAACTTCGTCGTCTTCGGCGACGGCAAGTACGACTTCCGCCTGAACGAGCTGCGCAACACGCTCCCGAGCCTCACGCCGCGCGGCAACCCGCAAGGCGGCGCGTTCTCGACCGCGCCGGAGCTGTTCCGCTACACGCTCGCCCTCCCCCGCCTGGTGAAGTCGCTGGAGCTCATGACCACGCCGAAAGTCGAAGCCCGCCGCGTCGACGCCGCGGTGACGTCGTGGGGCTACGGCTTCGAGCTCGAGAACGTGAACGGGCAGCGCGTGATGGGCCACACCGGCGGCGACTTCGGCGTGAGCTCCGCGTTCCGCCTCTACCCCGACTCCGGCAACTACACCCTGATCGTCCTCTCGAACACCGACCGCGGCGGCCAGGTCGCCCTCTACAAACTCCAGGAGCTCATCCTTTTCGGCCGTTGACGCCGACGCACCGATGCGAAATACTCCCCCCGCCTCGTTCGTTGACAAAGTTCCCATAGGCGCTTAGCTCAGTCGGTAGAGCATCACCTTCACACGGTGGGGGTCAGCGGTTCGAGTCCGCTAGCGCCTACCAATCGCCCACCACCCAACGCCGCCCGTCGTAAGACGGGCGGCGTTTTGGTTTGCCGTCCCTTGTGCGACAACTGTTCGCGAAGTCGGACTTGGGGCCGAGCAATCGTTTCGGCATTCGACGCGCCCATAGGTCCGACGCGGATGGTAGATGCTCTCTTACGGGTGGGTCACGGTCACGTTTGAGAATGTCGCTGTTCGCGGCCCGTTGTACGCCCACTTACCGACCCACGACAGATTCGAGTTATTCGCCCACAGATTCATAATCACTCTACCCGGTTGGGTCGGCCATGCTCCACTCCCACGAGTGGTCGGTAATCCGAGCGGGTGCCACCCCTGCTGATCCTGGTACTCCCACGTTATCGTGCTTGCTGACCAAATAAATCGGTACGTATACGTGGCAGGGGGCAAGCAGTACGCTTTCTCGTGATTTCCATTGCCTTTCGCGAAGTAATTCGTCTGGACGATGAGATCGCCGGCGACGCATGATCCCGCGTTTTGGTTAGTCGTTGGAATATCGCCGGTTTTAGGCGCGCGCCCGAGGAGTTCGATATCGATTTCATCCCATCCAACGGCGCCATTCTCGCCAACCGTATTGTCATCGCCCGGCTTCGACATCACGAAGAAGCCCGTGACCATGCCGGGATTCGGCTGCGGAGGCGCGATTGTGGCCGTATACGTCCCGTACCCGTGATAGCAGAGCGTCTTATATTCTGCGCCCGCGTATTCTGCGCCACGACAATTCTTCTTGTTGGTGTTCGGATCGATAGTCACCGGATCGCAGTCATTGCCCTGCGCATCTTGCTCGTTGAGTGTGAGTGTCATGCCTAGATTGGAGAATTTGAGGTGTGTCAGATCCTTCAGCCACGCGCTCTCAAATTCATTCTGGTTCCAGTAGTCTGACGCGCACCACCCGGAGGACGGCTCCATCGTGAGTGTTTCGTTCACGGGTCCAGCGACGACGTGCGTCACGGTGACGAGGGGGCAATTGGTACAGGTGTTTGGATCCAGCATCGAAGGGTCGGTCGCCACAATCAACGGATTGCTAGCGTGATTGTTGTAGACGACGTTAATTTGCGCGTGGGCGCCCATTTTGACCGGGAGACAGACAGGCCCATTTTGGTCCGTCAACTTCGAGTAGGTCGACCCAAAGTAACCTGAGGGGGACGCCGTTACGGTTGCGCCGGCAATCCGGCTGGGGGCGCCTTCGCAGGTCCGGCAACCCAGCACGTCGACCGCGAGGCACGTTGTAACAAACGGCATGTCCGCGTTCCACCAATCAAGCCAATCAATCGTGGTGAAGATCCTGGGGCCCGCGGATCGCCACTGCGCCGTCTGCTG
This sequence comes from Thermoanaerobaculia bacterium, assembly GCA_035248585.1. Taxonomy (GTDB): domain Bacteria; phylum Acidobacteriota; class Thermoanaerobaculia; order Gp7-AA8; family Gp7-AA8; genus QHVT01. The sequence goes on from DATFHJ010000136.1 coordinate 2,457, forward strand.
GTTCCATCTACCTGTGCGCTCGTCGAAGCGGAACGACGGCACCATCGCCGGCATCTCTTTCGGCGCATCCAACTCCACCGTAGCTGCCTTTCCTGGTGCGAACTTCACCGCGCGCCCATAGCTTTCCGCGACGAGCTCAAAGAGGCCAAAGGTCTCAAGATTCTGGACTGTACCGTCGCGCATCTGTGCTGTGAAATCGCCCGGCGCGCTCGCAAGTTGCCGCTGATCCGTGATGTCGAGCACCGACATCGTAACTTCAACATCCCCGGTGAGACGCCTGCCCTCGCTGTCCACGAGCGCGTCCGGAGGAAACACGATTGTTCCGCCGCGGAACGCGAGTGTCCCTCCTTTGGACACTTGTAGGCGTGATGGCGTTGCCCGAGGCCAGATCACAATCGTGTTACCGCGCGACCCGAGGGACGGCTCGTAAATTCGCGTTGTCCTCATGAACGTTGGCGCGCTGAAACTCACAGCGAGACGGTCATTGGTCGGCACTGCACGAATGACGAAGGCACCGTTGCGATCGGTGACCCCGACGACCCGATTGCCCAAACGCAGCTCCACGCCCTCGACGGCACGGTCTTGCGGATCGACCACCCGCCCGCTGATCGAGCCAAGAGGTGGAGAAACGCGACACCACGAGCTACAACCGCCGAGCAGCACGAGCGCGGCAAGGAGCGCAATCGTCATGGAACGCAAAGTATTTGTGCACTGCCGGAATCCAGGGTTCTCAACCATGTGGCCTCCTCAATCCAACGAACTATTGCGGCTGCTTACGCAAGGTCTCACCTCGTACTACCTGCCTCATAAGGACTGCCGCGATCGAGCCTTTTCTTCGTCCCCTCGAGCAGCCACTTGGGCGGAGCGATCTGACGCCCGCGTTCGAACCGATCACCAAGAGCGCTGCCCACCCCACTCGGGCGCGGCTTTTCCCACCTTCCGTTTTCGCCCTAACAGCATTCAAACGAAACTTCTATACTGACGCCATTCCTTCAAGGAGGCCGCAATGACCCTCGGTCCATGGGGAACCGCCATTCAGAGCTTTCTCGGCAGCGGTCCGGTCGGATGGGCATACGCGATCGGGCAGAACGGCGCGCTCCTCGAGAGCGGGGCCGTCGGGTATGCCGTCGCGCCGTGGGACAAGAACGGGACGGAAGAACAGTTCACGACGAGCACCGGCATCCCGTTCGCCAGTTGCTCGAAATCGATCACCGCCGTAGCGATGATGAACCTCTTCGAGAACCCGCCCAGCGGCTGGAGTTGGGGAGATCCCGCCAACCTCCTCATCATGCTCGACGAGACGTTCAACCTCTACACGAGCGCGGCGATCTCGGGGCCCGGCGGCGGGCCTTCCTGGGATCCGGGTGCCGGCGTGGCCGGGGTGACGATCGGCCAGCTCATGACGATGTTCAGCGGCATGAACCCGGCCTCGGGGTCGAACTTGTTCGACCCCTACATGACGGCGATGACGAAGTACGTCCAGACTCCGTGCGTAGGAGTCCCGGGCCAGGGCTCCAGCTACATCAACGCCAATTTCGGCATCCTCGAGCTCGTGCTCGCCGGCATGCAGGGGAGCACGGATCCCGGCCAATACCAGACCTACGTGCAGGACAACGTCTTCACGCCGATGGGAATCACGGACGTGCAGGACGCGCCGTTCTTCAACACCTCGACGTACGCCTCCGGACAAGCATCAGGCAGCGGTTATGTCTGGCCGCAGGTCACGTCGTCCCTCTCCTCCGGCGGCTGGTGCGGGACCGTGCTCGATCTCGCGAACTTTCTGATGGGCATCCGCAACAACAAGGTCCTGACCAGCGCCACCACGCAGTTGATGTTCAACCTGCAACTCGGCTGGTACCCAATGGGACTCGACAACGGCGAATACGCCTGGTGGCATAACGGAGGTCTGTACAATACCGACGCTTCGCCGAACCCGGGGCTGATGACGATGATCATGAGCATGCCCAGCGGCATCGACGCCGCGTGGGTCTGCAACACGTGGGGACCGTGGGACTGGTACAAATGTCTGGCCGCCGCGTGGAATACGGTCTACCCCGACAACCCGCTCGATCCCGAGGCGGTCGTCAAGCGAAAGGGACGGGAGAAGGCCATGCGGCAGGCGCCGAAGGCGATCGCACCTTGAGCGCATGCGATCGGTCTTCGTCATCTCGCTTCCCCGCTCGCTCTCGAGCCTGACCTATCAGGCGGTGCGGGAGGCACTGCGGCTGTCGGCCCCGGCGTGGGTATCGGACGGCGAGGTCCTGAACCACGACCGCTACGCGATGCACGGCGACCCGCGCTTCCAGCTCGGCCGCAAGTACACGCGTCCGGCCGAGGAGCCGCAGCTCGCCGCGGCGTTGCACGCCTTCCTCGATCAGGTCATCCAGCCCGAAGGATTCATCTACAAGGACGTGGTGCAGCCGTTCGTGATCGCCGGCTGGCTCGCCCGCGCCGGCAACCAACTGTCCGTGCTGCGCATCCGGCGTCCCATCACCGACGTCGCGCTATCGATGCTCGAGCGGCGCTGGCTGTACCCGGCGAAGCCGCCCTGGAGCGACGGGGTGGAATCAGCGTTGCTGCGCGGCCTCCTCGACGCACAGGCCGCACTCGACTCCGTGCCGGGCGCGGTCGACGTCGACTACGACGCGTTGATCCACGACGAGACCGCGCTCTTGAACGCTGTCCGCACGCTCGCACCGGAAGCCGGCCTCGGCGCGCCCTCGTATTTCGGGCCCGGCTTCGCCGAGTATCGCGAGAACCGGCTGGCGCGCCGCAACGGACAGGCGTGGCAGATTCTCCGGACGAAGCTCGAAGAGCTGGGCGCCACCGTCTAGGCCATGCGCCCGAGCAGTGCCTGCCATTGCGGCATGATGACGTCCCAGCCGAGTTGCGGTACGAACGCCAAGCCCGCGGCGATGTGCCGCGCACGCCGCTCCGCATCGGCGCGCAGGAGGCGCAGTTTCGCGAGGAGGTCGTCCGCAGCCGGCAGAGCGTGCTCGATGGCGTGACGTCCGACCGCCACATACGCTTCGACGTCGATCAACTCGCCGCGCCCTTCCAGCAACTCCTCGCACGCACTGCATCGCGTGGCGATGACGGGCACACCCGCCGCCATGGCCTCGGCGATCGGCAGGCCGAATCCTTCGCCCATCGTCGGCAGCACCAGCACGTCCATCGCGTTATAGATCCGGTTGAGCTCTTCGGGGGCCACGCCGAGAATCGTTCCGACGCTCACCGAGAACGCGGTGCGGCCTTCCAGACCGTACGACTGCGCCAGCGCGATGAGATCCCATCCGATGAAATCTCGCGGATCCGTGTGCAGGTAAAGGATCGCTTCCTCGCACTCCGCGGCAAATCGCGCGAATGCCTTCAGCAGAACGGGAAACTGCTTGCGCGGCTGATTCCTCGCCACGCAGCCGACGACGAACTTGCCGCCTACTCCGCGCTCCGCCTGCAGCGCGCTCTTGTCGCCGAGGGGACGAAACGTCTCGAGATCGATCCCGTGATAAATCAGGTCGACGGGGACATCGGGACACGCGAGCGCGACCTCGCGCTGGCCGAACAGCGAGTACGCAACCGCGGCGTCCGCCGCGCGCAGCACCGCCGTGGAGGCTTGCGGGAATCGTTTGCCGTCGACGGGGAAATAGACGACGAGCTTGTACGGATGCGGAAGGCGGAGCTCCTTCACCCAGTCGATCGCCCATAAATCGCCGAAGGCCACGACCACATCGGGCAGGAACTCGCCGATGGCCCGGGCCGCAACGTCTCTCCCGAACAGGCGGGGATCGGACGGATAGATGGTGTACGGGATGGTCTCGCGGTCATACGGCCATCCCTGATAGCTCCAGCCGATGCAGGCGACCTCGTGGCCGAGGCGCGACAGACGGCCGAGGACTTCCCGGGTCACGGTGCCGTATCCGCTGAACGCCAGGGGGCTGTCGCTGATCCACAGAATGCGCATCTCACTCTCCTTCACGCCTGAACGCGCTCGAGCCACTCCTGCTCGCGCGCCGCGACCTCTTCCACCAGCGGCATGGCGATGGAGAGGTCGGCTTCATTGCGCGCAACCTTGCTCTGATCCGGCAGCGTCAGTGCCGTTCGCGATACCGGCAGCCGTCCGGGAATCACTCGATCCCAGGCCGCTCCGGCGAACGCACAAAGGCGCTCGAGCTCGCGTTGAGGAGCGGCGACGAGGGCGTCGTAGGTCGTCGCACAAATTCGATCGGACCGGATCGACGCCAGGTCGTCGAGCAGGATCCGCGTGGTGGTCGCCCATTGCGCCGCCACGATCTCGGCGAGCGGACGGCCGTTGAGCTCGCGCCAGCCCGGGACCAGCAGCATCGACCATGGATGGCCGCGCCATCCGGGCAGAGTCGGGTATGTCGCAAGCCATGGAGATCTCCACGCGTCGAGCATGCTGCTGATCGTGCTGCGCGGGTCTCGGTGGAGATAGAGGAACAACGCATCCGGGAAGACGGCGTCGAGGAACGGTACGCGCAGCGCATTGCGGGGCGTTTTCTCGAGCATGCGCACCGTTCCGGCGGCGCGAACGTTGTTCCGATCGCGCAGGATCGCGTGGAACCGCGCGGTCAACGTCGCGGCCACTTCGGGCGTCGCGTCCGTGGCGGTGAGACGGCTCGACTCGTATCCGCGCCGTTCCGCGCGCAGTTGTTCCATCCCCTCGATGACGACGTGGCTTTCGCCGCCGATCGTGTACAGCGTCGGCGATTGCGCCAGAGCATCGAACAGCATGGTGCTGCCGGTGCGCGGCAGCGACAGGATGATCACCGGCCGCTCGATCATCGATGACCCAGGTTGTTTCGGATAGGACTAGCTTACATCCATATGGCTTTATGCGTCGCGCGGTTGGTGGAGGACAGGCACTCCTGCCTGTCCTGAGCGAAGCGATAAGACGAGGACAGGCAGGAGTGCCTGTCCTCCACCTGATTCAAGGTTGCGGTTCGCGGCACGGGAACCCGCGCTCGTGCATGATGATGCACACGCGCGTGACGTTGTTGAAATCGGCGCCCAGCCGGCCGTCGGAGAAGCGGGCAACGACGTGCTCGTCGAACACTTCCCCGTCGAGCGTTCGCTCGAAGACATCGCATTGGCCTCCGATGCAGACCTGGTGCACTTCCGCGTGGGCGGCGGTCGCTTCGAAGTTCCTGCCGATGTAGCGCGCCGCGACGATCGTGTTGCGGAAGTCGAACGTCGTCGATTGCTTCGACAGCGAGTGGAAGCCGCGCTGAACGCCTAGTCCGAGGGCGTCGAAATCGAGATCCTTCCCCGTTGTGAGGTGCGCGATCATGCTCTGCATCTGCTGCAGCCTCTGCGGAGTCATGAACGCCTTGAACTGGCCCATGAGATCGATGATGTGCGTCGCCTCGAGCTCCTCGGCCGATCCCAGGCCGACCATCGGCACTCGGAACTCGCGTCCGAACTGCATGTTGTAGATGCCGTTCACCTCATTGATCAGCGTCCCGTGACGCAGCATCACCCGCTGGAAATTGCTGTCGCTCTGCCGGAAGTACTCCATGTCCGCCACCGTGGCCAGCGGAATCTTGTCGTCCACGATGGGCCAGTCGAAGACTTCATCCATCGAGTCGGCGGCGTCGCCGAGCTTCACCGAGACGCTGGTCTCGTGCGACACGTACACCAGGTATTGGTCGCTCGCCGCCTTCGGCTCGAAGCGCACGAGTGGCTCGATGAACCACCAGTCCGCCTTCGTCAGCACGTAACCTTCCACGACGCCGCCGGCGATGGTGAGCCGCACTTCGGTCGTAGCCGGATCCTCGCCGAGGATTTCTCCGGCATACGTGAAGTTGCCTTGAACGACGGTCGTTTTCGCGCTGCCGTCTTTGGCAAATTGGATGAACGTCACACCCTCCTTCGGAAAGACGGGCGCGGGATGAAGGACGACGTCCATCGTCGTCTTGCCGAACGTCAGCGCGAACGGCGTCCCGCTGTTCGCCCAGCGCTCCATCGCCGCCGCGTCGAGCGTTACGACCTGCGACTTCGGGATGTTCGGGTGATACGGATCCGCCGCGACCGACGCGGCGAGACAAACGACGACCAGGATCAACGTGATGCGATGAGAGAGATTGCCGATCATGTGTTCCTCCTCGCCGCTGGAAGCGCAAAGCGCGGCGAAAAAGGGCCACGATCACGTCGCGCGCAGTTTCCGCAGGTCGCGCGCAAGGCCGTGCAGGCCGAGGCGTTCCGCCTCGGGCAACACTTCGGCGATGAGCGCTTCCGCCGCGCGGCGGTTGCCCGCTCCGTGCAGGGCCTCGGCGAGGCGAGTCTGCTGCTGGATCCGCACGCCGCGCGCGTTCCACGCCGTAGCCATGCGCACCGTCTCGCGGCGAAGCTCGATCGCGCGACGCCAGTCCTTCAACACCGCGGCGACGCGCGCTTCCGCGGTGAGGGACGTGTAGCGCGTGGATGCGTCCTGATCGGCTGCCTGACGAAGCACTACCAGCCGCTTCTTCGCCGAGCCGACATCTCCGCGCATCGCATCGGTCCAGGCCAGCACGGCCTCGGTCTTCGTCGCCTCGCGCAGATCTCCGACCGCACGGAACGCCTCGATCGCTTCCTTCGCACGCGCCTCCGCCGCGTCGGGCCGGTTCGCCGCCACCTCGATCCACGCCAAGTCCCCGACGTAGTTCCCTCTCTCCGACGGCGCGGCGGTCGTGGCCTTTTGCAGCGCGCCGGCGTAGTACACGCGCGCGAGATCGAGATTGCCCCGCGTTTCCTCGAGGTAACCGCGGCTTCGATCGATCGACGCGCGCGCGAGCTCGCTGCCCACGCGCCGCCCGAGGACCTCCGCCTCGGTCAGATACGCCTCGGCTTTGTCGAGCTCCACGTCCTCGATGGCCACGATCGCCAGATTGGCGACCGTCGACATCAGCGTCTGCCGTGCGCCGGAATCGCGCAGCGCCGTCAGCGCCGGCGCGATCTCCGCTTTGAACGCACTCGCCTCGCTGGCCCAGTTCAGCAGCACGAGCAGGTTCGACCGCGCATTGGCTTCCATCCAGCGGTCGCCGATGCGCTGCGCGTCGGCGACGGTCGCGCGGACGGCGGTGATTCCCGTCTCGACGTCGCCCCGTCTGCCCGCGGCGATGGCGAGCAGGATGCGCGCCGCGATCTCGCCGCGCTCGTCGCCGGCGGTCCGCAAGCCGGCGTGGGCCTGTTCGAGCATTTTGCGCGTCTCGTCGGCGCCTCCGCTTCGCGTCATCAGGCGCCCGATCTCGAGCCGCGCCGCGGCGCTCTCACGCGCCAATCCATTCGCCGCGGCACGCGTGATGAGAGGCTCGAGCGCGCGAATCGCTTCCTCGGGACGATCGAGATGCCCGACCGCCTCGGCGCGAATGCGCTCGGCTCGCAGCGACAGCGCCGTCGCGCCGAGCCGCTGCGCGAGATTGAATGCCCGCGTGGCCGCCGCGGCGGCGCGCTGATACTCGGAGAGCTGGTGCGCGACCTCCGCCTCCAGCAGCTCGATGCGCGGATCCTCGGAAATCGCGGGGAGTTGCCGCAGCCTGCCGAAGACGGTGTTCGCCGCGTCGGTACGTCCGGCGGCGAGGAGCGTCGTCACGAGCGCCACGCCGACGTCGACGCGCTCCGGCTGGCGCGCGAACACGTCTTCGAATTCAGCGATCGCTTTCGACCATTGGTGATTCGCCGCGTATGACGCGGCGCGGATTCGCGCCGCCTCGTCGGCCTGCAAACCGGCGGCAAGCAGACTCCCGGCGCGACGCGACGCGTCTGCCGCACGTCCGACTTCGCCGAGCATGCGCTCGGCGCGGGCCACGCCATCCCAGGCCAGTGCCTTGTCCGGTCCCGCGGTTGCGCGGCGAAAACTGTCACGCGCCGCGAGACCATCGAATCGCTCCAGCTTCTCCGCGCCATCGCCGAGACCGTGCTCATAAAAAATCGCCAGCTCGCTCGCGCGGCTCGATCTCGATGCGCGCCAAGGCATGAGGAACAACGCCACGGCCGCCGCCGCCGCGAGCGCGGCGAGCGCGGCGCGATGGCGGCGGAGGAACCGGCCGATCCGGTAGACGCGATCATCGCCGCGCGCCGCGACCGGCCGGCCCGCGAGCACGCGGCGCAGATCGTCCGCCATCGCCCCGGCTGACGCATACCGGTCCTCGGGGTCGTACCGCAGCGCCTTGAGCACAACCGCGTCGAGATCGCCGCGGAGCGTTTTGCGCCATCGCTCATTTCCCTCGAAGACGGCGGACGGAGGCTGCGGATCGTGCTCGTGCGTCGTGTCTTCGAGGCGGAACGGAATCGTGTCCGTGAGCAGTTCGTACAGGACCACGCCGAGCGAGTAGATGTCAGATGCAGGTGTGACGCGTCCGCCGTGCCGCTGTTCCGGACTCGCGTACGCCGGCGTCATCGCGCGATTCAGCGTGAGCGTCTTGTCCTCGTCGTCGGGTGCGACGAGCTGGGCGATGCCGAAGTCGAGCAGCTTCGCCTCGCCGCGCGCGGAGACGAGGATGTTCGCCGGCTTGAGATCGCGATGCACGATCGCGCGCTCGTGCGCGTAGCGGACCGCGTCGAGCACCGACAGGAACAGCTCGATCCGTTCGCGAATCGGCAGGCCGCGCTTGCGGCAGTGCTCGACGATCGTCTCGCCCTCGACAAACTCCATCGCCAGGTACGGCTGGCCGAGCGCCGTCACACCCGAGTCGTAGAGGCGCGCGATCCCGGAATGCTCGAGACTCGCGAGAATCTGCTGCTCCTCGCGCACGTGCCGCAGCGACGTGGAGACGGCGTCGATCACCTTCAGCGCGACGGTGCGGGTGAACTCGACGCGCTCCTGGTCCGCGAGATACACGGTCGCGCTGCCGCCGCGGCCGATGCAGCGATGCACGCGATAGCCCGGAATGGTCACGAGCAACGGAGCGTCGAGCATCGACTCCGGCGTGTCCGCATGCGCGAGCAGCGCGCGCAGCTCCTTCTCCAGCGTCGGATTGTTTTCCGTCGCGCACACGATCTCCGCCTCGCGCTCGGTGGGCGGCAATTCCGCAACGCGATCGAAGAGCGCCCGCAGGCGTTCGAGCTCGCTCATACGTGGTCGCGCAATTTGTGAAGGAGCCAGGCCCGCGCGAAGGCCCAGTCCCGCTTCGCGGTCCGCGGCGAACAGCCGAGGAGCGCGGAGACTTCGTCGATATTCAGACCGCCGAAGAAGCGCAGTTCGATGAGCCGCGAAAGCCGCGGCTCCTCGGCGGCGAGGCGGTCGAGCGCGCGATCGAGGTCGATCAACTCCGCGGCATCCATCGTCGACGTCGCGCTCATCTGCAGCGCGTCGACGACCTGCAGCACGGGCGAGCCGGCGCCGCGCTTCTGGGCCAGGTTCGCTCGGGCGTGATCCACCAGGATGCGTCGCATGATCCTCGAAGCGATAGCGAAAAAATGCGCGCGATCGTGCCACGGCACGTCGCTCAGGCCGCGCAGGCGCAGGTAGGCCTCGTTGGCGAGCGCCGTCGGTTGCAGCGTGTGCCCCGACCGCTCCGACCGCAGATGCCGCGCGGCAATCGACCGAAGCTCGGAGTACACCATCGGCAGGAGCCGCTCCAGCGCGCCGTCGTCGCCCTGTTCCCAGGCGCGGAGAACTTCGGTGATGGGGAGCTCCGAAACCATTCCGACACAATTTGACGCGATTCCGGAGCTCCTGCCAATCTTTTAATATGCCTTGACAGGCATATACACTCGAACGCATATTGACAGTGTGGAATCCGTCTTCGAGATCATCGCCGAGCCGAACCGCCGCGCGATCCTGAGCCTCTTAGTCCTTTCAGAGCACTCAGTTGGCGAAATCGAGCGGCAGCTGCAGATGTCGCAGCCGACGGTGTCGAAGCACCTGCGCGTACTGCGCGAGGCGGGATTCGTGGAGGCGACCGTGGACGCCCAACGCCGCCTCTACCGGCTCAAACCCGAGCCGCTGCGGGCGGTAGATGAGTGGCTGGCGCCGTTCCGCGAGTTCTGGTCGGCGCATGTCGACGCGCTCGAGCGGCACCTCGATGAGATGGAGGATCAATGACTTCGGCGCACATCGAGAAGGATGGAGAAAAGTGGACGCTCGTGCTCGTCCGCGAGTTGCATCACCCGCCAGCAAAAGTGTGGAAGGCGCTCACGGATCCGCAGCATCTCCGCGAGTGGGCTCCGTTCGATTCCGACCGCAACCTCGGCAGCGTCGGTACCGCGAAGCTCACGACGGTCGGCGCACCGACACCGATGGTCTCCGACAGTCAGATCACACGCGCCGACGCGCCGAACGTGCTCGAATTCAACTGGGGCGGACAGGACATCCGCTGGCAACTGGAGCCGCTCGGAGCGAACGGAACGCGCCTCACGCTCTGGCACAACATCGACCGGCGCTTCATCGCCATGGGCGCCGCCGGCTGGCACGTCTGCCTCGATGTGCTGGAACGCGCGCTCGACGAGCAGCCCATCGGCCGCATCGTCGGCGCCGATGCCATGAACTTCGAAGGCTGGCAACGACTACATGCCGAGTATGCAAAGCAGTTCGGCATCGAGAATTAGGAGGAACGCCATGGACACGACCCTGCAGAACCCGACCCTCGCGGCCCCGAAGACCAACGCCATCCTCTATTGGATCGCGACCGCCCTCTTCTGCCTGCAAATGGCCTTCACCGCCTACGCGCAACTGACCCTGCCGCAGGTGGCGGAGATGTTCACCCACCTCGGCTTCCCCGACTACTTCCGCGTCGAGCTCTCCTGGGCCAAGCTCCTCGGCGTCGCGCTGCTCCTCGCGCCGGTCCCCGCGCGGCTCAAAGAATGGGCCTACGCCGGCTTCGCCATCACCCTCGCCTCCGCGCTCATCGCGCACTTTGCGAAGGGCGACGCGCTGGAAGTGTGGATCTGGGCCGCGGTGACGAGCGTGTTGTGGGCGCTGTCGTACGTTTTCTGGCGGCGGCGGGCGGCGGCGCACGTTTCCTTTTCGTGACGCAAGCCTTGCCCAGCATTCGCTACGCTCACGCGATGCGCACTCGCTTTCTTCTCCTTTTTGCCCTGATCGCGGTCTCGCTGTTCGCGCAGGAAAAGCCCGCGGCCAATTCCGTCGAATCCAGACTCGCGGCGCAGAACGCGCTTTTCGAGGAGTCGTGGCAAACGAATTTGAAGCTGTCGCCGACCCAGGCGACCGCGGTCGGAGACGATCGCTACAACGACAAGCTCGGCGACGCCTCGCTCGCCGGCGCGTGGAAGCGGCACGAGCTCAATCAGAAGTTTCTCGCGCGCATCAAAGCGATTTCCACCGATGGCTTCGGCGAAGAGGATCGCACGTCGCACGATCTGTTTCTGCGCAACCTGCAGGACAACGTGAACGATTTCGACCTGAAAGGGTACGAAATGCCGCTCACGGCACAAGGAGGCATTCACACCGGCCTCGCCGATCTCCCGAACGCCGCCCCATTTGAAACGGTCAAGCACTACGACGACTACATCGCCCGCCTCCATCAGATCCCGAAGGCTCTGCGCGACACCGAAGACGTGCTGAGCGCGGGAGTGAAGGACAAGCTGGTCCTGGTCAAGTTCGTCGCGGAGAAGGTTCCGGTCCAGTGCAAAGGAATCATTGCCGCGAATCCGTTCCTGCTCCCGATCAGGAAAATGCCGGCGAGCTTCTCCGAAGAGGAAAGGAAACGGATCACCGACGCGATCTCGAAGACCGTCGCGGACGAAGTGCTCCCCGCATACAAGCAGTTCGCCGATTCGGTCGCGAAAGAGTACATCCCGCATTGCAGGACGACGCTTTCGATCGAGAGCCTTCCCGGCGGCAAGCGCCGGTATCAGGCTGCCCTGCGGCGATTCACGACGACGTCCATGACGCCCGAGGAGATCCATAAGACCGGCCTCTCCGAATACGATCGCATCGTCGGAGAAATGACCGCGCTGGCAAAGGCGAACGGCTACGCCGATCTCGCCGCATTCCGCGAGCAGCTCGACAAAGATCCGAAATACAAACCGTCGTCCGCGCAGTCGATCGTCGACGATTTCGATCGCTATGTACGCCAGATGAAGCCGAAGCTGCCGCAGCTCTTCACGCTCATTCCGTCGGCACCCGTCACCGTCGAGGCGATCCCCGATTTCCAGAAGGCGGCCGCGACGCATTATCAAACCGGTACGCCGGACGGGAAGCGTCCCGGCCGCGTCTCCGTCGCCGTTTCCGATTTCGCGAGCCGCACGTTCATCAACGATGAAGCCGTCGCTTACCACGAGGGAATCCCCGGCCATCACATGCAGCTCTCCGTGCAGCAGACTCTCCAGGGACTTCCCGAGTTTCGCAAGCATGGCGGCAACTCCGCGTACACCGAGGGCTGGGCGCTGTACGCGGAACAGTTAGGCAAGGAAGTCGGCTTCTACCAGGACCCGGGATCCGACTATGGCCGTCTTCGTTCGGAGCTGTTCCGGGCCGTTCGTCTCGTGGTCGATACCGGCATTCACGATATGGGGTGGAGCCGCGATCAAGTCGTCGAATTCATGCGCAAGTCGCACGCCGTCGACGAGCCGACGATCCAATCCGAGACCGATCGCTACATCTCCACGCCCGGCCAGGCTTGCAGCTACAAGATCGGCCAGCTGAAGATTCGCGAGCTGCGCGCCCGCGCGTCGAAACAGCTCGGCGCGAAATTCGACATCCGCACGTTCAACGATCAGATCCTGGCGGGGGGCAGCCTTCCCCTCGATCTCCTCGACGCCCGCATCGACCGCTGGATCAAAGCGCAGACCGCCGTCGCGGCAAACTGACGTTACAACGCATCCCCCATCACCACGAACCCCGCCCAATAAAACGGGTGCCGGTATTCCTTCGTCTTGAGCATCGACACGATCGTCTTCTGCAAAGCGCTGGCGGCGCGGGTGCGGTCGTTGCGGACGTTGCGGTGGAAGTTGCGCATCAGGATGCTCGTCGCGGCGGAGTCGACTTTCCACTGGCTCACGACCTGGGCCCGGCATCGGGCGGCGAAGAGGGCCCAGGTGAAGCCGATGATGCCTTCGCCCGCGGCGTACTGTCCGCGGGCGGTATCGCAGGCGGACAACACCACGAGGTCCGCGCCGAGGTCCATGTGCATCAGCTCACCGGCCTCGAGGAAACCGTCTTCCTTCTTCGCGCCGCCGGCGGCGAGCAGCAGATACGAGTGCATCGGGCTCGCGTCGTTCAGCACGCCGTGACCGGCCACGTGCAGCACGCGGTATCGCGGCGCTTCGGCCTTGAAGCGCTCCTCGGTCGCCTCCTTCCGCACGTACACCGCGCTGTCCGCTCCATAGACCCGCGCCGCGTCTTTCACCTCGGCTTCTGCTTCCGGAAGAGGAACGCCTGCAGGATTTCCGAACGCGAGCAGCTCGCGGCGCGCGCCCGTCGACGCCGGCTGCGGCGTGCGGCTCATCTCCAGCCACGCCGCGGTCGATGGCGCGTAGACGATCGCCGCCTGTTCGGCGAGGTATGAGCCGCGCGCGTCGACGAGCGCCTGGAACGGCAGGTTCCACAGCGGTCCGTCCGGCACGAGGATCCACGACCGGCGTTTCGACAGGAGATCCGCGATCGGCGCGACGAGCGTTCGATGCAGCTCGCGCGCGGTTTTTCGAAAATCGGGACGCCGATCCGCGAGGAGCGCGCGAAACGATTCGGCCTGCCGGGCGAGCGTCTCGCGGTCCGCGTCGATCGCGCGCAGCTCGATCTTCTCGCCGGCGATGACGAAGGCCCAGCTCTTCTCCGTGGTCACGAGGTATTCGACCAGCACGGCGTCGCGCGGCAATGCCGCGGCGAGGTCGCGCGCGGTCACGCGTGGAGGCACGGGACCGTTGCGCAGCGCTTCGACGAGCACGCGCGAGCGGTAGCCCTCGGCATACTCGAACGCCTCTTCGATGCGGCCCTCGCCGATCAACAGGATGGCCAGCTCGGCGTACGGCTCGCTCCGTTCGTCGAAGAAGTGCACCTCGCCGCCGGTCGATTGCCCGTGCATCGACTCGATCGCCTCGATCGCGCCGCGGAGCGACGTCCGCGCGTCTTCGATGCGTCCGAGCTTCCGGTACAGATGACCGAGGAGTGCTTTGGCGAGAAAGACGTCCTTGATCTCGTCCGTGCGCTCCGCGGCTGCCGCGACGGCGTGTTCGAGTGCGGCGGAGAGATTGCCGCGCCGCTCGTCGATCTCGGCAAGCAGGCGATAGACGTTCGCGCGCGAGTCGGAATCGTGGAGCCGCTCGAACTCCGGCAGCAGCTCGGCGAGCAGCGGCGCCGCCTCCTCGTCCCGGCGGAGATGCATCAGCGTCGCGGCGATGTTCATCTTCGAGATGTTGATTCCGCGCGCGTACTTCAGCTTCTCCAGCAGCGCCAGATTCTCGCGATACGCGGCCAGCGCGAGATCGCGGCGTCCCATCAGGTTGTACGTGAGGCCGATGTTGTTCAGCGTCCGCGACACCATGGCCGTGTTGCCGTCCGCGCGAAACATCTCCATCGCCTTCCGGTCGTACTGAATGGCCAGCTCCGCGTTTCCCTGATTCCGGTACACGTCGGCGATGCCGGAGATGGCGCTGGCGTGCACGGTGCGGTCGTTCGCGGCGATCGCGGCGGCGATCGCCTCCTGCAACGTGGCCAGCGCCTGGCGGAACTGGCCGAGCGTCTCTTCCGCACCGCCGAGGTGCTCGAGGCAAATCGGCCTGCGTCCGCTGTCCGGCACGTCGGCGCATTTGCGGAAGTAGTCGGCGGCCTCGGCGAACTTCGCCATCCCCACGTGCAGATTCCCGAGATGCTGCAACGCGCCGGCGAGTCCGCGCGCGTCGCCGGCTTTCTCGAAGATTGCGTAGGCCTCGCGCGCGAGCACGACGCCCTCGTCGAACTTGCCGTCCATCGTCTTGAGCGCTGCCAGGCCGAGCCTCGCGCGACCGGCGATGATCGAGTCGCCCGCGGCTTCGGCGGCGGCTCGCGCTTTTTCATAGAGCGGAAGCGCGTCCTTGTAATGGCGCGTGTCGTACGCCTTCTTCGCGGCCGCGATCAGCTCGGCGGGCGACTCCTGCGCGGCGGCGATGCACGGCAGGATCAGCGCGAATGCCGCGGCGGCGAGCTTCATCGCGACACGGATTGGACGAGAGCCCGCGCGACCGGCGAGTCGGGATTCTGTTTGGCGAGCGCGCGATATTCGCGCTCCGCATCATGGAGCAGTCCGTGGCGGCTGTAGAGCAGTCCGCGAAGGAGATGCGAATCGGGATGGAGACCCTGGACCTCGCTCGCCTCTTTCGGCGTCAGCACGCGGAACACCGCCTCGGTGCGATTGGAGCCGGACGAAGAGATCTCGCCCGCGTTCGTTTCGGCGACGACGTGCCACGACAGATCGACGCCGGACGGCAACGGTTTCGACGGCGTCCAGGACGTGCGGGTGATTGACTCGCTGCTCGCGACTTCATCGTAGTCGGCGTCGAACACCGCGACGCGATAGCTCCGCGCACCGGGGACCGGCGTCCAGGTGAAGCGTGGGTTCAACACCGCGGAGCGGAAGGGCTCGATGACGCGCAGCGGATTCGCCGCCGGCGCGTCGCCGCGCAGTGGGCCGGGCATCGCGGCGATGAATGTGGGGATTGCGATGGAGCGTCCCGAGAGGACGGTGCGCACGTCTTCGGCATCGCGCGGGTTCACGCCGGTGACGGTGCCGTTTTCGAGCAAAGCGATTTGGTTGGCGCCATCGGTGAGGCTGGCTACAACCTTGAGCTGTGGAGCGGCGGGCTTTAGCCCGCCGGCCGGCGGCCTGAAGGCCGCCGCTCCACGAGTTTCGTCACGACGAACGAAGATGGCAACTGTAGCCAGCGCCAGCACCGCAAAGGCCGCGGCAGCGGCCAGCAACCAACGTTGGCGCGAGGCTTTAACCTCAGGCGTCGCCAGTGCCTCGAGCAACGTCCGCGCGGTCGACTCCTCCAGCCTCGCGCACCTTGCGCACTGGCCGACGTGCAATGCGACCTCGCCGACGACGAAGCCGGAGAGGCGATGCTCGCGGAAGGCGAGGAGGGTCTCGAAGTCAGGATGCCGTTCCATCTCTCTCATCCTCAAGATGCGCGATCGAGCAGCGGATTACCGCCGCGCAGAAATGCGAGGCGCCGTCCGAGCCGGTCGCGCGCTGATTTTCGCAGATTGATGACCTGCTGGCGGTTCAGGTCGAGCCGTTCGGCGATCGCCAGGTCGGGCAGCGGCAGTTGATCCCAGATCGCGGCAAGCTCCTCGGCAGTCATCTCCACCGCCGCGGCGACCTGGTGGAGCGTCGCGATCCGGAGGAGGATCAGCAGGCTCGTGATCGCCGAGCCGCTCTCGTCGCGCAGTCCGAGGAGGAGCGCGATGCGCTGGCGCGCGGGGAGGAGATCGATCTCCCGCCAGACCTCGACGAGCGCCGAACGGTAGATCAGCGACGACTCGATCGATTCCGTCTCATCGATCCGTTCCGCCGGCTCGGCTTCCACCGGAACCGGACGCCGGCGGAAGTGCGCATTCACGACATTGAACGCCGTCACCGCGGCGTAGCCGTTGAAGTCCAGGATCGGCGGGCGCGCCGGATCGGGCTTGATCGCCTGCAGCCTCTTGATCAACTGGAGCACCGCCTCGCTGAAGAGCTCATCCCGTTCTTCTTTTCCGCGGACGACGCCGTCGATGATCGGCGTGACCTGATCGATCAGGAGCCGGAGCGCGTCCTGTTCCGCCGCGGACTCCGGCGCCGCATTGAGGAAAGGCTCGAGAACCGGATCCATTTTCGAGCTCGATTCGGGGGAAATTGAAATCCTACCACCGCGATGCCAATACGGACCGCCCGGCGCCATCTTCAGGCGAAACAGAGATGGAGGCAGTTCGTGACACGCATCACATTCGTACGTTGGTTTCTACGGGGGCTCTTCCTTTGTCTCGTGGCGATGCCGCTCGCCGCGCAGACCGCAACCGAGACCGAGCCCTGGCTCGATCTTCAGTCCGTAACCCTCGGCCTGCGCTATCGCATGATGGAGAATGATCTCGGCGCGCACGCCCAAAACTGGAGCGATCACCATCAGGGCCTGAAGCTCCGCCTGAAGCTCGATCGCAGCGCACGCTATTCGCTCTCCGCGGTCGCGCTCAACGGCAACACCTTCACCGCCGGCTGGAATCTGCGCGGCCTCGGCGGGCGCTCGTCCAATCGCCTGTTCCTCAAGCAGCTCTACCTCACCGCCAAGCCGCGCGGCGGCGTCGAGTTTCAATACGGCGGACTGCCGATCACGCGCGGCGAGTCGAGCGAGATCACGTCGTACGACAACGACGGCTATCTCATGGGACAGCGCTTGACGGTGAAGGACGTGACGCTCACCGCCGGATATCTCGGCGACCTTCGCAACCCGAGCGTGACGAGCCGCCGCGATCGCCTCTTCGAGATCAACTATCGCCAGGTGCTCGTGAAGCGACGCCTCACGGATCGCCTGACCGCCACCGCCGATTTCACGGATGAAGATGGAGAACGGACGCTGCGCCAGGCCTTCGTGATCCGCCCGCGCAAAGGCTTCGATCTGATCCGCCTCGAGGGATATGAGCGCGTGAGCGGATCCCGCGGCGCGGGCGGCGCGGTCACGGTCGAGAAACCGTTCGGCAAGACGCGTCTCGCCGCATCGCTCGCGTCGGTCGACGATCGCTATCGTCCCGTCAACGGCGATCGCTACGGACGCGGAGCGCGGATCTCCTTCACCAGCACCACCGCCATCGGGCGCGACGTGTCGCTGCAGGTGTTCGTCACCCGCGCGCTCGACAACGACATCGTGATGGCGAATCGCACGCGCGTCGATGTGCTGATCCGCTACGAGCTCGCCGCGATCCTGCGGCAGATGTGGGGATCGTAGCCATGCGCGTACGCATGATGGTGCTTGCCGCGGTCGCGGCGACATTGCTGCTGTCCTGGAAATGGCAGACCCGCTATCCGATCGATTCGATCCGGCCGTTGCCGGGAGGGCTCGCCGTGCTGCCCGCGGTTCCCGACGATCCGGAGAATCCGAGCACGCCGGCGAAGATCAAGCTCGGACGGCAGTTGTTCGAAGACACGCGTCTGTCGGGCGACCAGAGTCTCGCCTGCATGTCCTGCCATCCGCGCGAGATGGCGTACACCGAGGCGGTGCAGTTTTCGGAAGGCTTCGAGGGCAAGCCGATGCCGCGGCACACGCCGACGCTGCTCAACGCCGGGTATTACCGCTACATCAACTGGGACGGCAAGTTCACGAGCACGACCCAGCTCGTGCCCGCGATCCTGGCGAATCCGCGGAACATGAATCTGCAGGACGAAGCCGTGCTCGTGTCGCGTCTCGAGTCGGTGGCTGAGTACCGGGCCGCGTTTCGAGCGGTGTTCGGCGGAGCGCCGACGAGACAGCGCGTGTCGCAGGCGCTCGACGCCTACGTGCGCTCGCTCACGACGCCGAATTCTCCGTTCGATCAATACGCCGCCGGCGATCGCAATGCGCTGACCGACGCGCAGAAGCGCGGCCTGATGCTGTTCGTCGGCAAGGCGGATTGCACGATGTGCCACCGCGGTCCGAATTTCGAGGACGACCAGTTCCACGCCCTCGGCGTGAAGGGAGAGGATCCGGGCCGCTTCAAAGTCACCGGCGTCGAAGCCGATCGCTTCGCGTTCAAGACCCCGACCATCCGCAACGTTGAGCTGACCGCGCCGTACATGCACGACGGCAGCTTGCCCACGCTGCGCGCGGTCGTCGATTTCTACGACGCCGGTGGCGGCGCGCAGCAGCCAAAGTCGATGCTGTTGCGCCGACTGAATCTGACCGCGCGGGAGAAATCGGATCTGGTCGCGTTTTTGGAATCGCTGACCGGGGAGGTGGAGAAGGCGGAGTAGGTGGCGGCGCGGGACGCCGCCACAGCAGCCGCCGGGACGGCGGCGTTCCGACGACCACCGGAACGCCGGCGTCCTCGCCGGCTGATCGGGCGGCGTCCCGCCGCCCGCCCCCCGGTGGCGTTCAAAACCGGCGGACGAGCTCGAACTGCACGGCCGTCCTACGAAACCCCGTGCTGCTGCCGAGGTTCGAGTTCGACCAGGACGCGCTCGCGGCGAGCGCCCAGGCCTCGCGGAGGTCGCGCTCGATGGCGAGCCGCACGATGCCGAGGGGTTGCCAGGAGGAGCCGGTCTCGCGCTGCACGCCGGCGCGGGCGTAGGCGCTGAGGCTCCATTTGCGGCGCCAGCGGCGGTAGACGTTCACGCCCGGGCCGGTCTCGACGGAGCGCTCCGGCGACCAGAGCGCGAACGGGAAGGGCTCGTCGTAGAACTGCGCGAGCGTCGGCCACTCGATCGTGATGCGCGGCGCGCCGTCGAGAATGCGGCGCGGCGCGAAGCGCACGCGCACGCGGCGATTGCCCGCCGACCAGCGCGTGACGTCCGCGGACGCGCTCCACGTCATCCGCTTTGAGAGCGTCGTCCGGTCAAAGCCGGCGGAGACGAACGTGCCGGTGAGCTCGTTCTCGATCGCGGCCACGTTGTCGGTGACGAGCAGGCGCGCGATGGCAAAGTCCCAGCGCCAGGCATCGCGCGGCGTGTACACGAGATCGGCTTCGCCGCTCCACGGCGACCAATCGTCGTAGCTCGTGCGACGCGCTTCCGCGCGTGCCGCGCGCGCGTCGCTCCAGCGATGTTCGGCATCGAGCGAGATCCACGTGGCATCGATCGACGACAGCGAAGAGCGGCCGATCGCGAGCTCCGCGCGCCCGCTGCGGCGCCAGCCGAACGACGCGCCGAGCTGCTGCGCTTCGTAGTCCGTACCGTCCGCGTCGTGGAACGCCCACGTCCTTGCACGCGCTCGCGGGCGATCGAACGTCAGCACCGGCTCGCGGAGATCGCGCAGGTCGCGGGACGGCTCGCTCGTTTCGCGAAGAATGCGCTCCGACGCCGCGACGCGGCCGAGGCGATACAGAGTGATCGCGCGGCCATCGTCGAACGCGAGCGCGTCGAAGCGCGCGAGGGCGGCGCGGTTCGCGTCGCGAATCAGATCGACGTAGCCGAGGCCGAGCTCCGCTTCGCGTCGTTCCTCCGCGTTCCCCTCGGCAAGCACCGTCTCGTAGGCCTGCTGCGCCGCGGCCGGGCGATCCTGCCATCGCAGCACGAGCGCCTTGCGCAGCCGCGCGCTGTTGCGAAACTCAGGGCACTGTTCTTCGACGAAACGAAACTCCTCGAGCGCGGCGTCGAGCTGATCGCTCCACGCCAGCTCGCGTCCGCGATCGTTGCGCGCGCGGCAATCGTCGGCAACGGCATTCGTCCCGAGCACGATCGCGAACAGCACGCACGCGACGCGGCGGATTTTCCACGTCTGCGTCTTCGGCGGGCGCTTGATCAGCGCGTCGATCGTGTAGATCGACGTGATCAGCGTCATCAGCACCCAATAGACGAGCGGATAGAAGATCGCTACCGGGAAGTGATGCATCAGCTCCTCGTCGTAGCGGCGGTCCATCAGCACGCCGGTGAGCAACTGGGTGATGCACGCGGTGGCGACGAGCATGCCCCAGAGATTCGGAATCGGCGACACACCCATCGGAAGATAGCCGGCCAGCTGCGAGATCAGCCAATACGCGCTGACGAAGAGAAACGTGTACGCCCAGAAAATGGAGAGGCTGGCCTCCACGAAGACGGGCCACATCCGGCGCTCGCGCCAGCGGAAGAGCAGCGGCCAGTGGCGCTTGAGCACCTGCGCCAGTCCGCGCGCCCAGCGGCGGCGCTGCTTCCACAGCTCGGGCAGGTTCGGCGGGACGTGCATCCACACCACCGCGCTCGGCTCGTACCGCACGTCCCACAACGCGCGCTGCAGCTTCCACGTCAGGTCGATGTCTTCCGTGGCCATGGCCGGATCGAACATGCCGACCTCGATGAGCGCGGTGCGGCGGATGGCGAACACCGCGCCGGAAACAGTGAGCACGCGGCCCCAGATGCGCTGCGCGCGCCGCTGCACGGAGATGATCGACGCGAACTCCAGGGTCTGCAGGTCGCGCAGCAAGGAACCTCGATTGAGCACGCGCGGATTGCCCGTCACGGCGCCGACGCGCGGCGCGAGAAAGTGCGGCACGAACGCTTGCAGAAGAAGAGGCGTGGCGACGATGTCCGAATCGAGATAGACGATGATCTCGCCGCGGCAGATCGGCACCGCGTCGTTGAGCGCCATCGCCTTCCCTTCGTTGATCCGCTTGTCGAGGAGCCGCACGCGCGGGTCGCTGAGAAACGGCTGCACCTCGGCCACCGTGCCGTCGCGCGAGCCGTCGTTGACGATGATGATCTCGTAGCACGGATAGTCGAGGGCGAGCAGCGCCCCGATCGTGCGCGCGATCGATTCCTCTTCTTCGAACGCCGGCACGACCACCGAGACGAACGGCGTCTCATCCGGGATGAGCATCGCCCGCGGCCCCGACTCGCGGCGATGAAAGTACAGCATGGCCATCACGATCCAGGTCAGGGCCATGAACATCGGATAGAGACCGTAGAACTGCAGCAGATACGGATAGCCGCGCCAGTGATCGATCGCCCCCAGGACGTCGCGGAAGCTCATCCCCGGATGTCCTCGGCCTCCCCTTCGACGTAGCGTTTCTGCCCCCGGTCCGCCGTCACGATCACCACCGGCGCTTCGCGCAGCACGTGCAGGTCGCCGAGCATGACCGGGCGATCGAGCTTGTCGCGCTCGAACACGCCGGCGTTGTACGGCGTGGCGCGATTGCGCCGCCCGCGGCGCGCCAGCCAGAGGTTGTGCAGGATCCAGATCAGCGAGAACGCGACGAGGAAGGATGCGAGCAGCATGAGTCCCGTGACCAGCCGCCACGCGACGACATGATCCGTGCGCCGCAGCACCACCCACCACCAATAGAGGAACAGCGTCCATCCGAAGAGGAGGGCGATGAGATTCCAGGCGCGAGACTTCTTCCGTGCGGCGTCATCGCCGCCGTCCTGCCATTCGTTTTGGGGCATCCCGGACCCGGCAATAGCAGGATCGAGGCCATCCTTATGGAGCGCGGCGCGGCACTCCATTGGCCGCGTCCCACAGGAACAGACCGCTGTTCGTGGCCACGAACGACGTGGGCGTCACGCCGGTCGCGAACGGAGTGACGGAGCGGCCTTCGACGCGGTACAGCGTGCCGCCGGCGCTGTCGAGCGCGAACACGCCGGCAGAGGAGATGGCGATGCGATCAACGGGTGCCGGCGTGGTGATGGGGATCGACCGGCCGATATTCGTGGACGCGTAAATCGCGGCCTTGCCGGGATCGGCGATCACGGCGGTGCCGTCGACCCAGGAGAGGCCGGCGCTGAAGGGGATGAACGCGAGATCGGTCAGGCCGGTGCCGACCTTCGCCTCGTAGGTTTGCATCTTCACGAGATCGATCACGGCGAGCTTTCCGGTGGGAAGGCAGACATACGCCTTCGCGCCGAGCGGCTCGTGGGGTTGCGGCAGCTTGATCTCGAGATCCGACCCGGCGATGCCGAGGGAAACGCTGCGCGTGATCTGCGCGCTCTTCGCGTCGATCTCCTGCAGCAGTCCCTCGGCGCGCGAGTAGACATAGACAAACATGTCGCTGACGGCGACGAATGCGGGATCGAGCGCGACCGCGACGTCGGTTGAATCGCCGATTTCCGTAATGCGCCGCACACGGCTCGTGTCGCGCAGCACGACCCAGAGATCGTGGCCGAAGAACGCCGCGGCGACGGGAGTGGTGGGCGTGTTTTGAAATCGCACGAGACCCTCGGCGACCGAGACGATGGCCACGCGGTCGGCGTAACCGTCCAGCACCGCCGCTCCTTTTCCATCCGCCGTCACCACGATCGCGGATGGATTCGCGAGTCCTTTCGCCGACCAGCGCCGCTGCCCGCCGGACGGATCGAACGCTTCGATCTTGCCGCCATGCGCGACAAGGATCGTGCCGTTCGCCGGCACCCAGCTCATCACGACATCCGCGCGGAGACTCGCGGCGAAAAGAAGCAGGACGGCGAGTCTC
>DATFHJ010000137.1:0-47442 GCA_035248585.1 Thermoanaerobaculia bacterium
GTCGGCGAGAGGGAGACGAGGACGCCCTGCACGTTCGACTCGGCCTTCACGACCTGGAACGTCTCGGGGGTCTTGAGGTCATTCGTGCGGAGCATGATCGTGCGCGTGGCGGCGACGTCGCTCGGCGCGACCTCACCGAAGTTCAGGGCCGTCGGCTCGACGCGGATCGACGGGCGGACCACGCCGCTGACGCTGACCCAGTACTCCGGCTGATGCTTGGAGTTCGTGAGCACGCGGATCTTCTCGGCGAGCGGGCCGATCTTCGCATCCGGGCCGCCGACCGTCACTTCGATCTTGTACTGGTTCTGGCCTTCGCGGCCGATGTTCGGGATGACGTCGAGCCCTTCATTCTTCTTCTGCTCGACCTTGATCCACTCCTGCGGCGACTCGATCTTCGTGATCTGGAAGGGCTCGGTCTCGTCGGAGTAGAGCGTGATGGTCTGCTTCTCCACGCCGCCCTGCAGCAGGTTGTAGCGGACGAAGCCGGCCGGGTAAGCCTCGACGAACGGCTTCACCACGGCGGTGATCGTGACCTGCGCGGTCGGCGCGGTCGGATCGTTCGTCTCCAGCGTCACGGCCTTGTTGATCGGGCCGGAGAACGCGGTCGTGTCGACATGCGCCGACACTTTGCCGGTCGCGCCCGGCTTGATGACCTTGTCGAAGTCGGCCACCGTGCAGCCGCAGGTCGGCTTCGCGGCGATGATCTCGAGATCGGTGGTTCCGGTGTTCTTCACCTGGAACGCCCACTCCAGCTTGTCGCCCTTGGCGACGGTCCCGAAGTCCTTGAGCGGATCGACGAGGGTGAGACGGGGACCCTTCACCGGCTCGTCAGCGATCGCGACCGAAGCCGCGAGCATGAGAACCGCGAGAGTGAGAACAAACAATCGCTTCGACATTGCGCGAAATCCTCCTGGTGGTTTAGAAGACCTTATTGGTCAGGCTTTGCGATTCGAACATTGCCGCCTGAAGGGCCATTCCACTGTTTTGAGGGCAGAATGCAGAGGGCGGAGGGCAGATGAAGTATGTTCTTGCCCACTGCAATCTGCCCTCTGCCCTCCATTTAAAGCATGAATTTTGCGAAGTGACCAGCAATGCCGCACCTCACTGAAATCCCCGATGTCAAAAGGGTTTACCTGATCGGAATCTGCGGAACCGCGATGGCCTCGCTGGCTGGGATGCTCCAGCAGCGCGGCTACGAGGTGTCGGGATCCGATGAGCACGTCTATCCGCCGATGTCGACCTACCTCGAACGCCTGCGAATCCCCGTGCTCGAGGGGTATACGAAACAGCACCTGGAGACGTTTCGCCCCGATCTCGTGGTGATCGGAAACGCCGCCGCCAGCACGAACGCCGAGGCCGCGGCCACGGTCGAGCTCGACCTCCCGTATACCTCGATGCCGGAGGCGATCTACCACCTCTTCATCAAGGGCAAACACTCCGTCGTCATCACCGGCACGCACGGGAAGACGACCACGACCTCGCTCATGGCCTGGATGCTCGAGTCCGCGGGACGCGATCCCGGCATGGTCGTCGGCGGCATCCCGCTGAACTTCAATCAGAACTTCAAGCTCGGCGAGGGGCCGGAGTTCGTGATCGAAGGCGACGAGTACAACACCGCGTTCTTCGACAAGGGTCCGAAGTTCCTGCACTACCGCGCGAACACGCTGCTGGTGAACAACATCGAGTTCGATCATGCCGACATCTACTCGAGCCTCGACGCGATCATCGAAGCCTTCCGCAAGGGCGTGCAGCAGGTCGCGCCGGGCGACGTCATCGTGGCCAACGGCGACGACGAGAACGTGATGGGACTGCGCAGTCAGGCCGTGGCGCGGTGGGTGACGTTCGGATGGGAACGCAAGTGCGACGCGTTCGCGACGGACGCCGTCGAGCGGCCGGAGGGAACGGAGTTCACGGCGTGGTGGGAAGGGCGGGAGTGGGCGCGGTTCCGCACCACGCTCAGCGGACGCCACAACGTCC
Source organism: Thermoanaerobaculia bacterium (assembly GCA_035248585.1). GTDB lineage: Bacteria > Acidobacteriota > Thermoanaerobaculia > Gp7-AA8 > Gp7-AA8 > QHVT01. Next base: position 1,978 of record DATFHJ010000137.1, read on the forward strand.
TCAACGCGCTCGCCGACGCCCTGATCGCGCGGCTGCGCGGCGTGTCCGACGAGGAGATTCAAAAAGGATTCGAGACGTTCCAGGGCATCAAGCGGCGGATGGAAGTGCGCGGCGTGGAGCGCGGCGTGACGGTGATCGACGACTTTGCCCATCATCCGACCGCGATCGCCTCGACGCTGCACGGCGCGAAGAAGCGCTATCCCGGCCGCCGCATCTGGGCGCTCTTCGAGCCGCGGTCGATCTCGTCGTCACGGAAAGAGTTCGAGAGCGGCTACATCGACGCCTTCCACGACGCCGACCGCGTCATCATCGGACCGATCTTCCACCGCGAGCGCTACGAGACCCGCTACGGCCTCGACAAGATGATGTCGGTCGAGAACATCATTCAGAACGCCGGCGTGCCCGCGGAGCAGATCGACGACTTTGACGCCATCGCGAAGCGCGTGGCGCGCGATGCGGAAGAGGGAGACGTGATTCTCGTGATGTCGTCCGGCGCCTTCGGCGGCGTGCACGAGAAGATCCTGAGCGAGCTCAAAGCGTGAGCTCGACCCAGTGCGGCAGCTCGTAGTAGCCCTTCGCGTAGACATGGCAGACGCCGCGTAAGGCATCGCCCTCGTGGCGCAGATGAAACTCGAGCTGCGACGGGCCGTGGTATCCCGCATGGACGTCGAGGATTCCCTCGGTCGTCCCGACCATTTCGCTCTTGTCGAACGCTAGCTCGCGCAGCGGCTGCGTCCACGGCGTCGAACCGAACTTCACTTCCGCTTTCTCGGCGCCGATCGTCATCACCAGCGGCAGATTTCCGCGATGATGCTCGAGCGTCCCCTTCCACGTGCCCGCGTAGCGGCTCGGCTCCCGAGTAGCGCGCGTCTCCGGCGCGCCTTCGGCGCCGGGAAACAGCGCCGCACAAATGCGCTTGTTTGTCGAGCGTCGTCGAGCGAAGCGACGACGCGCCGGGATGGTCTGTCCGGTGCTCGCCGGTGCGGACGAAGCGAGAACCGATGTCGTAGTCGTACTGCACGGCTGCCTCGGCCCGGCGCTCGAGCCCGGTGCGCGTCATGCGCAGCGGCTGCAGGAGCGCGCGGTCGAGATAGCGCTCCCACGGCATCTGCGCGACGTCCTCGGTGACGAAGCCGAGGATCGCATTGCCGAGGTTCGTGTAGTGGTAGCGGGAACCGGGAGCGTAGGCGGCGAACCCGTGGCGGCGGATCGTCTCGTCGCGCGGCAGTACGGGCACGTTGTCGTAGAAGAGATTCTCGTGCGTCGGGATGCCGGCCGTGTGATTGAGCAGGCGGCGAATGGTGATGTCGTTCGCGGAGCCGGCGTGCGCGCGCAGTTTCGCACCGGCGAGATAGTCATTCGCCGGGCGGTCGAGCCCGACGAGGCCGCGATCGACGAGCGTCATCAGCGCCGTCGCGGAATGCGTCAGCTCGTTAGTTCGTTAGCGTGCGTCCATCGCAATTTTTTCAAAGGAGAACAACCGATGCCCGATAAGAAAGCTCACGAGCTTCTGCGCAAGCACAACATCTCGCTCGAGGACGTGAAGGAGCGCCGCACTTCGCTTCACCACCTCCGCCAGATCGTGCACGCGGAAGAGCTTCCGGTCGACGTCTTCAAGGCGCTCGTCAAGCTGCGCCACTGACCAAGTGGAGCGGTGGGCTTCAGCCCACCGGCAGTTTTCTTTCGGCGGGCTGAAGCCCGCCGCTCCACCTTCTATTACAATGCCCGCCTTCTATGGGTTTCCGCGAAGATGCGCAGGCTCTGATCCAACAAAAAAAGTTCGATGACCTCGAGTCGCTCTGGATGAACCAGATCGAGAGCAACCCGAGCGACGTCGACTCGTATCTCCATCTTGCCAAGTCGCTGCGCAAGGCCGAGCAGCGGACGCAATCCGACACGCTCCTCGGACTGCTCTCCGACGTCCTCAAGGAAAAACATCTCTGGCCGCAGCGCCTGGCGGTGCTGAAGGAGCTCGGCCGTCTTTCCAAGCATCCCGCGCAGCTCCGCCCGCAGATCGAAGAATCGCTGCGCAAGAGCCTCGGCACGCACCGCAGCTTCGACCGCGCCTATAAATTCGCGGGCTTCTCCGACGCCCAGAGCAATCCCGTCGAGCGCGCGGAGAAGATCGAGACCTGGCTCACGTACGACGAAGGCCAGTGCTTCTTCATGATCGGCCGCGGCGCCGGCTGCGTGACCGAGCTCAACCCCGAGCTCGGCATCTGCCGCCTCGACTTCGAGAAAGAGAAACGCGTCTCCGTCCCGCTCGGCGCGGCGGCGAAGTTCCTCGTGCCGTTGCCGGAAGGGCACGTGCTGCGCGAGAAGTTCAGCAAAGGCGACAAGCTGAAAGAGGAGGCGAAGAAATCGCCCTCCGAGTTTTTCGCGCGCATCCTGCAGAGCTTCGGCCGCCCGATGGTGATGGCCGAAGTGCGCGACGCCGTGATCGGAATCGTCCCCGAGGAGAAGTGGAGCTCGTGGTGGACCGCGGCGCGGAAGAATCCGCAGGTCGTCACGAGCGGCACCGGCGCGAAGGCGACATACGCGTTCGCGGGCTCATCGTCCGATGCCGAGGCGGCGATCCGCCGCGACTTCGAGCGCGCGGACGCGAAATCGAAGCTCGAGCTCGCGCGCAAACACAGCGTGCGCAGCAAAGAGCTGGCGGATTTCTTTTCCTCCACGCTGGCGGCGGACGCGGCGAGGCTCGCGCGCACCGACGCGTCGATGGCGTGGCAGATCCTCACCACGCTCGAGTCGCTGCCCGGCACGTACACCACGCCGATCGAAACGTCCTCGCTCCTCAGCGGTGCGATGGCGTCGCGCACCGTGGCCGCGATCAACGACAAGGCCATGCGCGAGAAAGCGCTCGCCGTCGTCCGCGAGAGCCATCCCGACTGGCCGAAGGTCTACGCCGAGTCGTTCTTCCTCGACCAGGAGCCGCGCTTCCTGACGACCATCATGAATGCGCTCGAAGAAGCGGGGCAGAACGACATCCGCGACCGCCTCATCGACGAAACGCTTCGCTACCCGCGCCGTCATCCGCACGCCTTCTACTGGTACGTCAAGCGCCTCCACGACGACGAGACCCTCGGCGAGCGCGCGAATTACACGTTGCTCTTCCAGATCCTCGACGCCCTCACGCACGACGAGTTCAGTCCCGTCCGCGCGCGGCTCAAGGACCTCTTCGACAAGGGCGGCCTCGCCATCCGCATCGTGATGGGCGTGGAGAACGAAGAACAGGCCCGCAAGCTCGTCGAGACGCTCGACCGCTACGGCGCACTCGAGGAGTACCGCCGCGAGACGATCAAGAACGCGGCGCACATGAAGTATCCGACGCTCCGCGAGCCGCAGGCGGAGCCGGTGTACGCGACGGCGGACTCGCTGGAGAAGAAGCGCGCCGAGCTGACGCATCTGAAGAGCGTCGAGATCCCGGCGAACTCCAAGGCCCTGCAGGCCGCGCGCGAGATGGGCGATCTGCGCGAGAACTTCGAGTACAAGGCCGCGCGGCAGCGCGCCGAGTATCTCTCCGCGCGCGTCGGCGAGCTGGCCGGCGAGATCTCGCGCGTGCGCGTGCTCGAGCCGGCGCAGATCGACACGTCGGCCGTGCGCGTCGGCACGAAGATCGAGCTCTCCAACGGAGACGTGCGCCGCGACGTGACCATCCTCGGTCCGTGGGAGTCCGATCCCGAGCACGGCGTCTACTCGAATCAGTCCGACGTCGCCAAGAAGCTCATCGGCCACGCCGCCGGCGACATCGTCTCGTTCATGGGCAACGACTACATGATCGAGTCCATCCGGCGCTGGAACGAGTAGCGTTACAATGCGCCGCAACATCGGTCCGGAGGAAATGACCCCAGATGACCTACGTGATTGCTGAGCCGTGCATCAACACCAAGGACACTGCCTGTGTCGATGTCTGTCCCGTCGATTGCATTCATCCGCGCAAGGATGAGTCGGGTTTCGAGAACGCCGAGATGCTCTACATCGATCCGGAAGTATGCATCGACTGCGGCGCGTGCGAGCCGGCCTGCCCGGTCCAGGCCATCTTCCCGGCTGACCTCGTTCCCGACCAGTGGAAGCAGTACACCCAGATCAACGCCGATTACTACAAGACTTGATCTTTGTGATCCCGGTCACTACATTGTGGAGAGAGCAGATGTAGATTGATCGCCGGTTAGCGATCAGCGCCGGCAACGGCAACAACGGGGCGTAACGCCCCTTTTTTTTTTCGTAACAATCGATCTTTGAGCTGTCTGACGAGACCCTTCAGTATCGCGCCCACCTCGGACCCAACCACGGTGAGCGGGCGAATGGGCGTGCCTCCGTGGAATTTGCTGAAGCTACCTCTCTCTCTCTGCAACGCGAGCCGGAGGGTCTCGTCAGGCGGCTCAAACCTGAGCCGCCGGTCTTCGCGACATCTCAGAACTTCAGCATCCCCAGAATCCCCCGCGTCAACGCCCTCACGGCTTGATGCCCCACCTCGTTCGCCACTCCACGCGCTGCAGACTCGATGACACGCTCGCCCATGGAGCGTCCTCTACGCGATCCTGACGTGCTGATCGTTGTCCGCCGGCGCTTCTTCGGCGCGCTGGCTCGCCAGTCGAAGTCGTCCCCTTCCTGTTGCGCCTCGCTTTGCTGCGCCGCCTGCGCGCTTTCCGCCAGCCGCGCCTGCAGAATCTCGTGCGCGCTCTCGCGATTGATCGGCGTCGAGTATTTCGCGTTCAGCTGCGACGCCGCGATCACGCGCTGATACTGCGCGTCATCGATCGCCGACATCGACGAGCACGGCGCGAGGATCTGCACCGGCGCCACCGCCGTCGGAATGCCTTTCGGATTGAGCGCCGTCACCAGCGCCTCGCCGATGCCGAGCGTCGTAAGCGACTTCGCCACGTCGACATGCTCGCTGATGGGAAACGTCGACGCCGTCGCCTTCAGATTCTTCGCGTCCTTCGGCGTGAACGCGCGGATGGCGTGCTGCACGCGGTTGCCGAGTTGCGCGAGCACGTCCTCGTCGACGTCCTTCGGCGTCTGCGTGATGAAGAAGACGCCGATGCCTTTCGAGCGGATCAGCCGCGCCACCTGCTCGATGTGCTCGACCAGCGCGGACGAGGCGTCGTCGAAGAGCTGATGCGCCTCGTCGAAGAAGAAGACCAGCTTCGGCTTCTCCGGATCGCCGGCTTCCGGCATCCGGTAGTAGAACTGGCCGAGGAGCCACATCAGGAAGGTTGAATAGAGGCGGGGCTTGTCCTGCACGTCGGCGAGCGAAAGGATGTTCACCACGCCGCGGATGCCGTTTTGTGTGGGCACCGTGCGCATCAGATCCTGGATGTCTAGCTCCGGCTCGCCGAAAAACTTCGCCGCGCCCTGCTGCTCCAGCTCGACCATCTTGCGATTGAGCACGCCGACGGTGGCGCTGGACATGCCGCCGTAGTTCTTCAGCTCCTCCTTGCCGTCGGTGACGAGGTAATTGAGTACGTCGCGGAGGTCCTGGAAATCAAGCAGCGGCATGCGCCGGTCATCGCAATACTTGAAGACCATCGCCAGGACGCTCTGCTGCACGTCGGTGAGATCGAGCACCTTGCCGAGGAGGACGGGGCCGAAGGACGTGACCGTGGCGCGGATTTGAATGCCGCGATTTCCGGTGAGGCTGAAGAACTCGACCGGGAACGCCTCGGGCGGAAACTTGCGCCGCGCGTTCAGGCGCTCGTTCGACTCGCCCGGAAGACACATCCCCGCGAGATCGCCCTTAACATCCGCGAGAAACACCGGCACGCCCGCGCGCGACAGCCCCTCGGCGATGAGCTGCAGCGTGCGCGTCTTCCCGGTGCCGGTCGACCCGGCGATCATCCCGTGCCGGTTCATCATCCGCAGCGGAATGCGCACCGGCAGTTCGGCGGCCGGCGAGCCCTCGCGCAGCACGGAGCCGACGTCGAGCGCGGGATCGGTGAAGGAGTACGCGTCGCGGTAGGTTTCGTCGAAGGTCATGGGCAACGTTTTATCATCCCCGCTCATGAAAATCGCATTCATCGGCCTCGGCGCGATGGGCTATCCCATGGCGCGGCACCTTTCGAAAGAACACGACGTCACCGTCTGGAATCGCACGCGCGAGAAGGCGGAGCGGCACGCCCGCGAGCACGGGACGACGCTCGCCTCCAACCTCGCGCAGTGCGCGGACGCGGAAGTGATCCTCACGATGTTGCCCACGAGCAAAGAGGTGGACGAGATCGTCGAGCAGCTGTTGCCGCACGTTCGCAAAGGCACGCTGTGGATCGACGCGACGAGCGGCGACCCGAACGTGAGCCGCGAGACGGCGAAGCGGCTCGCGGAGAAGGGCGTGGACTTTGTCGACGCGCCCGTCACCGGCGCGGTCGTCGGCGCGGAGAACGCGACGCTCACGATCATGATCGGCGCCGGCGCGGAGAACTTCGCCCGCGCGAAAGACGTGCTGCGCCTCAACGGCAAGACGATCATTCACGTCGGCGACGTCGGCGCCGGTCACGCGATCAAAGTGCTCACAAACTCGATCATGGGCGCGACGGTCTGGATCACCGCGGAGTGCCTGCTGCTCGCGAAGCGGCTCGGCATCGACATCAAGACCGCCCTCGAAGTCACGAACGCCGGCAGCGGCCGCTCGAACGCCTCGGAGAATCTGCTGCCGATGCGTCTCCGCGATCACCAGTGGCCGCTGGTGTTCAAGCTTGTGCATCACGACAAAGACATCCGCATCGCGGCGTCGCTCGCGCATCAGCAGCACGCGTCGACGCCGATGCTCGCGCTCACGCAACAGCTCTTCACCGCGTCGCTGAATCAGCTCGGCGACGGCGCCGACTACATCGAGGTCGCGAAAATCGTGGCGAAGATGAACGACACGAGCTGGGACTGATGCCCCGCGTCACCGTCATTATCCCGACGTACAACTGGAGCACGGTCCTGCCGTACTCGATCGGCAGCGTGCTCGATCAAACGTTCACCGACTTCGAACTGCTCGTCATCGGCGACGGCTGCACGGATGACTCCGAAGCGGTCGTGCGCGCGATCGACGATCCGCGCGTTCGCTGGATCAACATCGCACGCACCGGCCATCAATCGGGCCCGAACAACGAAGGCCTGCGCCAGGCGCGGGGCGAGTCCATCGCCTACCTCGGCCACGACGATCTCTGGTTGCCGCACCATCTCGCCACGCTCGTCGCCGCGCTCGATGCCGGCGCGGATCTCGCGCATTCGCTCGTCGCGCTGATTCCGCCGCGCGGCAGGATTCAGGTTGCGCCCCGCGCCTGGAGACCACCGACCTCGGTCATGCATCGGCGCGGCATCACCGACCGCATCGGCGGATGGCGCGACTATCGCGAGCTGACGGTGACGCCCGACGGCGAGCTGTGGAATCGCATCGAACAGGCGGGGTGCAGGATCGCGTTCGTGGAGCGGCTGACGGCGATCAAATTTCCGGCGGCGTGGCGAACGAACGTCTATCGCCGGCGGCCGTGTCATGAACAGGCGGCGTGGCTCGCGCGGATCCGCTCCGAGCCGGACCTCGAGATGTTAAAGTGGACGGCAGTCGAGCCATCATTCATCGATCGTCTCCTGCGCCTGATCGCGCATCCTTCGCAATGGTTGTCCGTCCTGTGGCGGCGGCCGGGTGCGCGCCTCGAGGCATGGCAGCGAGTCAAAGGAGTGGAAGATGCTGCCCGGAGCCCAGAAAGACCCGCAGGTCGTCACGAGTGATTGGCACAGCGTTCAACCGGGCCTCGAAGGCGTCGTCGTCCGCGAAGTGCTGCACGTGCCGCGCGACCACGGCGTGATCACGGAAACGTTTCGCCCTGAATGGGACCCGACCGGAATGCCGGTCGTGCACATCTATCAATCGCGCTTGTATCCGGGCGCGATCGGCGCGTGGAGCTGCCACGCGAAATCGATCGATCGCCTGTTCGTGAATCAGGGTCATTTGAAAGTCGTGCTGTTCGACGGCCGCGAGCACAGCTCGACGTTCGGACGAATCGCCGAGCTGCATGTCGGCGATGCACGCCCGACATTCATCGTGCTCCCGACCGGCATCTGGCACGGACTGCAGAACGTCGGAACGACCGACGCACTGGTGCTCAACTTTCCGACGAAGGCGTACGACTACGAAGATCCCGATCACTGGCGCCTGCCGGTCGACACGGAACAGATCCCGTACACGTGGCACGCGAGTGCCGCGTCGCGGCTGCGCGCCGACGCGAAGCGTTAGGACGAACACATGACGTACACATCGTGGCGCTCACGGATTGCATTGCTCGCCGCGGCTGCCGCCGTTTACGCGATCGGCTTGTGGCCGACCTGGTACGTGAGGGACCGCGTTTTGAGTGCGGCAGGCCATCCGGCGTATGCCGGCATCTGGAAGTTCCTGCCCCACCTGCTGCTCTATTCGACGCTGGCGGCGGTGGCGGCAGCGATCGCGTGGCTGGCATTCGCGCGCGCCGGTGTCCTCGAGCCGATCGCGCTCGGACGCGGCGAGCACCCGGTCCGCTTCGCAATCCTCGGCGCCCTCGGCGCGATTGCACTCGCCCTTGCCGCGTTTGTCGCGGCCGGCCAGAGCGCCGCCATCGGCTGGGTTCCGCCCGACCCCTGGTCCATCGCCGGCAATCTCTTCTCGAACTTCTATGAGGAGTTCATCTTCCGAGGATTTCTGTTGACGGCGCTCGCGGCCGTGATCCGCTTCTGGCCGGCGGCGATCGTGACCAGTGTGCTGTGGGCCGCCACGCACACGCAGTTTCCGTTGTGGCTGCGCATCGTCATCTGCGTGGTGGGCGTGCTGTTCGCGTGGGTGAGACAACGCTCGAAGACGGTCTGGTCTCCGTGGGGCGCGCACATGCTCATGGACATCGTGCTCGACTCGCTCATCCGCTGAGCTGCGGATCAGAACGTGCCGCGGTACAAGCCGCCGTCGACCTGGATCGACGCGCCGGTGAGATACGACGCGCGCTCGCTGCAGAGGAACGCCGCGACGCTCGCCAGCTCGTCCGCGCGTCCGTAGCGTCGGAGCGGGATCGTTGCCTGCGTGCGCGCGAAATACTCGTCGAGCGTGATGCCCTGCTGCTCCGCGCGGATCTCTCCGAGATGCTTCTGCCGGTCGGTGAGGAAATGCCCCGGCAGAATCGCGTTGACGAGAATGCCGTCCCCCGCGACCTGATCCGCGAGCGTCTTCGTGAGCGCGGACAGCCCGGCGCGGAGCGTGGAGCTGACGGTCAGTAACTCGACCGGCTGCTTCGCGACGAACGAAGTGAGATGCAGGATGCGCCCCCACTTCCGCTGCTGCATGTCGGGGATGACGAGGCGGCAGAGACGCACGACGTTCATCAAAGTCGAATCGACGCCGAGCTTCCACTGTTCTTCGCTCAGTTGAAGGAACGGCGCCGCCGGCGGCCCGCCCGTGTTCGTGACGAGGATGTCGACCTGCCCGAACCTCGCGACCGTCTCCTCGAACCAGCGCTGCAGATCCTCCGGCTTCGTGATGTCGCCCTGCACCGCGAGCATGTCCTCGCTCCACGCCTCGATCGAGCGCGCGAATCCCGACACCCGCGCGCCTTCCGCCTGCAACGCCTCCGCAATCGCCCGCCCGAGCCCCTTGCTCGCCGCGGCCACCATCGCCACGCGGTTTTGAATGCCTAAATCCATGCGGGGCGGGACGATATCATGCGCCCCGTGACCGACTGCCCCAACTGCGGCTCCACCAAAACCCGCCGCGGCGGAAACCTGATCTGGCTCGTCTACATCACCCTCATCGCCCTCGCCATCCCCGCCGTGCTGGTGCTCCACCTCAACGCCGCCATCGTCGCCGGGATCATGCTCGCCGCGGTCGTGATCGCGCATCTCGTCGTCAACCAGCGGGTGTGCGTGGATTGTGGGCATCAGTGGCGAGCATAATTACGGCATCGGCAAATTCGATTGGTACCGGCGCGAACTGAGGCGCAAATACAGAGACATTGCGCGCGAGCGGTACCGCGCGCGGCTCGGAGTCCCGCCGACTCATGCTCGCTATCGACCGGTCGTCATCGCGCACGCGATGAGTCTGGCGAGGATGGATCTTTGGCGACGGGCGATCATGATTCCAGCCGAACGTCTGCTGGCGTTCCTTCTGGTGATCGTCTGCTTGATTCTTCCCGTGCTGCTGTACGTGTTCGGGCGCTGGGTCTTTCACACGCTGAAGCCTCTCGCCGGCGTGGTTGATGACATCTGGTGGGGAACATTCGGCCCGGTGATCGGAGTGCTCGTGGGTGGCGCCGCTCTCATTTCCATTGCGCAACACGCGGCGAAATCCGGCAGATCCCTCGTCCCGCCGCGGTTGTACACGTTCCTCACGATTTTTCTCGGCGCCGTGTTTCTCGCGATGGGCGTGGGTCTCGCGTTTCAGGGCCCGCCGTACGACGTTCGCCAGTTCGGGAGCATTTACGCATTCCTCGGCGCGACGGCCGTCGCCCTGATGGCATTTTCAGAAGGGTCCATGGCGCGTGTCGTCAGCCGGCTGGTTGAGCTGCGGCAGGGGACCGTCGCGCCGGAGTCCGTCGCCATCGTCCACCTTCTCGACGCCGCCATCTTCATGGCCGGCGACCAATGGCGCACTGACCGGGATCGGCGTTGGCGCGTCCTCTACGATCTCGACATCGCCAGCAAAACCCTGCGCCGTGATTTTCCCGCCACCTTTCGCAGCGGCGATCCGATTGCCGATGCAGCGGCAGCGCAGCATTACGCCGCGGTCGCGGAAGGCATTCGCGGTCTGAAGAAGCTCGTGCTCGTTCCTCGCGCCGACTCGTCCGAGGTGCTGCCCGCCAAGGCGCAAGCCGCCGCGTGGACCTTGATCGAGGGCGCGTGGGACACGCTGCCGCGGCACGATCCGCCGGCGATTGCCCCGCGCGGCATTCTCGCCGCCGTGGTCCGCGCAATGCGCGCGGTCTTTGTGGCTGTGCTGCCGGTTGCGTTTCTCGCGATCACCAGGAGATACGGTTACGAGCTTCCCGGAGACATCAAACAGTTCGCCGAGATCGGCGCCTGGGTCTGGGCGTTCGTCGGCCTGATGATGGCCATCGATCCCGACTTCGCTGCCAAAATCACCACCACCCGAAGCTTCTCTTCGCTCCTCAGCGGGAAGCGCGAGGGATGACAACTCGCGATCTTCGTGTTAGATGGCCCGCGAATGCCTGAGCCTCAGTACATCCGGAACTTCTCGATCATCGCGCACATCGACCACGGCAAGACCACCTTGTCCGACCGGTTGCTGCAGATGACCGGGGCCGTCGAGCAGCGCGAGATGCACGAGCAGATGCTCGACGACATGGATCTCGAGCGCGAGCGCGGGATCACCATCAAGGCCCGCGCGGTCACGCTCCGCTATGCCGCGAAGAACGGTGAGACCTACACCTTCAACCTCATCGACACGCCGGGCCACGTCGACTTCAGCTACGAAGTCTCGCGCAGCCTCGCCGCGTGCGAGGGGGCGGTGCTCGTCGTCGACGCAACCCAAGGCGTCGAAGCCCAGACGCTCGCGAACAGCTACCTCGCCATCGACAACGACCTGGCCATCCTCCCGGTCATCAACAAAGTCGACCTCCCGTCGGCCGAGCCGGAGCGCGTGCGCGAGCAGATCGAGAACGTGATCGGGCTCGACGCGCACGATGCGGTGCTCGCGTCGGCGAAGGCCGGCATCGGCGTCGAGGAGATCCTCGAGAAAATCATCACGCACATCCCGCCGCCGAAAGGCGAGGTCGACGCGCCGCTGCGCGCGATGCTGTTCGACTCCTGGTACGACTCGTACCGCGGCGTCATGTGTCTCGTGCGCATCGTCGACGGCGAAATGCGCCGCGGCATGAAGATCAAGTTCATGTCGACGGGGCGCGAGTACGAGATCACGGAGATGGGCATCTACACGCCGAAGCCGAAGGCGATCGATTCCCTCGGCGTCGGCGAGGTCGGCTTCTTCTCCGCCACCATCAAAGACATCGTCCAGGCGAAGATCGGCGACACCATCACCCAGGCGAAGGAGAATCCGGAGCCGCTCCCGGGCTTCCAGGAAGTGAAGCCGATGGTGTTCGCGGGCCTCTTCCCGATCATCACCGAGGAGTACGAGAACCTGCGCGACGCCGTCGCGAAGCTCAAGCTCAACGACTCGTCGTTCTCCTTCGAGCCCGAAAACTCCGCGGCCCTCGGATTCGGTTTCCGCTGCGGGTTCCTCGGCCTCCTGCACATGGAGATCATCCAGGAGCGCCTCGAGCGCGAGTTCAATCTCGAGCTCCTGACTACCGCACCCGGCGTGCGCTATCGCGTGCTGAAGACCGACGGCGAGTGGATCGAAATCGAGAACCCGCAGAAGCTGCCCGATCCGGCGTACATCGAAAAAATCGAGGAGCCGTTCTTCGAAGTGACGATGCTGACGACCGACGAATACGTCGGTCCGATCCTCGCGCTGGCCATCGACCGCCGCGGCACGCAGAAGAAGCTCGAGTACGTCGCGGCGAATCGCGTGATGATCGTCTACGAAATGCCGCTCAATGAAGTCATCCTCGACTTCTTCGACAAACTGAAATCGATCTCGCGCGGCTACGCCTCGCTCGACTATCAGTTCATCGGCTACCGCGAGAGCGATCTCGTGAAGATGGACATCCTCGTCAACGGCGAGCCGCTCGATGCCCTCTCGCTGATCGTGCACAAAGACAAGGCCTTCCCGCGCGGAAAGATGCTCGTGGAGAAGATGAAAGAGTTCATCCCGCGGCAGATGTTCGAAGTCGCCCTGCAAGCGGCCATCGGTAACCGCGTCGTCGCCCGCGAGACGGTGAAGGCGCTGCGCAAGAACGTTCTCGCGAAGTGCTACGGCGGCGACATCTCGCGCAAGCGCAAACTCCTCGAGAAGCAGAAAGAGGGAAAGAAGCGCATGAAGCGCGTCGGCAAGGTCGAGATTCCGCAGGAAGCGTTCCTCGCGGTGTTGAAGATCGACTGATCGCCGCGTGACGCGCGTCACACCCCGGCAAATAACCTGGCACACTTCCGGCTCTTCTGGAAACCGACGACGGGAAACGCACCCGGACGGCCGTCGAACTCATTGAGAAAGAGCCATGGAACCGAAAAGCGCATTTCTGGCGCTCGCCGCCAGCACATTTCTCCTCGCCACGGCCGCAGCGGCGGCTGACATCGACATGAACGATCCCCGTCGTGCGGTCGGCCGCGAAGACGACGTCCGCATCGATGCCCAGCTCACGCGCGACAACGTTTCCCCCGGCATCCCCATCTCCGTCACCTATCAAATCCAGAACTTCACCAGCACCTCCGTCGCCGTCGCCGACAAACTGAGCGACGCGTCCTACGACGAAGACGAGCGCACGATCACGCTGGCCATCGGCGCGGAAGTCCCGGTCGACGGCAACATGCCGCACATGGTCCTCATCGCGCCGGGCGAGAAGAAAGTGCTCCGCGCATCAGCCGTGCCGGTGCTCACCGCGTCCGCGTTGCGCGCCGTGCGCAACCACGCGCCGCGGTACGTGCAGGTGAAGGTCACGATCCTCCGCGAGATCACGCCGTTCGCGCAGCTGATTCAGACGCAGTCGAAAGCGCAGCTCTCCGATGAGCTGTTCAACCAGTGGATGGAAGGCAGCGAGTCGATCTTCCTGAACTCCGTGCCGATCAGCTGGTCGGGCCGCGAGGCGAATCCGGGCTCGGTGGACGCGTCGCAACGCGCCGGACGCGGACGGGGCGGGTTTTAACCGCAGCAATATTCGGCAACGCTCGCGAGGTTCTCCAAGCAACAGCAAGGAGAAACCACGTGAACCGTTGGCCCGCGGCTTTCGCACTCCTGTCCGCAGCAGCCTGCAGCACCGCCCCGGTCGATATGAATGAACCGCGGCGGATCGTCGGGACGGAAAGCTCCGTCCGGATCGACGCCGAGATTCGCTCCGAGGAGATCCGGCCGGGAACGCCGGTCCCCATCACCTACGAGATCACCAATCAGCGCGGGGAATCGATTGCCGTCGCGGACATCATTCCGGTCACGACGTACGACTCCGAGACGCAGACCATCACCATCAACATCGGCTCGGAAGTGCCGGGACAGATGCTGCTGCCGCGGCTGATCCCGATCGCGCCGGGCGAGAAGAAGTCGTTCACCGGCTCCGCGCGGATGACGTTCGCGGTCCAGACGCGGGCCGGCGACCCGCGCATGCGTCTTCCGGCGTCGCTTCGCCTGAAGCTGAATTTCCTCGGCGACACGAAGCCGTTCGCCGATCTGCTCAACCTCGCCGAAAAAGAAAAAGCGATCGCCGACGCGAAGCGCGCCGACGAGCTGTTCTCGGTTTGGCTGGAGCGCAACGAGGCCGTTTACACCAACGCCATTCCGATGCGCTGGGTCAGCGCGGCGCAGCCGGAAGTCACGCAGCCGCCGCCGGTGCCGGTGCGAAGGGGTCGCCGGCCTTAGTGGAGCGGTGGGCTTCAGCCCACCGATTGCCGGCGGGCTGAAGCCCGCCGCTCCACCTCAGAAGCTGGCGACCGCCTCGTTCTCGTTCTCGTAGACCTCGAACACCGTGATCAGCTGCGTCACGTGCAGCAGCTCGTTCAGCTTCGCCGGGAGGTGAAGCAGTTTCAGCTTGCCGCCGCGGTTCGTCACCGTCGTGTACGAGCCCACCAGCTCGCCGATGCCGGACGAATCGATCGTCGTGACCTTGCTGAGGTCGAGCAGGATGTTCGTCTTGCCCGAGTTCACCGAGTTCGTGATGACCTCGCGCAGCTGCGTGTCTCCCGCGCCGATGGTGATCTTTCCCTCCAGCGCGATGATCTCCACATTGTTGCCGGCGGATCGGGAAGTGGCTTTCATGTTGACTCTCCTTCTTTCGAATTCAGGCTTTCGTGCTGGCGATGCCGCTGCCTTTGGTCAGGTTCTTCGTCATCACCAGCGACGTACCGCCGCCGGGCTGGAACGAGTAATGGACCTGATCCATGAACGTCTTCATATAGAAGATGCCGCGGCCGCTCGTTTTCATCAGGTTCTGGGGATTGAGCGGATCCCCGACCTTTGCGGGATCGAACCCTTCTCCTTCGTCGGAGATCGTGATTTCCAGCTCCGGGCCGGTCAGCTCGAAGGTGGCGTTCACTTTCTTCCGCACGTCGAGTTTGTTGCCGTGTTTGATGGCGTTCGCGACCGCCTCGCGGACCGCCATCCCAATCCAGTGGGACCCATCCTCGTCGACACCTGCGTTTTCGCAGAGGTGTTCCGCGATCACTTGAACCAGTTCGATGTTCTCGAAGCGGCTGCTGATCGTGATCTCGATACGCTCGCTGTCGCCGCGTTCCATGGACTGAATCGCCGCGCATTCTACACAGAACCGGAGGGCAGATGGCAGAGGGCAGATGGCAGAAAGACGCCGGACGCCACAGTTCCTTGACTTCTTCCGCCCTCTGCCCTCCGCCCTCCGCCCTCCGGAATGGCCGGCCGGTCCCCCCCGTTCCGCAAGCGCATGACCCTGTCCCGCCCGTCTCGCGTCCTCGCGATTCTCCTTCTCGCCGCCGCCTGCGCGCAGGCTTCGCCGCTCACTCCGGGGATGAAGGCGGTGGAGGAGATCCGCGGCCGGAAATTCACGAGCGACGTGAAGAACGTCCGCATCGACCGCTCCGAGCTCGCCGCGCACCTGCGCGACCAGATGCAGAAGTCGATTCCCTACTCGCTCGACGACTGGGGCTCGCTGCTTCGTTCGCTGCAGCTCGTCGACATCAAGCCCGCCGAGATCGTCCCGCGCATGCTGGCGCTTTACGAGTCCCAGGTCCTCGCGTTCTACGACCCGCACTCGCATACCTACGTCTCCATCAACCAGCTGCCGAACCTGCCGGAGGCGGCCAAGCTCGCCGATCCGAAGGTGCTCGAGGAGACGGTGATGGTGCACGAGCTGACGCACGCGCTGCAGGATCAGCACTTCAAGCTCGGGCCGCGCGAGAAGGTGTTGATGAAAGACACCGACGCGATGATGGCCTACCACTCCGTCCTCGAAGGCGAGGCCGTGCTGGTCATGGTCGCGCACATGCTGAAGAAGGCCGGCGTCGATCTCGATGAAGCGCTGAAAGACGAGTCGCTGCTCGGCATGGTCACGAATGCGGCGAGCGCGGAGCAGATGATCGATCCCTCCACGCCGCGCTATTTCGCCGAGATGCTGAAGTTCCCGTATCTCGACGGGCTGAAGTTCGTCGTCACCGCGTACAAGCGCGGCGGCTGGAAGGCGCTCGACGCCGTGCACGCGAATCCGCCGCGCTCCACGCGCGAGATCCTGCACCCCGAGGAGTACTTCGCCAAGACCTCGAAACACGAGGCGTTCGATGCGACGAAGCCAGCTGGCGATGTGATCGCCGTCGAGCACCTCGGCGAGTTCCACTGGCGCTATCTCGTCGGGGCCGACGCCGCGCGCGGCTGGATCAACGACCGCGCCGCCGTGTGGCGCGACGGAAAAGTCGAAGTGCGCACGAAGTGGGAGACACCCGATCGCGCGACGGTGTTCGCGAATGCCTACGGCGCGTTTCTCAAGAAGCGCGGCGTCGACGCGAAGATCGCCCGCGACGGCGTGAACGTCGTCACGACTTACACCGCGAAATGAACATCGACTACGCGACGCTCGAAGACGACGTCTTCAACGGCACGTTCCGGCAGAAGCTGCAGGATGAAGTAACGGCGCAGTTCCACCAGCTCCACGATACCGGCGAGCGCCTTCCGCCCGCCTCGTACACCGCCACGAAGATCGCTGAGATCGTGAACCGCGAGGCGGCGCTCTCCGAAAACACAAAGTACGAGCTGTATCAGGAGATCCTCGCCGCCGTCGAGCACGCGCGGGCCGAGGTTTTAGGTGGAGCGGCGGGCTTCAGCCCGCCGAACATTAAGCCGGCGGGCTAAAGCCCGCCGCTCCACCCGCGATAACATCGCGCGCGTGAAGCACGGCCTGCAAAGGCATCCCCCGCTTTCCTCATTCGCCACCACCGGCGGTTGAGCGTGCAAGCTGGGTCAGGATGACCTGCGCTCGATCCTTTCCAAACTCCCCTCGACTGAAGGGGTCGGGGATCTTCTTGTCGGAACGTCGACCTGCGATGACGCGGCGGTGATCCGCATTGCCGGCGACGTCGCCATCGCGCAGACGGTCGATTTCTTCACGCCGATCGTCGACGATCCCTATCTCTTCGGCCAGATCGCGGCGACGAACGCGATCTCCGACGTCTACGCGATGGGCGCGACGCCGATCCTCGGCCTGGCCATCGCCGGTTTTCCCACCGACGTCCTGCCGCTCGACGTACTCCAGGAAATCCTGCGCGGCGGCGCGGAGAAAGCGCTCGAGGCGGGGTTCAGCGTCGCCGGCGGGCACACCATCATCGACGACGTTCCGAAGTACGGACTCGTCGTCACCGGTGTCGTTTCGGTCGACAAGCTCGTGCGCAACTCGACCGCGCGCGAAGGCGATCTGCTGTATCTCACCAAGCCGATCGGCAACGGCATTCTCGTCAGCGCGTATCGCGCCGCGACGCTGAAGAAGTTCTTCAAGCCCGAGCCGCCGTCGCTCGACGAAGCGATCCGCTGGATGACGATGCTGAATCGCGACGCGGCGGCGGCGATGGTTGCCGCGGGCGCGAGCGCCGCCACCGACGTCACCGGCTACGGTCTCGTCGGCCATCTGCTCGAGATGTGCGCCGGTGCGTCCCTCGGCGCGGAGGTCAATGTCGGCGCGGTGCCGGTGCTGGACGGCGTGCGCGAGTTGGTCGCGCGCGGCTTCCGCCCCGAGGGGACGAATCGCAATGCGAAGACCTTCCGCGATCGCGTCCGCTTGTCGGTTCCGGAGACGGAGTACACATTGATGTGTGACGCGCAAACGTCGGGCGGGCTGCTGATTGCGATCTCAGCGGAGCGCGCGCCGGTGCTGGAGGCGCGGCTGACCGAAGGCGGTCTGTTCTATGCAAAGGTTGGAAGAATGACCGCCGACAGCGGTCGAATCACTCTCGTAGCGTAAGGAGTAAAGGTATGCCTGACGAATCCGCCAACACCATTACCGCCGAGGACGGCACGACACTCGTCGAGATCGCCAGCGTCGGCACCGAGGACGAAGCGAGGTTGTTGCAGGGGTTCCTCGAGGCGGAGGGCGTTCCCGCGCAGATCGAGGACGTGAAGTTCCACATGGAGCCGATCAACTTCGGCGCGATGGGGGAGATTCGGATCTTCGTCACGGCCGATGACGAGCCGCGCGCGCAGCAGCTGTTGCGCGAGCGCGAGCGCGAATACGAACAGCTCGATGACGAAGACGAGACGCTGGTGACCGACGACGGCGTCGCCGAGATCGAAGACGGCGCGCAGGCGGAAAGCGATGACGGAGCAACTTCCTGACGGAGAGGAACCGGAACAAACCTCCGCGCCGATGCCGCGGTGGATTCCGATCCTCATCGGCCTCGTGCTGGTGACGCTCGCCGCGCTCGCCGTGTACACGGGCCTCCGCTATCGCGACGACGACACGATCCTCGCGCACGTCCCGGCGCGCAAAGAGCGTCCTACCGCCCCCGCTCCGGGCGGCGAGCCTGGCGCAGGAGCGTCGCTGGTGCTGCCGGAGAACACGCCCGTCGCGAACGAGCCCGTGACCGGCACGTCGCGCGTCGCCATCAGCGGCGGACCGGGCGGCGTGCAGACGGCGTCGCGCTACTGGGCGCGCCGCGGCGTGATCTTCAACGTCCTGCCCGACGACGCCCTCGTCTACGTGAACGACCTGCCGATCGGCCAGGTGCGCCAGTTCAACTCGATGGACGAGGTCTACGACTTCGCCGAGCCCGGAAGCTACAACGTCAAGCTCGTCGCCCCGAACGGCACCACCGAGAAGATGTTCGTCGTCACCGCCGCCGACGACGCGAAGCAGGACATCGCGCGGATTACGTGGAGGTTCTAATCAGTCGGTTGGCGAAATGTAGACCATCCCCGCTTCCCATGCCGGACACTTGCTGACAGTCTGCGTCGTGGCGTTGCCCTTGATCCAGCTTCGCACCTGCACCGGTGTTGCCGTCGGGTGCGACTGCAGATAGCGGGCGACGACCCCCGTCACCACGGGCGCCGCTGCGGATGTCGCGGAGAACAGCTGAGTCGCAGTCGAGCTCTGAATGGACGCGGTCTGGAGATAGTTGCCCGGCGCGTAGACGTCCACACCCCAATGCGTGTTGACCAGGCGCCGGTCCCAGAATCCGCCTTGACTCATCCCGAGGCGGTCCGCCGCGCCGACCGTGATCACTCCCGGAATCTCAGGCGGCAAATTGCCGGCAGTGACCATGCGGGGATCGGCGCAGCCGTAGTACCAGTCGCATCGGCAGTCAGGAACACCCGTGCAACGCTGGAGCTGCCACTTTTCGCCCACAGGTCCGGGGAAATTGCCTGCCGAAACGACCACCGATACGCCCGCGTTCAGGACGTCGGTGATGGCACTCTCCAGGGCGCAGCCAGGGCAGTTCGGCGGCGTGCAGGGGAGGTTGCACGACGGGTTGAGGGAGACGTCATAGTTGCTGCTGATGTTGACCACGGCGGGCTTGACGTGGTTCCAGCGAATCCAGCCGAGTGCTTGAATGACTCGATTGATCTCAGGAGTTTTGTCGGGCTCGTCGAGAGGATTGCAATCCGCGACTCGAAGGACATGGATCTGCGCTCCCTTCGCAACGCCGTACGTCGATCCGGCCGCAATTCCCGCAACGGCAGTGCCGTGGCCGTAACAGTCGGCGCCGTTGTCTCCCGGTGCCACATAGTCCGCATTGACGGTCAGTCGTCCCGCGAACTCGGTGTGATCGAGCCGGATCCCGGAGTCGATGATGTAAATGTGCACACCGGCGCCGGTCGTCGTGTAGGTATAGCTGTTGTTCCAGGGACCGGTGCGCTGATCGATCCGGTCCAGAGCCCAATTGGACGGTGCGGATTGGGTGACTTGAGCGTTCGCTGCACCGGAAAACGCGAGAACGGTGAAAAGAACGAGAACCGAGACCGCAGGAGATGTGGATTTCATCCCCTTAATCTAGGTCTTTTTTTATGGATGCGGTAGCGGCGAATGACGCAGTCCCGAGCGCTGCCGGAGACGCGCCCGTCGCGAACGAGCCCCCTCGCCGCGAGCATGCTGCCCTCTGCGAGCGCGGCGAGAGCCGCGCGATCCTAATGCGCCGCCGCCTGCGCTTCCTTGGCCTTCTTCGCCTCGGTGATGATCTTTTCCTGGAGCTGCTTCGGCACTTCTTCGTAGTGCGAGTACTCCATGTGGAAGCTGCCGCGGCCCTGCGTGATCGAGCGCAGCGTGGAGCCGTAGGTCAGCATCTCCGCGAGCGGAACGCGGGCGTGGATCACCTGCGTCTCTTCTTCCGCGTCGACGCCTTCGACGCGTCCGCGGCGCGAGTTCAGGTCGCCCATGATGTCGCCGACGTACTCGCTCGGCGCGGTGATGTCGACGTGGAAGATCGGCTCGAGCAGCGTCGGCCTGGCCTTCTCCATCGCGTCCTGGAACGCCAGCGAGCCGGCGATCTTGAACGCCATTTCCGACGAGTCGACGTCGTGATACTGCCCGTCCTTCAAACGCACGCGGAAATCGACGACCGGGAAGCCCGCGAGGTAGCCCTTCAGCCGCGCGTCCTGGATGCCCTTCTCCACCGCCGGGATGTACTGCCGCGGAATCGCGCCGCCGAAGATCTCGTCGACGAACTCGAACTCCGCGCCGCGTGTCAGCGGCTCCATCGTGATCTTGCAGTCCGCGAACTGGCCGTGGCCGCCCGACTGCTTCTTATGCCGCCCGTGCGCATCGGCCGGCTTCGTGATCGTCTCGCGATACGGAACCTTCGGCGGATGCAGCACCACGTCGACGTTGTATTTCTTCTTCAGCTTGGCCACGACGATCTCGACGTGCAGCTGGCCCTGACCGCTGATCAGGAACTCCTTCGTCATCGGGTCGCGCTCGAATTTGATCGTCGGATCTTCTTCGATGATGCGGTGGATGGCCGCGCCGAGCTTGTCCTCGTCGCCGCGCGCTTTCGGCTCCACGGAAAACGAGATCGCCGCCTCCGGATAGCGAACGAAGTCGAGCGTGATCTGATGATCCTTCGCCGCGATCGTGTCGCCGGTGTACGTGTCCTTCAGTTTCGCCACCGCGCCGATGTCGCCCGCGCGCAGCTCCGAGACCGGGAGCTGCTGCTTGCCCTGCAGCAGCTGCAGCTTGCCGATCCGCTCTTCGTGATCGCGCGACGTGTTCCAGTACGCCGTATCGGATTTCACCGTGCCGGAGTAGACGCGGAACAGCGACACGCGTCCCGAGAACGGATCGGAGAATGTTTTGAACACGAGCGCCGATGAGAACGCCTCGGCCCGGCGATCGAACGTGATCGGCTCTCCCTTGCGGTCCTTTCCGTCGACCGTCTTCGCTTCATCGGCCGCCGGCATCAGCGACACGAACGCATCGAGCACCGGATGTCCGCCGATGTTGTGCGACGCCGACGAGAGCAGCACCGGATAAATCTGATGATGCGCGATCTCGCGCTTCAGGCCGTCGATCAGCTCTTCCTGCGACAGCCCGCCCTGTTCGAAGAACTTCTCCATCAGCGTGTCGTCGCCTTCGGCGACTTTCTCGATCAGCTTCTCGCGCCACTCATCCGCTTCGCTCTTGAGATCCGCCGGAATGTCCGTCGCCTCGAACTTGCCGGAGCCGTCGGTGCCGTACGTGTACGCCTTCATCCCGACGAGGTCGATGATGCCGTGGAAGTCTTTCTCGTCGCCGATCGGCAGCTGGATCGGCACGACGTTCTTGCCGAACTTCTTCTGCAGCGCCTCGAGCGTGCGCGCGAACGACGCCCGCTCGCGATCGAGCTTGTTGACGACGATCGCGCGCGGGAGGTGAAACTCGTCCGCGAACTTCCAGACCTTTTCCGTCGTCACTTCGACACCCGTCACGCCGCTGACGACGATCACCGTCGAGTCGGCCACGCGCATCGCCGCCTTCGCTTCCATGATGAAGATGCCGAAGCCCGGCGCGTCGAGGAGATTGACCTTCGTGTCTTTCCATTCGACGAAGGCCACCGCCGAGGAGATGGAGTGCTTGCGCTCGATCTCATCGGGATCGAAATCCGTGATGGTCGTCCCGTCTTCGACGCGACCCATCCGCGTCTGCGCGCCCGCGTTGAACAGCAACTGCGAAACGAGCGTGGTCTTGCCGGTGTCATTGTGTCCGACGACGGCGATGTTGCGGATCTCGGAACCCGAATAAACCTTCATGAGCTCGACTCCGTAAGGGATTTCAAAACAGGGCGGACATCATAATTTAAAATCCGGCGACGCCCGAGTTCACGCGTATGATTCATGATTCATGGGCGCAGACCCTGTGGCTGAGGCTGTCGGCCGCAAAGATTCCGGAGAGAAAAGCCTCTTGAAGCTCGGTCGCTACGAGGTGGTTCGTGAGCTGGGCAAAGGGGCGATGGGTGTCGTCTATCTCGCCAAGGATCCGGTCATCGGGCGCCTCGTCGCGCTGAAGACCATCCGCGTCAGCGCACACGCCGACGACGAAGAAACGAAAGAATTTCAGCAGCGTTTCGTCCGCGAGGCGCAGGCCGCCGGCATCCTCAATCATCCCGCCATCGTCACGGTGCACGACATCGGGCAGGACGACGCCGGCGGCACGTCGTTCATCGCCATGGAGTATGTCGAAGGCAACAATCTGAAGGAAGTGCTCGCGCAGGGGCGCGCGCTTTCGTTCGAGCAGATCGGCGACCTCGTGGCCCAGGTGGCGGACGCGCTCGACTTCGCGCATTCGAAAGGCATCGTCCACCGCGACGTGAAGCCCGCGAACATCATCCTCATCGAAGGCAACCGGGCGAAGATCACCGACTTCGGCATCGCCAAGATCGCCAGCGGCACCGCGAATCTCACCACCACCGGCCAGTTCCTCGGCACGCCGAACTACATGGCGCCGGAGCAGATCAAAGGCGCGCCGGTCGACGGCCGCACGGACATCTTTTCGTTAGGCATCTGCCTATACGAATGCCTCACCCGCCGCAAGCCGTTCGGCGGCGACTCGCTGACGTCGATCTCGTACAAGATCGTGCACGAGGCCTTCCCGCCGCTGCACGAGATCAATCCGACCATCCCCGAGGGATTCTCGGAAGTGGTCTCGCACTGCCTGGCGAAAGATCCGGCCAAGCGCTATCAGCGCGGGCGCGATCTCGCCGCGGCATTGCGCGCCGTGCTGCGCGGCGAACGGCCGTCGGCCGTGCGCGATCCGGTGCTCGAAGAAGTGACGATGGTGACGCGCGCCGATCATCATCGCCCGGCGATGCCGACCGTCGACATCCCGTTCCCGCAGGCGCAGGAAGCGTCGGGACCGGGCCTCAACACGCGTCCCGCGGTCGTGCCTCCCGCGCCTGCCCCGGCTCCCGCCGCGCCGGCCGTGCCGAAGACGCCGGTCTCGAAGCAGCTGCGCACCACGCTGACGAACGTGCGCGCGATGCCGCTCTGGCGTCAGCGCGTTCCGCCGGCAATCTTCTTCGGCATCATCGCCATCCTCGTCGCCGGCCTGATCGCCGCCGTTGCCGCGGTGCGGAGCAAGAGCGCGGCAGGACCGCCGGCGGACATGAACGCGTGGGCAAAAGCGGCGCTGATGCGCCAGCTGCGCGGCGAGGCGAACAGCCTCCTCGCGCGCGGACGCGTCACCGACGCCTATCCGAAATTCGAAGAGCTCTCGCAGCTCGCGCCGAAGTCGCCGTACGTACAGTCGATGCTCGAGCGCCTCAACGCCATGAAGCTGCGCGACGAGCTGACGAAGCAGCAGGTCGGGCAGGCGAAGGCGAAGTTCGACGAAGGCGTGGCGTTCTTCAACGCGAAGCAGTTCCCGCAGGCGATTCAGAAGTTTCAGGAGTCGTTCGACATCAATCCCGGTTCGATCGAGACCGGCGACTACCTGAGGCTCGCGCAGCAGGAGCAGCAGAAGCTCGATGCCGCGCGCGCGGCGTCGAGAACGACACAGCGCCTGCCGGCGCAGACCGCGAGCACGACCAGGCCCGCGCAAACCACGACGACGCAGACCGCGGCGCCGGCCGTTCCCAGCACGCCGGCGCAGCTCACTACGACGTTCACGCATCCCTTCACGGACGGCCGGATCATCGTCCGCGCCGGCGCCGACGTGGTGGCGAACGAGCCGCTGTTTACCGTGCGGAAAGGCGGTTTCCTCCGCCGGACCGCGAACCTCCCGAGGCCGGTCAACGTCACCCACGAGTTCACCGCGAAAAACGCCGACGTCGATATCCTCATTACCGTGCCGGCGCTGAACATCAACGAGCACAAGACGCTGCCGTTCCGTTTCCAGCCCGGGACCGCGCACCGCCTCGTCGTGCGCTACGACGCCGGCTCGAAAAACTTCTCGTACGAGCTGAATTGACGGATCCCTTCCGCATCGCAACGCACGACGAGCTCTGGCTGCGCGGCCGTCTCGTCGAGCGCCGCCTCTCGCACGGCGAAGCGATCGAAGACGAGCAGGGGATTCTCGCCAGCGATGTTCGCGACGACGCGCTCGTCGCCGTTTGCGAACGCGAGCTCGCGCGGATGCACGACGTGATGCCGCGCGATGCGCGCGTGCGTCTCGTCGCCACCGCGAGCAGCGACGAAGTCGCATCGACGATGACGATCGGCCTGCGCGGACTGTCGGTCGTGACCTCGCCCGAGCACGCGCAAGAGGATTACGAGTTGCTGCGCGCGATCGCGTCCGTCGAACCGGAGGGCGACGCGGTCGACTATCGCGGCATTCCGATGATCTGGCGCAACGGCTCCGCCGCCGTGCTGCTGCACGAGGCCATCGGGCACGCGGCGGAGCACGACCACGCCCCGATCGAATGGCCGCCGTGGCTGCATGTCGACGTCCCACTGCGCATGCGCCGCGAGACGTTTCGCGACGTCCCCCTCCTGCGTATGACGAATCTTGTCGCGCAGGTGGAGAGCGGGCGTCCCGCCCGCCCACCGGGGGCGGGCGGGACGCCCGCTCTCCACCCCGACTCGATCGAAATCCTTCTCGTCGCCGGCGGTTCCTACGAACCCCTCACCCAAACCGTCACCTTGCGCGTCGCCGCCGCGAACCACGCCGGCCGCCGCCTCCCGCCCTTCGAGATCCGCGCCTCGCGCGAAGACGTCGCCCGCGCGCTTCTCGGAGCCGAAGGCGAGCCGCTTCGCTATCCCGGCGTCGTCTGCTCGCGCGAAGGACAGGAGCTCATCGTCGGCTCGTACGCGCCGGTGATGATGACGTTGTTCCGATGATTTATCGCAAACGCGGATCCGTCGTGCGCTGGGAGAACGGCACGCTTATTCGCGTGAGCGAGAGCGGGGTGGCGGTTGAAGAAGGGGAGTTGTTTACGTGCGCGCCGGAGGAGTCGTCGAGTCGTCGAGTCGTCGAGTCGTCGAGGGTGATGGAAGTTGTGCGCGAGCTTCGGGAGCTCGGGCAGTTCGAGCGATTGATCGTCAGTGAAGGAATTGCAGAACACGAATGCGACGGCCGCACCTGGAGTGAAGAGACCTCACGTGTGCATGCCTCGTTCGTGAATGGCCCCCTCCGCGCCCTCGTCGACTCGACGACTCGACGACTCGGCGACTTCCGCCGCATCGCCCAGGCACTGAGCCGCGCCGAACAGCACGAGCGCGAGGCTCCACCCCGTCTCGTCCTTGCGAGGAACGTCACCGCCGCCCTCCTCCCATCCCTCGTCGGCCTCGCCCCGCCGAACGTCGAGCTGCTCCAAGTCGCCGGCGGCATTGACGGCAGGGGACACGACATCATCGAAGCGCGGGACGAGTGGCCGAACTGGTATCGCCCCAGCTATCGCGTGCGTCCCGTGCGCATGCCGCTCAACTTGCGAATCCGCTGCGACGTGAAAGAGATCGAGCCCGACCGTCCCGTCGCCGTCGCGCTCCTCGCGCCGATCGAAGATTTGACGCTGCGCGTGCTTGTCGACGAAGGCACGCGTGCCTACCCCGCAACCGTACGCGTGACGCGGATCGATGCCGTGTCGGACGAAACCATTTGGTATCCGTACGGCGGCGGTTCCTTCGGCGCGGAGATGATGCTTTAATGCGGCGCGTGAGCGGCACCGGAAAGCGGATCGAGTTTCTCGCCCGCGCCATCGTCAATCGCCTTGAGGACCGCGGCCTCGTCGAGTTTCGGGACGCCGAGGCGGGGATCATCGTGGTCGCGAAAGCGCTGGAAGAGAACTTCGCCGCCATCGACGCGATCGAGCACGAAGCGCGGCAGCGTCTCGGCGAGCGCGCCACCGGTCACCAGATCGAAGAAGAAATGCGCAGGATTGCCACGGAGAAGGGCTACCTGCTGTGAAGCTCGACGAGCTGGAACGCCGCAAACAACAAAGTGAGCTCGGCGGCGGACAGGCCCGCATCGACCGCCAGCACAACGAAGGCAAGCTCACCGCGCGCGAGCGCATCGCGTTGCTCTTCGATCCCGGCTCGTTCCAGGAGCTCGATCAACTCGTCGTCCATCGCTCGATCGACTTCGGCATGGACAAACAGCGCGTTCCCGGCGACGGCGTCGTCACCGGCTACGGCACGGTTCAGGGCCGGCTCGTCTACGCCTTCGCCCAGGACTTCACCGTCTTCGGCGGCTCGCTCAGCGAAACGCACGCCGCGAAGATCGTGAAGATCATGGACCTGGCCATGAAGAACGGCGCGCCGCTGGTCGGCCTCAACGACTCCGGCGGCGCGCGCATTCAGGAAGGCGTCGTCTCGTTAGGCGGCTACGCCGATATCTTCCTTCGCAACACGCTCGCCTCGGGGGTCATCCCGCAGATCTCCGCGATCATGGGCCCCTGCGCCGGCGGCGCCGTGTATTCGCCCGCCATCACCGACTTCATCCTGATGGTGAAGAAGACCTCGTACATGTTCGTCACCGGTCCCGACGTCATCCGCACCGTGACGCACGAGGAAGTGACGAAGGAAAAACTCGGCGGCGCGGAGACGCACAACCAGGTCTCCGGCGTCGCGCACTTTGCAACCGAGTCGGACGAAGACTGCATCGCCCTCATCCGCGAGCTGCTCTCGTTCATGCCGTCGAACAATCTCGAAGAAGCGCCGCATGTCGCGACGCACGACGACGTCAACCGCGTCGACGACGCGCTCGACGCGTTCATTCCGGAGAATCCGAATCAGCCGTACGAGATGCGCGAGCTGATCAAGACGATCGCCGACGAAGGGCACTTCCTCGAAGTGCACCAGCACTACGCCCGCAACATCGTCGTCGGCTTCCTGCGCCTCAACGGCCAATCCGTCGGCGTCGTTGCGAACCAGCCGGCATTTCTCGCGGGCGTGCTCGACATCGACGCCTCGCGCAAGGGCGCGCGCTTCGTCCGCTTCTGCGACGCCTTCAACATCCCGCTCCTCGTCCTCGAAGACGTGCCGGGATTTTTGCCCGGGACAGGCCAGGAGTACGGCGGGATCATCGTGCACGGCGCGAAGCTGCTGTATGCCTTGGCCGAGGCCACGGTGCCGAAGATCACGGTCATCACGAGAAAAGCGTACGGCGGCGCGTATTGCGTGATGAACTCGAAGCACATCCGCGCCGACATGAACTACGCCTACCCGACCGCCGAGATCGCGGTGATGGGAGCCGAAGGCGCGGTGAACATCCTTTATCGCGGCGCGCAGAACCGCGAAGAAAAAGTCGCCGAGTACAAAGAGAAATTCGCGAACCCCTACATCGCCGCCGAGCGCGGATACATCGACGAGATCATCGAGCCGCGCTTCACGCGCCGGAAACTGATCACCGCCTTCGCCATGCTGAGAAACAAGCGCGATAAAAATCCCCCCAAAAAACACGGCAACATCCCGCTGTGAAACGCGCGCTCCATTTCTGCTTTCTGCTTTTTGCTTTCTGCTTTGCCTGCAAACGCGAACAGCCGAAATACAACGTCCTTCTGATCACGCTCGACACCTTCCGCGCCGACCGCATCGGCCCTCTCACTCCGAACCTCACGCGCCTGGCTAACGAAGGCGTTCGCTTCGACAACGCCGAGAGCGCGGTGCCGCTCACGCTTCCTTCGCACTCCACGATCCTCTCCGGCATGCTCCCGCTGCATCACGGCGTGCGCAACAACGGCGCGGGCTCGTTTCCCGCGGATCGTCCGACGCTGGCCACGCTCCTCTCTTCGAACGGCTACCGCACCGCGGCGTTCATCGGCGCGTTCGTCCTCGATCACCGCTTCGGACTCAATCGCGGCTTCGACGTCTACGACGACGAGATCCCGCGCGATCCGACGCTCGGCGATCATCTCGAAGCGGAGCGACGCGGCGACGCGGTCGTCGATCGCGCGCTGGCGTGGCTCGGCCAGGGCGACGCCCGTCCGTACTTTGCGTGGGTCCATCTCTACGACGCCCACGCGCCGTACGTGCCGAGCTACGACGGCGAGATCGCATTCGTCGACCAGCAGGTGCAGCGTCTGTTAGGCGCGGTCGATCGCGCGAACACGATCATCGTCATCGCCGGCGATCACGGCGAAGCGTTAGGCGAGCACGGCGAACTGACGCACGGCCTGCTGCTCTACGAGCCTTCGCTGCGCGTCCCCATGATCCTCGCCGCCCCCGGCCTCGACCCCCAGGTCGTCAAAACGCCCGTGAGTTTGACGGACATCGCCCCGACCGTCGCCGCACTCTGTGGAGCGGCGGGCTTCAGCCCGCCCGACGGCCGCGACCTGACCCCATCCCTGCGCGACAAAAAAGAACCGCCCCCCGCCGACGTCTACGCCGAAACCGAATACCCGACCGTCTTCGGCTGGAGCGGTCTCTCCGCGCTGCGTCGCGGCAACCATAAATACATCTCCTCGCCCGCGCCCGAGCTCTACGATCTTGCCGGCGATCCGCGCGAATCGAAAAACATCTACAGCGAAGACCGCCGCACGATGCGCGCGCTCTCCACCGCGCTCGCGTCGCTCACCACGACCGCCTCGAAGCCGGCGCCGTCGACGACGCCCGACGCGGAGACGATGGCGAAGCTCGCCAGCCTCGGCTACGTCGGCGGCATGCCCGCGAGCCGCAGCGGTCCGAAGCCCGATCCGAAAATCATGGTCCCGCTCTTCCGCAAATTCGAAGAGGCGACCTGGGCGACGACGGCGAAGAACTACGACACTGCGGGGCCGCTCCTCGAAGACATCGTGCAGCGCGATCCGGAGAATCCGGTCTTCCGCATGTCGCTCGCGAAAGTGGAGCGCTTGCGCGGACGGCCGCAGCGCGCGATCGAGTTGTTCCGCGACGCGATCGCCTTCGCGCCCAACGACGCGCAGGCCTGGTACAACCTCGCCGCCGCGTTTCAGGAAGCGGGCGATCTTCGCCACGCCGGCGAAGCGGTGCGCGAGGCGCTGCGCCGCGACGACAAGAACGCCGACGCGCACAACGTCCTCGGCATCATCAACTCGGCCGAGGGCAAGCCGATGCTGGCGCTCGGCGAGTTTCAGAAAGCGGTGGCCATCGATCCGCGAAACGCGCGCGTGCACAACAACATCGGCAACGCCGCGCGGGCGATGGGACGCAACGACGACGCGGAAGCCGCGTTCCGCCGCGCCATCGCGCTCGCGCCGAACTATCCCGATCCCTTCAACGGCCTCGGCGCGCTGAATGTCGATCGCAATCGCTTCGCCGACGCCGTCGCGAATTTCGATCGCGCCCTGCAGCTCGCGCCCGAGTATCACGAGGCGCGGCTCAATCGCGCCGTGGCGTTGCAGCTCGGCGGCAACCTCGACGCCGCGGCAACGGAGTATCGAAATTTCATCGCACGCTCGGCAAACGATCCCGCGTTCGCGCGGCAGCGGGAGGCCGCGAAGGGGATGCTGGCGCAGTTGCGGCGCTAGAAAATACACTCCGCTGAATTTTTGCGTCCAAAAATCCGAATACGCGGAAAATCAAGAAAAAACTGGATGAATTGGCGATTGAACCTCGCGCGAGTTTGCTCGTATGATTGAGCAAATTCTTCGGACAACCCCGAATTTCAACAGCACCAATATTCAAGGACGGTGACGAATGAAGAGCAGATTTACCTGGTTCACAATCGCTTTGGCGATTGTTCTCATCGTTCCCACGCTGGCCTTCGCGCAGTCCGGCAGCGCTTCGCTGTCAGGCCGCGTCGTTGATCAGCAGGGAGCAGCAGTACCCGGCGTGACGGTGACTGCCACCAACACGGCCACCGGTTTGGTCCGCACCACCGTGACGGCCGCCGACGGCAGCTATCGGTTCCCGTCGCTGCCGGTCGGCACGTACAACGTGGCCGCGGAGCTTTCGGGTTTCGCGACCGTAACGACGGAAGGCGTCGTGCTGAACGTCGCCACCGAGCGTGAGCTCGAAGTGACGCTCAAGCAGGCGTCGGTGACGGAAGCCATCACCGTGACGGCGGACGCACCGCTCGTCGCGACCGAGCCGGCGATCGGCACGGTCGTCAGCCAGAACGAGCTCGAGAACCTGCCGCTCAACGGCCGGCAGTTCGCGAACCTGGCCTCGCTCGCACCCGGCACGACGCTGTCCGTCAACGCCGACCCGACCAAGCCGGGTCAGCTCACCGTCGCCCTCAACGGCGGCAGCGGCCGAAACGTCAACTACTTGATTGACGGCGGCGACAACACCGACGACACGATCGGCGGCGCGCTGCAGAACTTCAACCTCGAGGCCGTTCAGGAATTCAAGATCCAGACGATGCAGTACAAGGCCGAGTTCGGACGCTCGTCCGGCGGCGTGTTGAGCGTCGTCACCAAGACCGGCACCAACGATCTCTCCGGCAGCGTCTACGGATTCTTCCGCGACAAGAGCCTCAACGAAAAGACCGAGACCGAAGAGCAGGCCGGCGCCGACAAGGGCGCGTACGAGCGCAAGCAGTACGGCGGCTCCCTCGGCGGTCCGATCATCCGCGACAAGGCTCACTTCTTCGGCACCTACGAGAAGCTCGACCGCACCACGACCACCACGTTCGACACCGGCGGCATCTTCCCGTCGCTCGACGGCACCTCGCAGGGCGTTCCGTTCCAGGACGAACTGGGAACGGCCAAGCTCAGCTTGAACGCGACCGCGAAGCAGTTCCTCCAGGTCCGCTACGGCTATCAGAAAAACAGCGACAAGTACGCCGCGTTCTCCTACGTCGCGCCGACCGGCTGGGGCACGATCTCCAACGACTACAAGTCCGTGCTCGCCAACCACTCCTGGACCATCGGCGGCGACAAGCTGAACGAGTTCGTCTACCAGTGGACGCGTTTCAACAACGCCATCACGGCCGACTCGAACGATCCGAACTTCTACTTCCCGTCGGGCGTGCAGTCCGGCCAGAACGTCAACACGCCGCAGACGACCGTGCAGGAGAAGTCGCAGTTCAAGGATGACTTCAGCTGGTCCTCGAACCTCGGCGGACGCCGCCACGACTTCAAGATCGGCGCGAACTACATCCACGAGCCGATCCTCGGCGGCGACTTCACCACCGGCACCACGGGCCGCTACGACATGCTCGAAGACAGCCCCAACTCGCCGGTCCGCGCGATCACGATCAACGGCGGATTTTTCGGCGATCAGACGCCCGTCGATCAATACAGCTTCTACGGCCAGGACGATCTCCACTTCAGCGACCAGCTGACCCTGAACCTCGGCCTCCGCTACGACAAGTGGACCGGCTTCGATCTCGATCAGCGCACGAACCCGCTGCTCCCGCTCTACAAAGCCGCGGCCGCGGCGCATCCGGACATTCCGTGGCTCAAGTCGTTCGCCAACGGCGATGCCGACCAGCTCGAAGACGACGACGACAACTTCGCTCCGCGTCTCGGCTTCAGCTATGACCTGAAGGGCAACGGCAAGCACATCGTCCGTGGCGGATACGGCATCTACTACGACTTCCCGTACACCAACGCCACGAGCCTCTTCCCCGCGGCCGCCGTGCAGTCGACGTTCGGCACCGTCTACGTGAACGAGAACCCGACCGGCATCCGCAATGCCGACGGCTCGTTCTTCCGTCCGGGCCAGCCACTTCCGCCGAACCAGGGCGGCGAAGCGGCGGTGCCGAACAACATCGCCCAGAAGTCGTGGGAAACGCCGCAGTCGACGCAGCTCTCGCTCGGCTATTCGTGGGAAGTCAACAACTCCCTCGGCCTGAACTTCGAGGCCGTGAACATCAAGTACGAGAACATTCCGTTCCGCTTCCGCGCGAATCCGAACATCGGCGGCACGCGCATCCTCGGCGCCGGTACTTCGGGCAACATCCGCGTCTGGACGGGTGACGGCGAAGCCGAGTACAAGGGCTTCAACGTCGGCTTCCACGCGCGCTCGACCATGTTCGAAGCGCAGGGCTTCTACACGTGGTCCGAGGCGGAAGGAAACGTGCTCACGGGCGCGGACGAGTTCCGTCTGTGGGATGGCGGTACGCAGCCGGATGCGGAGGCGAACACGCTCGTCAACCCGCTCGACTACAACGACGGCGCGAACTTCGGTCCGCTCTTCACCGACGCCCGCCATCGCGTCACGATCAGCACGCTGTATCACGCTCCGCTCGGCATCAACCTGTCCGGCATCCTTCGCTACCGCTCCGCGACTCCGTTCTCGAGCTTCGCCGTCGGCAACCCGACCAACAACTTCGGGTACAAGAACAAGCTCGTCAACGCCTCGCACGTGAACACCGAGCGCGGCGACGACTTCTCGCAGCTCGACATCCGCGTCTCGAAGGAATTCCGCTTCGGCACGAACATGGGCATCGAGCTCATCGGCGAGATCTTCAACCTGCTCAACTCGAAGAACGGCACGCGCTTCGTCCAGACCTCCCCGGGCGTCTGGGAGCCGACCGTCTTCGCCGGCGACACCGGCCAGGGCGAACAGCGCCTCGCCCAGCTCGGCGCACGCTTCCGCTTCTAAGTTTTTCTCGCATCGTATGAAAGAAAGGCGGCTTCGGCCGCCTTTCTTTTTTCGCCCTCAACCCGTGCCCGCGCCCGTGCCCGCTTCCGCGCCCGGGGCGGGCCGGAGTTAGAATCAGGGAATTCCTTTCCCTATCAAGCAGTTGAACCCGGTCCCAGCAGCACTTTTCTTTGGAGGATTGTCGTGTACGCCATCATTCGTTCCGGTGGGAAGCAGTACCGCGTGGCCGTTGGAGATCGTCTTCAGGTCGAGCGCGACGTTCTCGGTTCAGCCGAGGAGAGCAAAGTCACGTTCAATGACGTGTTGATGGTCGGCGGCGATCAGCCGAAAGCCGGCAACCCGACGGTCCAGGGCGCTTCGGTCGCGGCGACGATCCTCGGCGAGACTCGCGGAGACAAAATCATCGTCTTCAAGAAGAAGCGCCGGAAGAACCACACCAAGCGGAAGCACGGACACCGTCAGGATGTCGTGGAGCTCCGCATCGACAGCATCAACGTCTAAGAGAGGAGATCCACCATGGCTCATAAAAAAGGACAGGGCTCATCGCGCAACGGCCGCGACTCGCAGCCGAAAATGCTCGGCGTCAAGCGGTTTGCCGGTGAATTCGTGACCGGTGGATCGATCCTCGTGCGCCAGCGCGGCACGAAGTTCTATCCCGGCGTCAACGTCGGCATCGGCCGCGACCACACCCTCTTCGCGAAGATCGACGGCATCGTCGACTTCCACGACAAGGGCGAGCGCGGACGCTTCATCAGCGTCACTCCCAAGGCCGAGTAACCTTTACGCAAAAGCTGTGGAGCGGCGGGCTTTAGCCCGCCGTCAGACTCATCCGGCGGGCTAAAGCCCGCCGCTCCATTTTTAGGGCACAACCATCGCAGTGAAGACTTCATGATGTTCATCGATCAGGCCACGATTCGCGTGAAGGCCGGCGACGGCGGGAAAGGCTGCATCGCCTTCCGCCGCGAGAAGTTCGTCCCGAAAGGCGGCCCGTCCGGCGGCGACGGCGGCACCGGCGGCTCGGTCTGGATCGTCGCGTCCAAGCGCCTCAACACGCTCTACCACCTCCAGTTTCAGCGCGAGTGGAAAGCCGGCCGCGGCCAGCACGGCATGGGCTCCAACTGCTCCGGCCACGACGGCGATGACGTCACCGTCGAGCTTCCGATCGGCTCGGTCGTCCGCGACAAGCAAACGAACGAAGTGATCGCCGACCTCGCGGAAGACGGAGAGAAAGTCCTCGTCGCGAAGGGGGGACGTGGCGGGTGGGGCAATCAGCACTTCGCCACCGCCACGCGCCAGGCTCCGCGCTTCGCACAGGACGGCAACGACGGCGAGGAGCGCGAGCTGTTCATCGAGCTCAAGCTCATCGCCGACGTCGGCCTGGTCGGACTGCCGAACGCCGGCAAGTCGACGCTCATCTCCGTCATCAGCGCCGCGAAGCCGAAGATCGCCGACTATCCGTTCACCACGCTCGTTCCGAACCTCGGCGTCGTCAGCGCGGACGACAGTCAGACTTTCGTCGTCGCCGACATCCCCGGTCTCATCGAAGGCGCGCACGAAGGCCACGGCCTCGGCGATCAGTTCCTGCGCCACGTCGAGCGCTGCTCCGTCCTCGTGCATCTCGTCGATCTCTCCACGAACGAGAACCCGGATCAGGATGCGGAGGTCATCGCCCGCGAGCTCGAGCTCTACTCGCGGACGCTCGCCGAAAAGCCGCGCATCGTCTGCGGCTCGAAGCTCGACTCCGCGATCGAAGGCAACTCCGAGAAACTGCGCGCGTACGCCGCGAAGCACGGCTACGACTATCACGAGATCTCCGCCGTCGTCGGCGACGGCGTGCGGGAGCTGGTGCGCAAGCTTGCGCGGTTCGTGCGCGAGCATCAGGACCAGCGCGTCATCGCATGAACATCGGCATCTGCGGCGGCACCTTCGACCCATTCCACCGTGGGCATATCGACCCCATCGCTGCCGCCTGCGACGCGCTCGCGTGGGATCGCATCCTCTACATCCCGGCGTACAAACAGCCGTTCAAAACCGATCGCGAGCACGCCGGCGGAAACCACCGCTTCGCCATGACCGTCCTCGGCACGCTGGAGCGCGAAGAAATGTATGTGCTCGATCTCGAACTGGAGCGCGGCGCGATCTCCTACACCGTCGATACCCTGGAAGAGCTGCGCAAAACCTACGTCGACGACACGATCGACTGGATCATCGGCGACGACAACCTCGCGCAGTTGCTGCAATGGAAATCGATCGACCGAATTTTCGAGCTGGCCAACTTTTGTGTACTGACTCGTGGAGCGGCGGGCTTCAGCCCGCCGGAGCTTCGGTGGGCTGAAGCCCACCGCTCCACACCAGCAACCCGCCCCCATTGCGGCGCCATCACCTTCGCCGAAAACCCCACCGTCCCGATTTCGTCTACTGAGATACGCAGGCGCGTCGCGAGCGGAGAATCGATCGAGAAACTGGTCGATCCGCGCGTGGCGCGGTACATTCATCATTACGGACTGTATCGAAAGGAACAGGCGTGAACGATTCCTCAATAGAAAGCCGCGTACGCCTCGCAGTCGCCGCGGCGCTCGACAAGAAAGCAGTCAATCTCGATGTGCTCGCCGTCGGCGAGCTCACGTCGATCGCCGACTACTTCGTGCTCATGTCGGCCAACAACGAGCGGCAGTCGCAGGCGATCGCCGACGCGATTGTGGAGAAGCTGAAGTCGGAGCTGAAGGTGAAGCCGCTGCTCGTCGAAGGAACGACGCCGGGCCGCTGGATCCTGCTCGACTTCGGCGATTTCATCGTGCACATCTTCACCGAGGATGTGAGGCGCTTCTATGGACTCGAGCGGCTGTGGGGCGACGCGCCGAACGTGACGAGCGAGTACACCGGCGAAGCGGAAGAAAAGCCGAGACGTGCCCTCAAGAAGACTTCGTGATTTCTTCCGCACGCGCAATCCCGCGATGCGGAACCTTCTCGACACGGTCGGGAAAGTCCTCGATCACGACGTCAGCATCCTCATTCATGGCGAGTCGGGCTCCGGGAAAGACTACCTGGCCGGGGCCATTCACGCGTGCGGCAATCGCCGCGACGAGCCGTTCGTGCACATCGAATGTGCGAGCATCCCGGCCGAGCTGTTTGAAAGCGAATTGTTCGGCCACGAGCGCGGCACCTTCACCGACGCCCACGCGCGCAAGATCGGCAAGCTGGAGATGGCGCGGCGCGGCACGGTCTACTTCGACGAGCTCTCCGCGCTGACGCCGCAACTGCAGGCGAAGCTGCTCCGAGCGATCCAGGAAAAACGTTTCACGCGCCTCGGCGGCAGCACGTCGATCCCGTTCGACGCGCGCGTGATCTCGTCCTCGAACGCCGACCTGCCGGCCTTGCTCGCCAGCGGCGCCCTGCGCCGCGATCTCTACTACCGCATCAACGTCGTCACGCTCGCCCTTCCGCCGCTGCGCGAGCGGCGCGAAGACGTCCTCCCGCTGGCGAAGCAGTTTCTGAAGCGGAAGAAGCTCGCCGCGGATGCGGAGCGCTTGATCGCCAGCTACGCTTGGCCCGGCAACATCCGCGAGCTCCGCAACGCGCTCGAGCGCGCCGCGCTGCTCGCTGAGAACAACACAATCACTGCCGCATTGCTCCCGTTCGGCGATCTCATCGCCACCGCCGCCCGCGGCGAGTGGACGCTCGCCGAACTCGAAGAGCACTACATCCGCGAAGTCCTGCGCGGCACCCGCTCGAACTACTCGCGGGCCGCGGAGATCCTGGGGATCAATCGGAAGACGCTCCTCGAAAAACGAAAGCGTTACGGGATCGACGAGTGAAATTTCGCTTCATCTGGCCCCGTTCCACTGCCGACGCCGAGCTTGCCGTAGTGCTCGAGCGTTACCTCAATCGGGTCAGACATTTCTTCCCGGTCGAGCTCATTGAACTGGCTCCCGAGCGCGGTAGACAAGCTCAGAGTGATGCGACTATCATCCGCGCTCAATCCGCGCGGCTGGCGGCCGCGATCCCCGATCGAGGGCACACCGTGGTTCTCGATGAACGGGGGCAACTCATTGATTCTTTGAAATTTGCGAAGTGGATCGAGAAGCTCACCATCGACCAGCCGCACGGCGTCAACTTCGTCGTCGGCGGCGATCTTGGCTTCGACGACACCGTCCGGCGACGCGCCGACAAGCTGCTCAGTCTGTCGCCCATGACCCTCCCGCACCAGCTCGCGCGGGTTTTGCTCATGGAACAGGTTTATCGGGCGTGTACGTTGATGCGCAACATCGCCTATCACAAATGAGAGGCTCGTAAATGGCAAAAGCAGCGAAACTGAAAACGAATCCGTACCAGGTGTACGAGGATGCTCTCCGCGCCAAGCAGCGCGAACTGCTCGATTCCTACGAGCGCGACAAGGCCGCCGGCAACGCCCTGCCCGACGACGGGATCCAGGACCTCGCCGACAAGGCCGCCAGCGCCTATTCGAAAGAGCTCAACTTCTCCCTCTCCGACACCGAGCGCAATCTGCTCATGTCGATCGACGAGGCTTTCAACCGCATGCGCGACGGTGCCTACGGCACCTGCACCAACTGCGGCAACGTCATCGGCGAAAAGCGCCTGCAGGCCGTCCCCTGGACGTCGTTCTGCATCGACTGCCAGGAGCTGCAGGAGAAAGGGATGCTCTCGTAGCTTGACGAACGCAGAACGCAGAGCGCAGAACGTAGAATCAAGAAAGCCTTTCTCAATTCTTCGTTCTGCGCTCTGCGTTCTGCGTTCAAATGCCTAAGCCACTACCCGCCGTCCTTACCCAAATCGCGCAGGGCACCCCTCCGCGCGTTCTTCTCATCGGCGGCTCTTCCGACTTCCTCGCCGAGCAAGCCTTCCACGAAATCCGCGACGCCTTCGTCGCGAAGAACCCCGGCATCACCGTCGAGAACTACGAGCCCGGCACCGAGCTCGCGTCCATCCTCGACTCCTATCGCACGCTCTCCCTCTTCGGCGGTGCGCGTCTTCTCATCGTCAACGAAGTCAACGCGTTCATCTCCGCGAAGGAGATCGCGTCGCTGTACGACAAAGCGCTCGCCGACTGGAAGGGCGCGAAGACCGATCGCAAGCGTGCGTCGTCCGCGGCGAAGCTGCTGCACGTCCTCGGCCTCGCCGGCGCCGACCTGGAAATGGCCGATCGCGCCATCGCCAACGCCCTCGGCGTGGCGCTCGATCAGACGCTCACCGACATGCTCACCTTCTGCCGCGCCACCGGAAAAAAAGCGGGACGCGGTGAAGATGACGCGGCGCTTTTGATGGAAGCGATCACGCGCGGCGGCGCGGCGGGCGCGATTCTGCTGATGCGCACCGGCGAAGTGCCGCGCGACTCGACCACGATCGACCTGATCGACAAGCACGGCGCGGTCGTCGCCGCCGATCTCACGCGCGACGGCTTCAACGCCGCGCTCGAAAACGCGATCGCCGAGGTTGCGTCGGAGGCAAACGTCCGTTTCGACACCGCCGCCGTTGCGCGACTCAGGCAGCGCCTCGGCATCGAGCGCATGCTCGCCGACAAGTTCTCACGCGACGTGCCGGAGATTCGCATCGCCGTCTCCGAGGCCGAGCGCCTGGCCACGCTCGCCGGCGCGGGCGGGCGCGTCACCGCCGACATGGTCGACCGCGAAATCGGCATGGTCGAAGGCGGCGCGCGCTACGAGCTCGGCTCGCTCTTCACCGAGGGGAAGATCATCGAAGCCGTCGCCAAACTGCGCGACCTCGTCGCGCAGGCGCGGCGCGAAGATCCGAAGACCTCGCTCGAGATCATCTACGGCCGCTTTCACTTCCCGATCGCGGAAGAGATCCGCCAGATGATCGGCATCCACTCCTTCGCCCGCACGCACAACGTCAACCTCAAAGCCTCGCTGAGCTACAACCGCTTCAAAGACTCGATCGCCGACAAGCTCGGCGACTACCTCAAGACCTTCGGCCTCGTCCGCCAGCGCCCCCACCCGTTCCCGCTGCACAAGAAATGGGAAGCCGCCCGCACGTTGAGCGAGGCGGATCTCTTCCGAGCCCTCGGCGAGATCGCAGACCTCGAGATCAAACGCAAATCGGGCGGCATGCCCGTGGACCTTGCGCTGGAAACGTTTCTCCTTTCAAAACGCCAATAGCAGATGCGCTCCATAGCGCGTGTCGGTCGAGCTGTGATCGCGATCGACGAGAATGGCCGTGGTCGCCCCCAGCCAATACGCCACACCCGCAATGTTGCGCTGCCGCTTCGGCGTTTGCATCGAGTCGTAGCGAAGCAGCGCCTGCACGCTTTTCGTCAGACGCGGCGTAGCCCATGCGGACCAGCCGCGCGAGGTGACCTGATCGCGCGCGGTGAGGTACTCGATGCCGGCGTTGCCGCGCGCGTGCTCGAACGTCGCGTGCGCGATGTAGCGGCGGCGCGGGCGGTCGGCGGAGGCGCGATCGAAGTCGGCGAACGCCGTCAGACGCAGGCCGCGGCCGCGGATCGGACGGAACGTCGCGCGAACCTGCAGCGCCTTCTCGTCGTTCGTCTCCGCGCGCGCGTAGCCCTCACCGTTGTAGTAGCCGACATGCACGTCGCCGCGGTCGTTCGGCAGCGCGTAGCGCGCGGAAATGCCGGCATCGGACGACGTGAGAAATCCTTCGCGCTCGGCGAAGAGCGTGCCCTGGAAGCGATAGCGATACATCGACTCGATGAAGTCGAGATACGGCGTCTGCTGCACGCCGGCGCGCACCCAGAATGCATCGCGCGTGTACTGCGCAAAGGCGTACTTGAGGCGGAACATCTGCGAGCCGCTGCTCTCGCGCGTGATGTCCGGCGTGATGCGGAACGAGATCTGCGGCGTGACCGTGCCGGTGACGTTGAGATAGCCGCGCGTGATCTGAAAGGCTGACGGCTGAAGGTCGCTTTGCGCGTATTCGCCGAAGACGGTTCCGCCGATCTTGACGGTGACGGGTTGCTCCTGCGCCAGCGCGCGGAACGAAACCAGGGCGAGGACTACGAACGTACAGAAACGCACTCGAGACTCCTTTGTGTGTGTCGTAAAAGGGCGAACGGAATGTGCGCGAGCGAGAGGATCTCGGCGACCGCGCCGCGGGCGATGGCTTCCTTCGGCATGCCGAAGATCACGGACGACGCCTCGTCCTGCGCGATCGTGTGCGCGCCGGCGCGGCGCATGGCCTTGAGGCCGTCCGCGCCGTCGTCGCCCATGCCCGTGAGGATCACGCCGATCGCTTTCGCTCCCGCCTCGCGCGCGACCGAATGGAACAGCACGTCGACGCTCGGGCGATGGCGCGAGACCAGCGCTCCGCTCGCAAGCTGCACGTACCGTCCGCGCAGCATCATGTGTTGATTGCCGGGCGCGATCAGCACGCGGCCCGGCACGACCAGATCGCCGTGAATGGCTTCTTTCACCTGCACGCGCGCCGTCGCATCGAGCCGCTTCGCGAACGCGCGCGTGAAGCCTTCCGGCATGTGCTGCACGACCAGCATCGGCGGCGCGTCGGCGGGGAGCGCTTCGATGATCGAGCGCAGCGCTTCGGTGCCGCCGGTGGACGCGCCGATGGCGATCACGCGTGGTGGAGCGGCGGGCTTCAGCCCGCCGTCTGGTTTCGGCGGGCTAAAGCCCGCCGCTCCACGCACGACACGAGCCTGCGCCGCGGCGCTCAACGTATCGGCAAGCAACACCACCGACTCCTCGAGAAACTCGCGCACGCCGGCTTGCGGCTTCAGGATCACGTCGACTGCGCCTTCTTCGAGCGCGCGCAGCGCAATCTCGCTGCCTTGCGCCGAGCAGATCACGACCGGGATCGGGTCGCGGCGCATGAGCTGGCGCAGGAACGTAAAGCCGTCCATGCGCGGCATCTGCAGGTCGAGCACGATCACGTCGGGGCGGCGCTTTTCGATCTTGCGCTCGGCGATGATCGGATCGGCGGCCGTCTCGATCGCGAACTGTTTGCCGAGGAGCATGGCGAAGGCCTGGCGAACCACGGCCGAGTCATCGATGACGAGAACGTTCATGACAGTGTGTACACCGTCGGCCCCGCAACGCGGACGCGCTCGAAGCCGTGCAGACTTTCGGAATGACCGAGGAACAGGAGCCCGTCCGGCGCGAGCCGGTCGAGCAGACGATGGATCACGCGGCGCTTGCCGTGCGCATCGAAATAGATCAGCACATTGCGGCAGAAGATGAGATCGAACGTGCCCGAATACGAGGAATCGAGATTCAGGTTCAGCTGCTGGAAGCGGATCAGCGAAGAGATTTCCGGACGCGCGGCCATGCGCGCTTCCTGCGTGCCGCGCCCGCGCAGCATGAACGCGCGCCGGTAGTGCGCGGGGATCTGCTCCGCGCGCTCGATCGGCCAGATTCCCGCCGACGCGCGCTCGAGCGCCTTCGTCGACAGGTCCGAGGCCAGGATCTCGATCGACCAGCCGGGCAGATGCCATGACAGCGACATCGCGATCGAGAACGGCTCCTCGCCCGTCGAGCAGCCCGCGCTCCAGACGCGCACGCGCTTCGCGCGGTCGCTTGCCCGCCACGCCGGCAGCACCTCGTGCTCGAGAAACGCGAACTGCTTCGGCTCGCGGAAAAAGTGCGTCTCATGCGTGCAGATGGCGTTGATCATCTGCACCAGCTCGGCGCGGTCGCCGCGCACGCGGTCGTAGTACGACCCGAACGTCGGCAGCTCCAGCGCGCGCATGCGCGGGCCGAGACGTCCGACCAGAAGCGCGCGCTTCTGGTCGGAAAGGAAGATCCCGGCTTCCTGCTGCACGAGCGCCTGGAACAGGCGGAAGTCCTTCGTGGAGATCATCAGAATGCGTGAAAGTCGGCGAGCGAGTGACCGTTGCCGCCGGCTGTCTTCGGCGGCATGAAGTGCGTCGGCATGGCCGGCGTCGCGGCGCGCGGGGCGGGGCGATGCTCGTTGCCGACGCGGAAGAAGCTGACGAGGTTCTGCAGGCCTTCCGCCTGCGCCGCCATTTCCTCCGCCGTCGCCGCGAGCTCCTCGGCCGCCGAGGCGTTGCGCTGCGTGACCTGATCGACCTGCGTGAGCGACTGATTGATTTGCGCGACGCCCGCGGCCTGCTCGTTCGACGCCGCGGCCACGTCCTGCACCAGTTCCGCCGTGCGGCGGATCGCCGGCACGAGCTCGGTCAGCAGCGTGCCCGAGCGGTCGGCGACGCGCACGCTGGACGACGCCAGCGCGCTGATCTCGCGCGACGAAACCTGGCTGCGCTCGGCGAGCTTGCGCACTTCGATGGCCACGACCGCGAAGCCGCGTCCGTGCTCGCCCGCGCGCGCCGCCTCGATGGCCGCATTCAGCGCGAGAAGATTCGTCTGATAGGCGATCTCCTCGATGATCGTCGTCTTCTCGGCGATCGCCTTCATCGCCTCGACGGTCTCGCGCACCGCGCCGCCGCTTTCGTCCGCGTCGCGCGCGCCCTTCTTCGCCATCGTCTCCGTCTGCCGGCTGTTGTCGGCATTCATCCCGATGGAGGCGCTCATCTGCTCGAGGCTCGCGGTCGTTTCCTGCACCGCGGCGGCCTGCTGGCTGTTGCCCGCCGACACCGACTGGGCCGTCGACGACACCTGTCCCGCGGCAGTGGCCAGCGCGCCGGCGGCGGTGCGGACTTCGCCGATGATCTCGACGAGCCGCCCGATCATGCGCGAGAGCGCCTGGCCGAGGGTGTCGCGCTCCGAGCGCGGCATCACCGTGACCGAGAGATCGCCCGTGGCGATGCTCGACGCGGCGGCGACCATCGACGCATTCGAGTCGATCATCTTCTTCATCGCCGTCATCAGCTGCGCCGTTTCGTCGCGTCCGCGCACTTCGAGCTGCTGCGTGGAATCGCCGATGGCCAGCTTCTCCGCGACGTCGACCACCGTGGCGATCGGACCGGTGATGCTGCGCGTCACCGACACGCTGAGCAGGAACACGACCACGATCGCCAGCGCGGCGATGATCATCGTCGCCCAGCGGGCGCGCGTCACGACCGCGGCGATCAGGTCTTTCTTCTCATCCATCCGCTGCAGCGAGTGGTCGTCCAGGAACTGCACGGACGCCTCGATGCGGCGGATGTGCTCTTTGAACGGCGTCATTTCCTTGTTCGCTTCGGCCGCCGTCTTCAGCTCGCCCTTCGCGATCCGTCCGGCGATGCTGTTGAACGCGTTCGTGTACTCCGAGAGATCGGAGCGGAGCACACGGATGGCCTCCTTCGATTCGCCGTCGACGCCGAGCTTGTCGATCACCGCCATCTCTTCGTCGAGGTTCTTCCGCGCGTCGTTCCACTTGGCGAGATACTCGGCCTGCTTCGCCGCGTCGTCGGCGTTGATGAAGAGATCTTTCTCGAAGCGGCGCAGATCGAGCGCCGCGATGTGGGCGTTGTTCGACGCATGGTTCACGCCGAAGTCGACCGTGAGCACTTCATGCGCGGTGCCGGCCGAAGACGACAGTGCCCACTGGCCCGCGCCGGCGACGATGAGAACGAACGCGAGCACCAACGTGAAGCTCGCGAAGAGACGTTTGCCGATGGTCATTTGCTGGAGCATGTCGTTACCTCTTCCGTAATGGCG
This sequence comes from Thermoanaerobaculia bacterium, assembly GCA_035248585.1. GTDB lineage: Bacteria > Acidobacteriota > Thermoanaerobaculia > Gp7-AA8 > Gp7-AA8 > QHVT01. The sequence continues at coordinate 45,415 of DATFHJ010000137.1, forward strand.
TCAATGGTTTGTTGGAGCTCGACCGGTGACAGCACGCGGTCGACGTCGAGCATGAGGACGATGCGCTGGTCGAGCTTCCCCATGCCGGTCAGGAAGTCGAGGCGGATGCTGGTGCCGAACGATGGCGGGGGCTCGATGGCGTCGCTCTCGAGGTCGACGACCTCGGAGACGGCATCGACGATGATGCCGACGAGCGTGACGTCGCCGTCGAGCCGCGTTTCGAGAACGATGATGCACGTCGTGCGCGACACCGCGCTCTCGGCGTGCCCGAACTTCACGGCCAGATCGATCACCGGCCGCACCGCGCCGCGCAGATTGATCACGCCGCGCACGTGCGGCGGCGTCGCCGGCACGCGCGTCACCGCGGAGTATTCGATGATCTCCTTCACCCGAAGGATCGGCGCGGCGTACTCCTCGCCGCGGATGTAGAACGTCAGATATTGCATGTGTGTCTCTCCTACCGAAGCAAGAACGTGTGGCGTTTCCGGTGGCGCGGTTTACGAAAAAGACAGGGGAAGATCACTTGAAGAAGAGCGCGGATCATGCGTTTTCCAATTCGCGGACGATGGCCGCCGTGTCGAGAATCAACGCCACGCGCCCGCTGCCGAGGATCGACGAGCCGGCGATGCCGGGGATCTGGCCGAAGTAGCTGCCGAGCGGCTTGATCACCGCCTGCGCGGACCCGTGCAGCGCGTCGACGACGAGTCCCGCGCGTGAGTCGCCGTGCTGCACGACGAGCACGTTTTCGCGAGTGGAGGACAGGCACTCCTGCCTGTCCACTGTCTGATCGCTGCGCTCAGGACAGGCAGGAGTGCCTGTCCTCCACAGCTGCCGCAGCCGCACCCACGGCACGATCTCGTCGCGCAGCAGCAGCACGCCGGTCGTCTCGTTGCCGTCGGACGACGACGCCGCCGGCAGCTCGACGCACTCGACGACGTTCTCCATCGGCACGATCCAGGTCTCGTCGCCGGCGGCGACGCCGAAGCCGTCGATGACGGCGAGCGTGAGCGGGAGGCGGAGCGTGAACGTCGTGCCCGCGCCTTGCCGCGAGTCGATGGCGATCGTGCCACGCAGCGAGTCGATGCCGCGCCGCACGACGTCCATCCCCACGCCCCGTCCGGAGAGATCCGTCACTTCGTTCGCGGTCGTGAAGCCCGGCTCGTAGATCAGCGCCTCGTTGCCTTCCGCGATCGCGCGGCGGTCGAGACCCGCGCCGTCGTCGGACACCCGCACGATGATCATTCCCGCTTCGTGGCGCGCTTCGAGCGTGATCGTCCCCGCGGCGTCCTTGCCGCTCGCCTCGCGCTGCTGCGGCGGCTCGATCCCGTGATCGATGGCGTTGCGGACCATGTGCGTCAGCGGATCGCGCAGCAGCTCCACCGCGCGCGTGTCGAGCTCCACGTCTTCGCCGCGCGTGACCAGCCGCGCGCTCTTTCCGTGCCTCGCCGCGAGATCGCGCACCGTGCGCGCGTACTGCCGGAACAGCGGCCCGATCGGGACCATCCGCGCGCGCATGATCAGCTCCTGCAGCTCCGCGTGCAGTTGATCGAGCTGTCCGCCCTGCAGGATCGCGATCTCCCCCACGAGATCGAGCATCCGGTCCAGCTTCTCCACTGACACGCGCAGCGTGCTCGCCGAGGCCGACGCGCTCTCGCCCTGCGCGAGCAGCCGCCGGAACGTGTCGATGCCGTCGAGCAGCGCGCCGTAATCGGTCGTGGCCTCGAGCTGTGCCTCGTACGCGTGCGCGAAAGCGGCAAAGGTATCGAAGCCGACGCACGAGGCGTTGCCTTTCAGCGTGTGCGCGAGCCGCATCACCTCCTGGCGGATCTCGGCATCGCCGGGCGTCTGTTCGAGCGCGAGCAGCCCCGCTTCGAGTGCGGTGATGTGCTCGACGGCCTCGGCGGAGAACGTGGCTAACAGCTCGTCCCTGTCGAGATCAAAGTTCAGATCAACGTCAGCCATGCCGCGCCTCCGTCCGTGTGAAAGGTCAGTTTCCGTCCGCGATTGCCGCCGGTATCGACCTGCACG
>DATFHJ010000138.1:0-8636 GCA_035248585.1 Thermoanaerobaculia bacterium
GATCAACCGCACGGGATTGCGCGGCCACCTCGGCGCGCCGAACATCGACGCCTACTACTACGATCCAATCAGGATGCAAGGCCGCGCGGAAGCGCTCGCGGCGAAGCTCGCCAAAATCGGATACGACGGAGTCTTCTTCGATGCGACGACCTCGGAGAGCGTGCATCCGGATGCGATGCTCGCGTTCGCGCGGCGCCATCCGGGCCGCGACTACGACGAAGCCTTCAGTGAATTCCTGCGATCGCTTCGAAGGAACGTGAAGCTGGTGATCACCAATCAGGGCTACCGCAAGGCGGAGCACGTGCTGCCGTTCGTCGACTGGGACATCAGCGAGAGCCTGATCACGTATCCGCGCAACGGAAAGTTCGTGCTGCGCCCGTGGAACGATCCGAAGGACCGCTGGAACAGCATTTCGCACCTCATGCGCAAGCTGATCGCGCCGGCGATGAAAAAGTATCCGCGCGTGCGCTTCGAGCATTTGAATTATGTCGACGCGCCGGACAGCCCGCTGGTGAAGGAGATCATCACGATCGCGCGGCGCCACCACGGCAGCGCGTTCGTGACCTTGCCCTCGATCGCGCACGCGATCGAGACGGAGGCGTACGTTGATCGACGTCCGTGAAGGCACGCGCGTGGACCGCGACGCCATCCTCGCGCTGCGCGGGCGTTGCTTCGGCGGCGAAGATCCGGAGAAACAGGACCCGCGTTTCTGGGAATGGGAGTTCGGCAACGGCGGCCGCTTCTTCGTCGCCGCCGACGGCGATCGCGTCGTCGCCCACCTCGGCTTCGTCCCGCAGTTGCAAATGCTTGCCGTCGACGCCATGACCGATCCCGACTACCGCCGCCAGCACCTCTTCAGCCGCGTCGTCGAATGCGCGCGGGACACGCTGGCCGTGCCCTTCAGTTGCGCGTTCCAGATCCGCGAGGCGGTGCTGCCGGCGATGGTGCGGGGCGGGTGGAAACCCGTGGCCCGCGCATTCGTGCTCGTGCGCCCATTCGTACACCGTGGAGCGGCGGGCTTTCAGCCCGCCGACCGGCAGGCTGAAAGCCTGCCGCTCCACCTGCGCTGGCGCTTCGTCGAAAACCCGCTCTGGCACTACGACATCCACGCGAACGACGACGCCTACGTCGTCACCCGCCGCACGAAACTGCGCGGACTCGATTCCGTCGCCATCGCGGACCTCGGCTGGCCGAAAGGGAAAGAGCGCGCGGGGCGGGCGCTGCTCCGCGAGGTGTACGCGAAGGGGCGGGCGGAGGGGGCGCAGGTGGCGGCGGTGCTGATCACGCTCGGGCATCCGGCGCTGCCGGTGCTGGTGCGCTCGGGCTTCCTGCCGTCGCCGCATCGCTTTCGCTTTCTCGTGAACGATTTCGGCCGGCCCCTCGGGCGCAAACGCTGGGCGCTGACGTGGGCGGACACGGACCATCTCTGATGCCGCACGCGCTCTTCGTGCTCGCGCACCAGGACGACGAGATCGCGTTCGCGCCGCGGATGCGCCATCTGCTGCGCGGCGGCTGGGAGCTTTCCGTCGCCTATCTCACCAACGGCATTCGTCCGGAAGTGCGCGACGACGAGGCCCGCGCGGCGCTGGCGTGCATCGGCGTCGATCTCGCGCGCGTGCGGTTCTTCGGGTTTCCCGATGGTTCGCTACTTGACCATCTCGAGGAAGCGCTGGCGTTGCTGCAACCGATCGCGGACGTTCACGAGGTTTATTGCCTGGCCTGGGAGGGCGGGCATCAGGATCACGACGCCTCGCATCTCGTCGCCGTCGCATTCGCGATGCAGCGCAAGATTCCTTGCTTCGAGCTGCCGCTGTATCACGGCCGCGGCACGCCCGGCCAGTTCTTCCGCTCCTTTTCGATCTTCGGCGACGGCTGGGTCGGACGCAGGATCACATGGCGTGAAAATCTCGACGCCATGCGGCTGTGCCGCTTCCATCCTTCGCAGCGCCGCACGTGGCTGATGCTGCTGCCCGGGATGGTGATGCGGCGGCACGAATGGATGCGTCCCGTCAGCCTCGATCGCCTGCGCGCGAAGCCGCACGCGGGGCGGTTGTATTACGAGCGCCGGTTCAACGTCAGCTGGGAGGAGTTCGAGGCGAAATCTCGCTCATTTGTGGCCGCGCTTCTTCCTTCGTGATCGCACCGGTGTTGATCGGATCGCGCGGGATGGCCTGCAGATCGAGATTCACCGCCGAGATCAGGAGCTGCGCGCCGAGGGTGATGAGCAGCGCCGACAGCACCACCGTACCGACCGGGGCGGCGCGGCCGCGGCTCGCGTACCACCACCAGTGATAGCCGCCGTAGATCGTGCCGGCCAGCAGCAGCGGCAGGCCGGTGGCGAGGTGGAACGACTCGAGGTTGAAGTCGTAGACAAAGTTCTTCAACACGAGGCGGCGCAGCAGCGACCAGAAAAGGCGTCCCGGGAACTGCAGCACGACGCGGCCGATGGAGAGGCTCGACGTTTCGCCGGCGTAGCGCGCGGGCATCGGGATCTCCTTCACCACCGCGCCGAGGAGATAGAGGTGGCTGAGCATCGACGTCTCGAAGAAATAGCTGCGGTCGACTTTGTCGAGCGGGATCTGCGAGAGGACGTCGGCGCGGATGGCGAGGAAGCCGTTGTTGGGATCGAAGCAGTGCCAGTAGCCGGTCGCGGCCTTGGTGAGGAAGCTCAGAACCACGTTGCCGATCCGGCGCAGCAGCGGCATCGTGCGAATGGCCTGGAAGTCGCGGAAGCGGTTTCCCTTCGTGTAGTCGGCCGTGCCGTCGATGAGCGGCTGCACGAGCTGCGGCACGAGCCAGACTGGCATCTGCCCGTCGCCGTCGACTTTCACGATGATGTCCGCTCCCGCTTCGAGCGCGTGCCGGAAGCCCGTGACCATCGCCCCGCCGACGCCGCGGTTCTCTTCGTGGCGGATGACCACGATGCGCGGATCGATCTGCGCGTAGTGCTCCGCCACCGCGGCGGTGTCGTCGGCCGAGCCGTCGTCGACGACGATGACGGTGGTGAAGAGCGCCGGCATCGCCCGCAGCACGTCCGGCAGCTCGCGCGCGACGTTGAACGCCGGCAGCACCGCCGCGACATGCGCCGCCGCGCGAGAGCGCAGGAGAAGCCGCGTCACCGTCATAGCCGATCGATCACATACACCCGCACATGCTCATCATCCCGAAAAATGTGCATGTCCCGGTGCCGAAGTTGGTAGAGAAAACACCACGTCTGCAACCGCTGCTCGAGATCGGCGCGCGAGAACTTCGCTGCCCAGCTGTTGATCTGGAACCGGTGCGGCGTTTTCTCCACCGCGAGAAACACATACCGGGTCGGGATCGCGAGCTTCCTGGCCTCGGGGTCGTAGCGTTCGAGGAACTCCGCCGCGGCGATGTGAAAGCCCTTGCCGAGGACCATCGGGAACTCCTGCCCGTAGGTCACGAGCGTCCAGGTGAAGGGCTCGAGCTTGCGCTGGATCTCCAGGACGGCCTGCGCGGTGCCGGAGAAGCCGGAGTAGTTGATGAGACGCTCGTTGGCGCCGGCGAGCGGGACGCGGGTGAGCCACAGGACGAAGAGGACGGACACGACGGGCTTCCAGGCGCGCGTTCGCGCGAGCTCGGCGCATACGACGCCGAGGAGGATGGCGATGGCCATCGCGAACCAGGATGCGTTGCGGCGCACTTCGACGATCTCGGGGAGGCCGAAGCGCGAGGCGACGTGGGTGAGGGCGAAGAGGCAGACGGTGAGGGCGATCCACTTCTGCTTCATGAAAAACGCGAGCGCGATGACGACGCAGGCGACCAGGAACGGCGTCACCGGCACCCACGTCACGATGCGCGCGACGTCGCCGCTGCGGAGGAAGGGAAAGTAGTACGCCGCCCCCGATTGCGCTCCGCTCGCATCGGCGCTCGTACCCATCATCGGATACGCGAGATAGCCGAGCATCCACGTCGATCCTGCGAGGATGCCGAGCGCGCCTGCGGCAATGGCGCGTTTGACGTCGATCCACGGAATGGCCGTCGCGGAGAGCAGCACGAGCGGAATGACGACGCCCGGATGCGTGGCGGCGATGGCGGCGGTGCAGAAGAAGTAGCCGGCGAGATGCCAACGACTTTTCCCGAACAGGAACATCACGGCCGGAAAGAGCAACACCAGCGCAAGCTCTTGCGGCAGCGTTGCGGTTTGGCGTTGAAAGACGGTGCCGAGGATGTCGACTTCGGCGGTTTCGGGGAGCATGCGGTACGGCATGGCGAGCACGGAGCGCGCTTCTTCGGCGTTGTCGGTGGCGACGCTGCCGCCGAGGAGAAAGTACTGGCGCGCGCCGCCGGCCATCGTCGCGAAGACGAGACCGGCGAGGAGGCCGGCGATCGTGTTGCGCGACAGACGCCGCGCGGTATCGGCGACGGCGATCGTCATCAGCACGCCCACGATCGCACCGAAGAAATTCATCAGCAGGATCATGTCGGCGTTCGTCAGCTCGTGAATCGCCATCAAGAGGAAGTGCATCCCGCGCGGATACGGGCCCCACGCGGGATCGACCTGCTTGCCTTGCTCGAGGAGGCGCATCAGGTAGAGGTGCACGTACGTGTCGGAGAAGCCGAGGTTGGCCGTGGCGAAGGGGCGGTAGAGGCGGAAGGCGGCGGCGATGGCGATGAGGAGGAACCAGGGCGCGCCGGAGGCGCGCACGACACGGGGGCGGCGGTGCCAGGCGCGGAGGATGCGGCGCCGGACGTTCACGCGGCCTTCGAGGATGTTGAGGGATGCGAGGACGAGCTTGCGATAGCTGTCGTGCAGCAGCGTGACGGGCGATTGCTGCGAGACGCGCGCGCGGACGAAGAGAATCGCGAGCGCGATCAGAAGCAGCAGCGTCGCGGCGGAGTAGGCATTGAGCAGCGTGAGGATTTGGCCGCAGATCGTGAGCAGCGTGATCCCGCAGCCGAGGCACCACCAGAACCACTCCATCCGCCCCAGCTCGCGCGGCCGCGCGCGCATCAGCATCGGCACGCCGGCGAACAGGAATGCCATCGCCGCGACGATGCGCACTACGGTGTCGATGCCGAGGAGGATGTACATGGTCAGCTTGTGGAGCGGCGGGCTTTAGCCCGCCGTGCGTGCCTCGGCGGGCTGAAGCCCGCCGCTCCACTAGTACGCGGCGTAGTAGTAGTAATCCAAATCATTCAACACCTTCTTCATCGCCCGCGACGCGAGCAGCGCGAGCGTGATCGCGCCCGCGAGTAACCCGAGGACCGCCGCCGAGTAATGAATCGCGCGGCTGCACAGAAATCCGACGGCGACGTTGACGGCGAGGGCGATGGCGACGGCGCGTACGACCAGCTCGACGCGCGAAAGCGTCAGCAGCATGAGCACGTTCTGCAGCGCGAATATGAAGATCACGTAGGCGACGGCGGCGCAGGCGAAGACGCGCGTGGTCGTCATGGTCACGAGCGACTCGTGAATCGGCAGCGACGGCATTTTGCGCAGCAGCAGGGCGACCGAGAGGGCAAGGATCAGCGCAATGACGGCAGAGCCGATCAGTGTGAAAAAACGCGTGTGGTGCTGCGAAAGGGAATCGGAAAGGAAGCGTGAGGCGAGGACGCTCTTCACGCGCTTCTCGCGCGGCACGAGCGTTTCGGAGAAGCGCTGCGTCGCGTGCTCGACGACGCCGGAGAGCACCATGACCACGATCAGGGCGAGGTCCATCCCCAGCTCGTAGCGCACGTTCAGCCAGAAGCCGTACGGCGGAAAGTCTTCGCGGCCCGTGGCCGACGTCCAGGCGATGAAGCGGTCGGCGAAGAGGAAGGTGTTGTACAGCAGGCCGTAGAGGAAGAAGCGCGAGGTGCTGTAGACGAGGACGGTCAGGCGCGGCGGGTTGACGGCGCGTTTCCGCGGAGCGAGCGCGTTCAGGTAGTACAGCGCCAGCGCGAAACTGAGGCTGTCGGCGACGAAGAGGCCGACGGCGTTCGCGGCGATCGGCGAGGCGTGAAACACTTTCGCGGCGACGAGAACGGCGGCCAGTGCGAGCGTGGTCGTGATCAGGAAAAGCCACGTCTTGCGCAGGAGATAGATCAGCGACCAGTTGAGCCAGAGGATCGCCAGCGCGGCGTAGTAGCCGGCGGCGGTGAAGACCATCCGCCACGGCAGCGCGCCGAAGAGCATGTTGAAGAGCAGCGCCGGCATGAGCAGCGCGAGCACGATCTGCAGCGAGCGCCACCAGGCGCGCAGCGCCGTCCAGCGCGCGAGCAGCTTTTCTCCTTGATAGATGTAGAAGAGGCCGCGGCGGACGATGGCCTGCGTGAACCCGCCGGTGAGGACGTAACTGCCGATGAAGCCGAGGGCGATCGCGCTGCCGGTGCGCTGATCCATCGCGATCGCGCCCCACACGCCGTATCCCCACGCCAGCATCGCCACCGCCTGCAGCGCCATCGGTAGCGAGAACGTGAGGCCGGTGAGGTAGTTTTTGACGAAGCTCGATTGCTTTTCCGGGTCTTCGCCTTCCACGTACCAGCGGAATCGCCCCTGCTCGAAGCCGTCGTAGATCCGCCGCGCGAGATCGAACAGATCGCGCGCGCCGTACTCCGTGCGCGCGTCGACGTCGCGCAGTCCCATCACTTCCAGCTGTGCCGCGATCTCCCATTCATCTTTGGGGATGCCGAGCAGGTCGATGATCTGTTGCCCAAGCTCATGCGCGCGATCCAGTGGAGCGGTGGGCTTTAGCCCACCGGGGTCATTCGGCGGGCTGAAGCCCGCCGCTCCACCGGTGTCGTTCATGCCGCGAGTCCTCTGTAAACGTCGAGATACCGCGCGATGCAGTGATCCAGGCGAAAGTCCTCGATCACCCGCGCCCGCGCGCGTGTGCCGAGGCGGAGGCGCAGGGAGTGGTTGTCGAGGAGGCGCGTGACCTCGGAGGCGAAGGCGGCGTCGTCGCGCGGCTTGACGAGGATCCCGCAGCCCTCGAGCGCTTCGCCGACGCCGCCGACGTCGCTCGCCACCACCGCCTTCTCGCACGCCATCGCTTCGATGACCGAGTAGGGGAAAGCCTCGGAGATGCTGGTGAGCAGCACGACGTCGGCGTCGCGATACGCCTCCACGACGTCATCGACCGCCGTGCCGAGGGACACCGTCTCCTCGACATGGAGATGCTTGCGCAGCGCGAGGCAGCGCTTGTAGTACGCCTCGTCGGCGACCGCGCCGAAGACGGAGAACTTCACGCGCGGATGCGACACTTTGATCCGCGCCGCGACGCGCAACAGCGTCTCGATGTCCTTCAGCGGATCGATGCGCGCGGTGGCGACGACATGCGGCTCGCCGCGCAGCTTCGGCACGGGGCGGAAGAGGTCGGGATCGACGCCGTTGTGAATGACGCGGATCTTCTGCTGCGGCGTGCCGTGCGCGACTTCCCAGCGCGTGTTGTAGTGGCACACCGGCGCGATGACGTCGGCGAAGTGATAGTTCGCGCGCGCGATCGCGGTGATGAGGTTGAGCAGGAACTGCTTGCAGAAGAAGAGCCGGCGGAAGCGCGAGAGGAAGAGGTACTGCTCGCGCAGATAGACGCCGTGCTCGGTGAGGAGCATCGGCGTGCCGTGCCGCACTTTCGCCGTGATGCAGGGGATGCCGCAGAACGCGGCGGCGGTGGAATGGGTGACGTCGACGCGCGGCACGCGGACGTTGAGGACGATGAGGAAGTGGTAGAGCCAGCGCAGACATTCGGTGAGGTCGAAGAGGGAAGGCTCTTTGTGGGGGAACGATTTGAACGTTTCCCAGACCGGCCGCGATTTGAACGTCTCGTTGTAGTCGTAAACGCGGAAGTAGTCTTCCATGGCCACGAGCGTGCGGCCGAGGGTGGGGGAGTCGGCGGGATCGACGCAGATGACGCGGAGGAGATCGTTGAGCAGCGGAACGAACTCGCGTTCGATGTCGGCTGCGGTGGTGCGGCGCTTCTTGTCGTAAAGCTGGGCGAAGGGGATGTCGGTGATGAACTCGGCCGGCTCTTCGATGCCCCACAGCGGCACGCCGAGGATCTTGCGGACGTTCGCCGGCGGCTCGAACTTCTGCTCGATGTGCGGGTTCATCATCAGCGGCAGGAGCGTCCACCGGAGATCGGGCGTGTTGCGCAGCAGCGCGTCGCACCAGGTGCTGACGCCGCCCGCGCTGTACGGATACGTCCCCTCGGTGGTCATGAGCACGGAAAGCGTCATGGCTCCCAGCGCAGCTGCTGCTCCAGCTTCCACCGCTCCACCCGCACCGCCACGAGGTCGCTCTCGCGCCGCGCGATCTCGCTCGCCGCATCGAGCAGATCGTTCTCCCTGCGCACGCCCGCGTCCACGAGCCGCGTGATCGATTGCTCCCGCTGCTTCGCCACGCCGACGGCCTGCGTGAGCAGCGCGATCCGCCGGTCCTGTGCCCCGATGGCCAGACGCAGCAGCTCCATGCGGCGCTGCCGCTCCGTCGCGGCGAGTTGCCGCCCGCGCTCCGCGTCTTCGGCCTCGAGGCGCGCCATCGTCACGCGCCGCGCGACCGCGCCGTCGAACATCGGCAGCGTGAACGTGAATCGCACGCCGTAGAGCCCGAACGCGCCTTCTTCGACATTCGCCACGCCGCCGAAGGCGGACATGAGGATCTGCGGCTTGCGGAGGGCGATGGCGTTTTCGAGGGC
>DATFHJ010000139.1:0-26676 GCA_035248585.1 Thermoanaerobaculia bacterium
GCCGCCCGGCAGCGCGAACGCGTTGATGTCCGATGCGATTGACGTAATTCTGGACCTGGGCATCGTTGAGGATCGGGAGTTGGCGCTCGGCCTCGACCGCCGACTGCTGTCCGATTTCAACGTCCTGCTGCGGGCTGAAAAGGTTCCAGCCCGACTTGATTTGCGTCTGCGCCTCGGCAATACCCGCCGTGAGCGACAAGGCGAGCATCAGTGCGATCACCGGGCGCGCGACGACTTGCGCTGATCGATTCATTGTGGTGCCTCCTTAAGATAACTCCACCCACCACAATGCATTCGGGATGCCGGTTAGAAGCGCACGGCGCGGCGCCGTAAAAGCCGGCTCATCAACGAGTTAACGTCCTGAGAATCGATCACGTTGTCCGCGTTGACGTCACATCCCCAGGAACCGGCCGATGTGCCGAGCTGGGCCTGGAAAACGGACTGCGGATTCCCGTCGCCGAGCTCGCTGGACAGCGCGCCGAAGTCGCGCCAGTCGACGGCGCCGTCGCCGTTGCAGTCGCCGCGCTGCGGCACGATGAGGCGATGCAGGTGCGAGATCCCAGGCGGCGGAAACGCGAACGACACGAAGTAAAGGTCGCCGTTCGGCGCCTGCGTCACGTCGATGATCGCTTCCTCGAGCTCATCGACAATCGGAAGCGGATCAGCGATCGGCTTCGCCGCGATGTTCGGAAAGTAATAGATGGAGCGCGTGACGAACGCGCTGCTGAGATAGCCGCGACGCAGCAGCGCATTCGCGTTCGGCGTGAGGCGCAGCAAACCCGTCGGCGCGACCGTGTCATGCCAGACGTAATCGGGCGCGAGCGAATCGCCGACCTGCGATTGATGTCCCCACGTGTCCGGCCATCCGAGGTTGCTGCCGGAGGAGAGAATGTGCAGCTCGTCGCCGGCGGTGGGACCGTTGTCGGTGACGACGAGGCGATTCAGCTCCGGATCCCACGCCAGGTCGTACGGATTGCGCAGTCCACGCGCGAACTGGACCGCGCGGCCGTCGCGCTCGATCCGAAAAATCTTTCCGGCGTTCCACTGCGACTCTTGCGCGAGTAGAAAGTCGTTGTACTCGCCGATGCCGACGAAAATCGCGCCGTCGGGCGCAATCGTCAGGTTGCCGCCGTGATGCTCCGCCGACGCGCCGCGCTCGCGGATTTCGATGTCGCACACGAACGTGTGCAGCACGGTTTCGGCGCCGGTCGTGAGATCGACGGTCGAGACCACGTCGTCGAGCACGACCTCGCCCGACCACGTCGTGTAATGCACGACCGCCGTGCGATCGTCGAGGAGCGCCATGCCGAGGAGGCCACCGTTGCCGCCGGCGTGCGTCGGAAGCGTCGCCACTTCGATCGCCTGATCGCCGTCGATGCGATAGAGCGAGCCGCTGGTGGTCGTGCAGTAGATGACGCCGTGCGAGTCGGCGACGACGGAGCTGACGATGCCGGGGAACGTGGCGATGGTCTCGGTGCGAAATCCGGGGAGCAGCGACGCGGAAAGAGAGGTCGCGAAGAGGAAGAGGAATGTGAGGGACTTCATCCGAACGGCGATCTCAAGAAAGATCCGCGCCAGCATATTCGAGTTGGCGGCCTTGCGACCGCCAACTCGTGTTGCTCATTCGCTACCAGACACAGGCCGGCGCCGTCGTCGGGCACTGCCAGCCGTTCAGTACTTTCACGCCGCGCCAGGTGGCGTCGAGGCCCCACGCGTACACGTAGTGACCCTTCGTCCACGACGGCAGCTGCACGGTGAAGCGATGGGCGGAACCGCCGCCGCACTCATTCGCCACGGCCTGTTCGCTGCCGCCCGTCGCCTGCGCGCGCAGGACAAACGTTCCGAGTCCGTTCGCGCCGTCGATGTAGAAGTCGACGAAGTTCGACGTGAGCGGCTGATCCTGATCGCACGTCCAGCCAATCGCCACTCCGTTCGCGTTGATCCCATCGAGATAGCCCTTCGGATCGTAGTCGTCGATGTAGCCCCAGAGACGCGGGCGCTTGTCCGACGTCGGGGTCCACCCGGCGTTGTTGTCGCGGGTGCTGTCGATCGAGTTCCACGTCGAGCCGAGGATCCGGTACATCGTGTAGCGGCCCCAGTTCAGTCCACCGAAGCTGCCGTACGAAACGAGGCGGTCGAAGAGATTCGCATCGAACGAGTTGAACGGATTGGCCGGGTTGTACGTCGCGTAGGAGTCCGAGCCGTTCACCACGCGGTGATCGACAGTGCTCGTCCGCGGCGTGTAGGCCGTCACCCATCTCTCGAAGAATGACGACAAGCCCTGACCGCTCGTGCGCTGGTTGTACGCAAACGCTCGCGGCGGCGAATCCGAGCAGCCGTAAAGATCCTGCCGCACGACCGAGCTGCCGGAGATGGTCGCCTTCGCGCACTCGCCCGAGCGGAACGCGTCGAACGACGTGTTGCTCTTGCGCTGCGCCTCGTCGAGCAGCGCATACGCGATCAGCTGCTCGCCTTGCGTCAGCGACGGCTGTCCGGAGTTGGAATTGCGGTCATAGCCGCCCTCGGAGAGCGCGATCAGCGCCGACGAAAGCTGTCCGAGCTGGCCGAAGCCGTACACGATGTTCTGATCGCGATTGAACGACAGCACATCGCCGACCGTGCGTCCCGTCGTCGGATTGGGGAGAAGGTACGTCTGCAGCGTGCTGAGATAGCTCGGATTCGACGGCGTGATGTCGATGTTGCACGGGCCGCGCGTCCCGACCGGCATGCTCTGCGTGCGGTCGTTGATGCAGATGCTGTCGTACGTCGAGAACGCCGCCGCGATTTCCGCGTTCGCCTTGACGGCCCAGGGGCGTCCCGCCCAATAGCCTCGCCGCTTCGATTCGTACGCGGCGATCCAGCCGTACGCCGAGGCCGCGGTCACGTGCTCTTCCATGCACGTGTCGCCGCCGTTGTTCCAGCCGCTCGGCTGATAGAAACCGCACTTGCCCGGGCCGCCGATGGTCGCGTTGTACACGCCTTCGACTCGCTGCAGCACGGCATCGAGATTCGAGTCGAGATCGCCGTGACCGCCGATCATCAGCGCCGAGGAGAAGATCAGCGTGACGAAACCGCCTTCCAGCCAGCCCTGATACGGAAGGACCAACTGGTTCTGAAAGTCGCGGTGCGTCTGATTATTGTTCGGGCCGAGCGTCGACGTGACTTTCGTGATCAGCGCCTCGTACGCGCCGTGCTTGATGCCGTCGTACGGCGGATAGGAAAGCCAGCTTCCACCGTCGCAATCGCGCCATTTCGAGTCTTCGAAGATGAGGCCGTAATCGCCGAATTCGCTTTGGAAGTCGAGCTGCGAAGTGGTGTTTCCGCGCGTCGCCGCCTGAAAACCATGGAGCGCCGGATACGTCTCGCAGGTGACGGCCTGCGCCACCGACGCGAACAACGCGCACACAACTGCTACAACCAGATACATCCGTTTCTGCATAGGTCTACCTTTCGATTGTTGATGACTCGCGAACCGGCAGGAAGTATTCATAATTTCCAAAATCGAGCATCAATAACTTGCGGAAGCGCCGACCAAAGCAGGCACGACAACGTGTGCTTTCCGTTGCGGGACCGCTACAAGCCTCGTCTTATCATCGGGATCCGACATGCGACGCATCGCCATCATCGGCTCCGGAATCATCGGCTTGATCGCCGCGCACGCGCTGCGGCGGCAGCGGTATCACGTCACGCTCTACAGTGATCGGACCGCCGATCAGTGGCTGAACGAGAGCCGTCCGACCGGCACCGCGGCGCGATTCGATCAGGCGCTGCAGTACGAGCGCGAGCTCGGACTGAATCATTGGGACGACGTCGCGCCGCACGGCGAAGGCGTGTTCCTGACGTTCTGTCCGAAGCTGCACACGCGCCTCATTACTTTGTTAGGCCGCGCGCCGCGTCCGTTTCAGGCCGTCGATCTCCGCCTGCAATGCCATCGCTGGATGAACGACTTCGACGGCGAGATGGTGATCGAGAACGTTTCATTGGAGCGCGTCGACGCGATCGCGCGCGCGCACGACCTGACGATCATCGCCGCCGGCCGCGCCGATCTCTGCAAGCTCTTCCCGCGCGACGACACGCGCAGCGTGTACACCGAGCCACGGCGCAATCTGGCCATGGTCGTCACCACCGGCGGCGCGATGTCGTTCGACGGCTGCCCGTTCACTCCCGTCAAATTCGAGTTCCTCGGCACGGACGGCGAGGCGTTCTTCGTTCCGTACTTTCACAAAGATCACGGACCGGCCTGGAACATTCTCTTCGAGCCGAAGCCGGGCTCGCGGATGGATCGCTTCACGAACGCGAAAAGCGGCGAGGAAGTGCTCGCGATCGCGAAGCAGGTCGTACACGAGCTCTTTCCGTGGGACGAGGAGTGGATGCGTCCGATGACGCTCGCCGATCCGAACGGCTGGCTCACCGGCCGCGTCACGCCGACCGTTCGCAAGCCCGTGGCCGCGCTGCCGAGCGGCCGCGTCGTCGCAGCCCTCGGCGATACGGCGATCTCCTACGATCCGATCGCGGCGCAGGGCGCGAACAGCGGCGTGAAGCAGGCCCGCCAACTCGTGAACGCGATCGTGGCGCGCGGCGACGCGCCGCTCGATGCGCAGTTTCTGACGGAGACGTTCGACGCGTTCTTCGACGAGCACGCGCGCTTCGCCAATGACTTCACGAATCTCTTCCTCGAGCCGATTCCGCCGCCGGCGAAGGAGATGCTGATCGCGCAGTTCGGCAGCGACGGCCGGAGCGACACCGGCCAGCAGCGCCTCGCCGACGCGTTCTTCTCGAACTTCAACGATCCGCGCGAAATGACGCCGCTCTTCCACGACATGCCGCGTATGCGCGCGTTCATCGCAAAGACGACCGGCCGTTCCTGGCTCGCGAATGCCGCTCGCGGACGCGCCGCGGTGGTGAAAAATCAACTATTCTCGCGTTCGTGAAAACGGTCGTGATCACCGGCGGTACGGGCGGACTCGGCTCCGTCGTCACGCCCCGCCTCGAGCGCGACTATCGCTGCGTGCTGCTCACGCACGCGATGGCGGACCTGCGCGACGAGGCGAGCGTGCAGCAGGCATTCGCGGGCTTCGGCGAGATCTACGCGCTCGTGCATCTCGTCGGCGGCTTCGCAATGGGCAGCGTCGCCGAGACGTCCGCGCAAGCATGGTCCGAGATGTTCGCGCTGAATCTCACCGGCGCCTTCACCGCCGCGCGTGCCGCGCTGCCGCATCTCACCCGCCCCGGACGCATCGTCGCCGTCAGCTCGGTCGCTGCGCTCGAAAAGTCCGCCGGCATGGCCGCGTACGTGGTCTCGAAATCGGCGCTGCAGACGCTCGTCGAAGTGATCGCGAAAGAGAATCCCGGCATCTCCGCGAACGTCGTCGCGTCTGCGACGCTCACCGATGCGCTGAAAAAGGACGTGGCCGAGACGATCGCGTTTCTGCTGTCCGATGCCGCGGCCTCGATCAGCGGTACGATCGTTCCTCTTCGATGACCGACACGGCTCTCGTCGCAGGTCTCCGCGCGGGCGACACGGCGGCGTTCGAAACGCTGCTCGAGCGCTACGGCGGCCGCCTGCTGCGCCTCGCGCGGCGCTTCTGCGGGAGCGAAGAGGATGCCCGCGACGCGCTGCAGGACGCGATGCTGGCGGTGTTCAAGTCGATCGGCAACTTCGAAGCGACGTCGATGCTGTCGACGTGGCTGCACCGCATCGTGGTGAACGCGTGCCTGATGAAACTGCGCACGAAGAAACGTCGCGAGGAAATCGGCATCGAAGAGTTGATGCCTCGCTTTCAGGAGGACGGACACCAGGTCGAGCCGTCGCAGCCGTTGACGGAGTCGGCGGAGTCGATGCTGGAGCGCGACGAGCTCCGCGCGCTCGTACGCGCGTCCATCGATCAACTGCCCGAAACGTATCGCGTCGTGCTGCAACTGCGCGATCTCGAAGAAATGTCGACCGAGGAAACCGCGGAGGTGCTCGGCATCACGCCGAACGCCGTAAAAATCCGCTTGCACCGCGCCAGGCAAGCGCTGCGCGCGCTGCTCGATGAGGACATGAGGCGATGATGGTCTGTAGAGAAGTGATCGCGATCCTCGACGCCTACGTCGACGAATCGCTGGCCGCCAGCCAGCGCGCGGAGATCGACCGCCACCTGACCCTCTGCGCCTCCTGCGTCGCCTACCTCGCCAGCTACCGCGCAACGATCCGCATGGCGCGCGCGGCGTCGGTTGCGATCGAGGATGTGCCGCCCGAACTGATCACCGCCATTCTCGCGACCATCACCCGGAATACCCCCAGCGCATGAGGCGTTGAAGGAGGCCTTGACGCGAGGTGGATCGGTTGAGAGAATCCCGCCGCTTCGCAGCAGTCCCTTCCAACAAACGGTGACGCGGGGTGGAGCAGTCTGGTAGCTCGTTGGGCTCATAACCCAAAGGTCGCAGGTTCAAATCCTGCCCCCGCAACCAACTTAAAACAAAGAAGTTAGCCCACCGGAAGGCGGGCTTTTTTATTGCTGAAAACAGCAGTTTGCCAACGTTTTGCCACCGAACGAATTTTTCGGTCGCGGCGCAGCCGGCGTTTGCCACCGAGTTTTGCCACCGAACACGATCGGAGCTACAGCTCCCGTCCTGCCTCATCGACGAGCGTGATCTTCGTCGGATCGACGCCGTATGCCAGGCCAAGGAAACCTCTCGCGTTCAGTCCTAACACCGTCCGCACGTCGTAGTGCTTCTCCCACGTCATTGAGATGGAGTGCGGTGCATCGGCGCGAACGGTGCCACTCTTTCTCTTGAAGATGAGGTTCGTCTCTGAGGCCTTCACTTCAAACACAACTTTGTCGTCTTGGTTCATTTCGTTTGATCTCCTTACCTACCCCTATGCAATCGAGAACGCAAAAGCCGGCCGAGATTTGCCGCAAGTCCTCGCTTCGCGACAAAAACCGAGGTACGGTCGGTTCATGGCCTCGAGACGCGGTTCAGAAAGCCGACCATACGTTCAGCTCGTGATGCTCACGAGAGCTGATACCGGCCGCAGAGTCGGGATCAGCGCGATGTGGCTGACGATCTTCGAAGAGACCGATCGCGGCACGGTCTTCAAGTTCACGAACGGAGAGACGGTCACGGTCGAAGAGAGCTTTCGCGAAGTGACGAGCGCGTTTGAACGCAGTTACTGACAGGAGCGGCCGATGAGCGCGATCGAAAAGGCGCGAGCCGTCCTCGCGCAACTGGAAGCAGGAACCGACGCCGACGCCACCGGAGCGCTGCGTGAGTTGATCACATTCGCCGACGGTCTCGCCGAGGACTTGGACGACTACAACCAACACGTCGGCCGTGCAGCAACGGCCATCGGCGCGTCCGGGTGTCCCGTCGATCAGTTGCAGGCCGTCGTGCGTTATGTGGAACGCGTCGCGCCGTACTTCCGTTACGTTCCAGCATCGGGTGAACTGATCGAGCCCAAGCGCGATGAGGGCGGGCTGTTGCCGAGCATCTTCGTCGGTCCCATGGAGATCCGGCGCAACGCGGACGGAACGCTCGACGAGGTTGTCGCGAACGACGTTGTCGTCCACTTGGAGCAGATGGCAGACAACTGCTGGTGGATGGGAGTGAGCACCGCCGACAACGCGCATCTAGTGCACGTCAACTTCTACTCCGAGACGAAGATCGAGGCTGAGGCTGACGATCAACACGGTGATGAACGATAGGCAGGCGACCTTGTGACGAGTGCGCGACGTAGAATCCAGCCTCGTGTCCGAGCTTCCCGAACCGATCCCAGCGGTGCCATCTCATCTGACGGCGGAACGCCGAGTCATCGCGAAGTGGCTTCAGGAGCGCGCACCGTCGCTCGCGGAGTTGTACGACTCGGCTCTCTCCCTCATATTCGAGCGGCCGTTGCCCGGAAGCGTCCGCCTCGTATCGCACTGCGTGAGAGAGATCGCCAGCGGTCTCGCTCGATCCGTTCCATCCAGCGGAAGCAGTCGGATCGCCTATGCTCAGGTGAAGCGCATCGCCGCGGCTTGGCCGGTCATCGATTCACAGCTTCTTCGCCCGGATGCACCCGACGTTCCTCCTGAAATGGTGATTCCCCGAGAGGCTTACGTCGCGGTCGACGCGCTGATTCGAGCCCACGCCGGTGCACGAAATTTCGAAGAGACATTGCAACTGATGTTCGCAGCAGAAAATCGATCGGCAACGCCGCTGATCCGACCTGCGGTCCAGCGGTTCAAGCAGGTTTACGACTGGTTCCAGCAGCGCGCGCACGATCGCGGCGACATCGACGCAGCGCTCTGTACCGACCAGGATCTCCGGTCGAACTTCGAAGCGTTCGAGAACGGTTTGTACACTCTGGCAGGTGAATGGATTGATGTTCAGGAAAAGGTAGATGAGCTCCTGGAAGAAGCCAACCGACGAACTGATTGACCGCGCACTGGGAGTGGCTGTCGGTCCGGCGTACGCACAGGATTTCCTGCAGCGCCTCGAGAATCCTGAATGGATCGAGCCGCTTCTCGCTCGCGGCTACTTCAACTCCCCGCCGGGCCGCGTCGTCGAGGATGAGGGCCGCACCATCTCGCTGCCGATATGGCCGCTATCGCGATATCTGGTCCGAGTCGCTTCGGAAGCGGAGTACGCGACGGCCGTACAGCGCGCGCTCCTAGCGATTCCATCGACCGACAACGAAGCCGTGCACGATGACATCGTCGCCGCCGCGGCAAATTTGCCTGGCTCTCTTGCGAAGCCCATCACGGCCCGCGAAGTGAAGTGGCTACGGACCGTCGATCAACTGTTCGGCCTGATCGGACGCCGGACCTCTGCATTGATGATCAAGTTGGCCGTCGACGGCGAGAGTCCCGCCGCGTTCGAGCTCGCACGAGCGGTTCTACGGGTCCGCTTTGATCAAGACAGAGGCGATGTGGTTGCGAAAGTCGACTCCTATGACTACGAGAAGATTATAGAGAAGACGCTGCCATCCCTCGTTGCTGCCGACGCGACGGAGACGATCCTGCTGTTCTCCCGCCTATTGACGTTCGCACTCGATAACAAACGGCATATCGACAAGGCACCGCACGACTACTCGTACATCTGGCATGCTCACATCGACGTCGATGACAACCCAGGCGACTCGATCGAAGGGATTCTCGTGTCCGCCGTACGCGATGCGGCACTCGAAGCTGTCCGTCTCGACATGACCGTTCTTCCAACCATCCTCGATCTACTGAAGCAGCAGCGATGGCTTGTCTTTCACCGGATCGCGCTTTTCCTCCTCACCCGATATTGGCAGTCGGCAGGCGATCGCGCACGTGACGAGATTCTCGAGCGGACTAACTTTGACGAGTACATGATTCGGCGCGAGTACGACGCGCTCGTCCACGAGGTTCTCTGCACTCTTCCCGAGGAAGAACGCAAGCCGTATTTCCAGTGGATCGCAGCGGGCCCCGATCGAAGCCACGGCGACACGGAAGAAGAGAAAAAGGCGCATGCACGCGAGTGGAAACGCGATCGACTGCGGTCCGTCTCGGAATGCATCCCGGCAGATCTGCGGACGCTTGCCGAGAATCTTCCGTCCTTTGATCTCGACCCGGAAGAGGAAATCGCGCGGGTCACGAATACATGGATGGAGACGCCAATCGAGGCGGGAGAGCTCGAGAAGCTCGACGTTGCGCAGGCCGTGGCATACCTCGGGGAATGGCGGCCGGGTCGCGAGCATCTCACGTCACGAGTAGAACTCGGACATGAACTGCAGAAAGTCATCGCGTCACGGCCAATTGAATTCCTGGCTGCCGCGGACGAGTTCAAGCCTCTCCATCCCACCTACGCACGTGCGCTGATCGAAGGCCTTACGGACGCCATCAAATCAGGCACCCCGATCGACTGGAATCGCGCCCTGGCGTTTGCGCGATGGGCCGCGACCGCGACCTATCAGAATCCGGACGAGACGCACGGCATCACCGATCCTGATTACTCGTGGACTCGTGGTGCCATCATGCGCCTCTTCGAGGCGGGCTTCGGTGCGTCGACAGCGACGAACATTCCCGTCGACCTGGCGACGACCGTGTGGGATGTCATCCGGATCGTGACCGACGATCCCGACCCGGCACGCGACGAACCATTGCCGACGAACACAGATCCGTCGGCACATGCGCTGCAAACCAACCGCGGACGTGCTTTCCAAACGCTGATTTCATACCTCGTATGGCTACGAAACCATCTTAAAGCGGCGTTCCGGCAGCACCCGACATTGCCGGATGTCGAACGTGTATTAACCGATCACCTCACCCCTGAAGAGGCACCGGCGATCCTGTCCATCTATGGACAGTACTTTCCGTGGCTTCGCAACCTGCTTCCGGAGTGGACAGCGCGCCACGTCGACGAGATCTTCCCTGCCGCGGGAGAGCGGTCGCCGGTCTGGCCGTATACCTGGCCTGCGTACCTCATTTTCTGTGGCGCATACAACGACGTCTTCGATGCCATCCAGAACAAATACGGCATAGCCGCGACGAATGCATCAGCGCCGTACCCCATGTGGAGTTCCCATGCGAGTCCGGCCAAGAAGCTGATGGAGCACATCGCCATCTTCTATGGGCGCGGGGTGGTCGACGACGAGCACGAAGTGTTCAAGAATGCATTCGCCACAGCCTCTCCGGAGCTGCGCGCCCACGCCATCTGGTTCGTCAACAACGTCTTGAACACGGAGCCGGCGTGGGCGACCGAAGCGGTGATCACGCGCTTTCAGAATCTATGGGACCGCCACATGGCAAACGGCACCGGCGATGAGGCGCGGTCGATCGGCTGGTTCTCGTTGTCCGCAGCAGTGTCGGCACCGTGGTTCCTCGAGCGCCTGATCGGTGTGCTCCGCCGAGTCAAGGCCGTCAGCGGAGCTCACTGGGTGATGGAGCGACTCGCGGCTTTAGCGGAAGAATATCCGCGATTCGCGGTCGAAGCTCTCCGGCTTCTGCTCGACGCATCGACAGATACCGTCGGTGTTCACGGGTGGCGTGACGAAATGACAATCGTCTTGGAACGAGCGGCCAACTCACCCGACGAAACAGCGAGGAGAACGGCCTCCGACGTGGTGAATAAACTTGGGCGAATGGGGTTCAAAGAGTATCGCGCAACGTTGAACCGCTGAACGGAGTCGCTCATCGCCGGATGGCCATTCGCTCCGCGTAGCGTCGCGCATCGTCTTCGGAAGTCGTGGAGACGTATTCGCGCTCACCGAGAAAGTCCCACCGCCACTCGCGATCGATCAAACGATCGACAAATGCATCAGGCACCAGCACCGATGCGTGAGGGTTCTCGAGATGCGTCCACCAATATTTGTATCGGAACGCCGTCGTCCACTGGCGCGAGAAAAACCACAGACTGGCGACGCGCTGATGCTGGCGCAGCACGTCGAGCAGGTCGTTCTCGATGACCTGATGGCCTCGTTCGAGCAGAGCAAGGCCGTACTGGATCTCGATCCGAACGAGCCCCGGGCGCTGACGTACGACGCCGTCGTCCGCATGGCCATGGGCGAGGTCGATGCTGCGCGCACGATGCTCGAACGTGCGACGCAGGAGGATCCGAAGCTGCTGGACGCCTGGGTTGCGCTGGCCTCCGCAAAAATGCAGTCGGGAGATCAGCCCGGCGCTTCCGCGGCCATCAACGCCGCCATCGCGCAATATCCCGCTGAGGAACAACGCCTCCGCGATGTGTTCGCGCAAATCCAGAAGCCGGCCGCCGCCGCATCCACAATGCCCGAAGGCGGGATGCCGCCCGATCATCCGCCGCTCCCAAGCGCCGCACAGGCCGTTTCAGCGCCGATCGTTCCGATCGAGGAAAAGCCGATCGACGACTCGCAGCGCGAGGCTCTCGTTCGGGATTTCTATGAAGGTTTCTGCGCGGCTCGAACACATCCTCGCCGGCGTCGACGTGGAGCGTCGCGAGAAAGTCATCGAGATCGAGGCTGCATTCCGGAAATCGAATGTCGTCATCGTTCATGGCGCGTCCGGACAGGGCAAAACCGCGCTCGCCTTGCGGTATCTCGCGACCACCAATCCCTCGGCGTGGCGCTTTTCCGTTCGCGAGTTGCAGGACATCCCGCATGCACGCCGGGTGGCGCTCGCGCTTCGGTCGCACGCGGACGCGGTCGGCGTGCCGATGATCGTCTGGCTCGACGTGACGCCACAGGACACGGCGTGGACACGGGTGGTTGACGACCTGCAATCGCTGTCACGCACACGTGTCCTCATCACGATCCGCGAAGAAGACTGGACACGCGCACAAACGGCGGGCGCGACGCTACGCAGTGCCGACGTCGCGCTGACGCTCGACGAGCCGGAAGGCCGCGCAATCTTCGATGGCCTGCAGCGCTACCGCGTTTCATCGGAGTTCCTCGACTTCAGCGATGCGTGGCTGCGATTCGGTGGCCGAGGACCGCTGATGGAGTTTACGTATCTCGTCACGCGCGGTGACGCTCTGGAGGTGAAGCTCGAGCAGCAGATCCGGCGTCTTCGCGAAGACGTGCGCCTCGGCCGGATGTCGGCAAATGAGATTGAACTGCTCCGCCGTGTTGCCGTCGCAACGGCAGCAGGTGGACGCGTTCGGCTCAGGCAGGTGGTGGCGGACCTCAGTCTCGGAGATCCTCAAGCATCGCTCGCACGATTCGAGCGCGAGTACTTACTGCGTGTGTCCCCTGATGGCCTGCACGCCGAAGGCCTCCACACGCTGCGCTCCACGAGCATCGCCCGGCTCCTGACGCGTGACGTTGCGTTCGACCCGAGCTGGCTCGACACCGCGATTGCCGTACTCCCGGCAATCGACGAACCGCATCTCGAATCGTTTCTTCTTTCCTTGTTCTCGCAACCGGTCGATCACGAGCGATTGAAAACAGCTCTGATGAACTTCCGGCCACACACATGGAGCGGTGGCGCGGGTATCGTTCGCGCTCTGCTGTGGAACGGCATGCGGGAGTACACGTCCGAGAATGCGCAGCTCATCAACGAAGTCGTCGAGCAGAAGAAGGGCTCCCAGTTTGCCCTGGCCGTGCTCGATCCGGCAGGGCTCCAGCAATTCTCGCCGGGGTTTGCGAAGCTGCTGGAGCAGATCTTCAGCTTCACGCCCGAACTGCGCGCGTGGTACATCGACGTGCGATCCCGCAAACCACCGAATGCGCGCGTGATGCACGATGCGTTTCGGTGGCTTCGTGATGTGGCCCCGTTCGCGGCGCCGGCGTCGCTGCCCGACTGGGAGGGAATGGCCGAGGTGATGTTCTGGCTTGCCGCCTCGGGATCCGCCTCCCCCGAGCCTGCCGCCGCCGCCGTCGAACACCTGAGCCTCGGTGCGAACGAAGCGACGCTCGAAACCGCCGCAGACGTCATCTTTGCGCTCTCGTTCTGGGATCAGTCGCTGCTGCCCGAGAAACACGAGACGGTCCGGCGTTCACTCCTCGACCGCTTCCGGACGGAACTGCGCGTCTTCGCCATCATCAGCGACGAGGACGGCGTGACCGCACACTACGTCACGTCGCTCGAGGAGTCGCAGAATCTGCATCAGGCGACGATTCGCCGCCTCGACCTCATGCGGCGTCTCATGCCATCCGAACCGGCGTTCGGCGCGCAGGCATACGGTCACATCTTCGGCTCAGAGCTGTTTCCTCACGACCCGTCGAAGAAGCGAGGAGTGCCGGCCCACTCCTTTCCGATCCCGTGGGTAACGCGGCTTCATCGTCTGTTCTCGTTCGTCGCGAGCGTCCGCATGCGCGGTCTTTCCTGGGGAGCGTACGCGGAGACCTGATTCAAGCTCCGGCAAATGGTGGTGATGCTCACCGGGATTACGACCGATGCGCTGCGGAAGTACTTCAATCGGGACAAGCCGCGAAACATCTTCGAAATCGGCGTCGACAAAGTCGCGTGGCTGGGGCGAGCATCGGACTGGAGGAACTCCCCCGGCTACCCGCAAGCTCCGTCGATGACTGGGGATTCGAGCTCCGGCAGAACTCGGACGTCCGGAATCTCGAAGCGCGGCGCGAGCATGCCGAATGGGAGGAGGCGCTTCGAAAGTACACGAAGTCGCTCTACGACTTTCTCGAGACATCGACACCGTATCTCCTCGCGAACCCTCACCTCGGCCGGCCGAGTGCCGGCGGACATGCAGCAGCCGCGAAGGCACTCGAAGGCACGACTCACCCGGCGCATGCCGCGACCAGCCATCTCGCCGAGGCACTGAAGTGGCTACGCCAGGTGCAGACGGAGTTTCGGTCACGCTTCGCGAGATTCACGGACGCCGCCGCGCTGTCGCAACTCGAAGCCGACGAGCACGATCGCCTGTGGGCGTTCTGGAACGTGTGGTTTCAGTTTGCCGATCGGCCGAAGCAGCACTTTGGCGACGCACGGCGCGAGTCACTTGCAGAAGCATCGAGCGTCCTGAAGCGACGACTCGCCGAGCTCAAACGGCGACTCGCTTCGATCGCCGAGGCGCAGGTCATCGTGCATCAGGAGCGTCCGTTCGCGAAGGGCGGACAGGGGCTTTGGCTCACCATGAGTCTCGAGGAAAGCGGCAGGATCGAGCCTGCGCGCGACGCTACATTCGCTCAGATCACCGAGGCACTCCGGCCGTCGGCAGACTTTCACGCGTTCGACCGATACGTCCTCGATCTCGTGTGGCGCGACGTGCACGTCATCCCTCTCGTCCGTGGAAAGTCACTGGCAGGCACGGCCTGGAGCTTTCCCATCGCCGTACTTCCTCAGCCGGGCCAGCCGTTCGAGGCATGGCAGCTCATGGAACGGCCGGTGGATCAGGACCTCTGGAAAGAGCTCAACATCGACCTGTGGCCTGTAACTCTCGGAGGAGCTCCGCGGAGGCTTCAGGCCGAGATGCTCGCAATCGCTTTGTTCATCGACACGCTGCTGCGCCTCGAGAATGCACCGGAGCCTGACGCCGCCGGTCAATCGATTCTTCTCGAGCACCGGAATCAGAACCGTAGCGTCATCGTCGGACATGCACGGAACGCAGCCAGCGCCGCCGCGGAATGCCCTGCGACGCTCTTCTCGGATGATGACGCGTTGACGATCCTCCGGACATACTGCGAGCAGATCGCCAGCGACGTCGACGCGCTCGAACTCTTCGCCTACGACGAGCTCCGGAAAATCAGCGCACGCGTCAACGAGTTCTTGTCGGGAACGCTCGCCACGATCGTTCACGCCGCGATCGACAACGAGCTTTTCCGACTAGGCGGTGCTCATCAGGAGTCCGATGTAAACCAGGGCGTTCCACGCCACGATCGATCCACCGGCGATCCATTCAAGCTGCCGCGGCATTCCTTTCGGATACACGAGAGACCCGACGTAATGCTGGATGAAGCCGCCTTCGTAGGATTCGCCGGCGCGCCTTCGACATGCTTGCTCCAGCGGAGTGAGCGGACACGTCCAGCTGGCGAGATTCACGACCGATGACCAGAGAACGACGGGAATGTGTACCCACATCCAGCGGCTGTTCCGTGGCATCAGCAGTCCACCCAGGACTGCGAACAACACGAATCCGAAGTGCACGAGCAACACGGCGTCCGCGGCGAATCGGTTCAGCGCAACCTTCATGATCGGGAACCTCGCGCTGAAGACATTGAATCCGACGCGCTCACGATCCCGTGACTGCGATCACCGCCGTCGGTGTCGCCTCTCGCCGGCAGCGCGTCGCGTCCACGGCACTCCCGCGGCCGCGGTGACGACGTGCATGGCAGACAATCGCCACCACCCCAGCAGTGTGGAAACGATGCGACTGCGGGCTCGGGTAGGGAATCTCTCAGCGATGTCACTCCTACTTAGGCAGGTGAAACTAACACTAGGTTCGTGGCCATCGCGGCGCTCGGGAGACGCTCCGACGATGGGTTCGCTTCGAACAAGGAATGCCAGACGGCACAGCAGCAGAACATCGTCCCCCATGTTTTGCGACAGACAGATGAAGGAGATTCAAACGTGAGTCTAGCTCGACGTATCGCTTTGGCGGCCGCCGTCCTCGTGATTGCTTCCACCGATATCCTCGCAAAG
Organism: Thermoanaerobaculia bacterium; assembly: GCA_035248585.1. Taxonomy (GTDB): domain Bacteria; phylum Acidobacteriota; class Thermoanaerobaculia; order Gp7-AA8; family Gp7-AA8; genus QHVT01. The sequence continues at coordinate 16,005 of DATFHJ010000139.1, forward strand.
TGTCCCGATGTAAAAGAGCAGCTGCGAGAACTCGTGACAACTGATGAGTTCAAACGCTTATCGCAATTTGGCGTCAACACGAAAGAAGGGCCGGTCAAGTTCGTGACGCTGAACCATCGGACAGGTGACTGGGCCGTCTACCGTTGGCAGGCTGGCAAGAGCGATTTCTCCGATGTGGATATTACAGGAGAGGGCAAGGGCCTGCCGCGTGTGGATTTGGCACGCAACGAGCGGGGCGTTTTCGTGCTGACGCATACGACACCACCACTCTACGAAGTTGGCAAAACGACAACCGTCGACAAGATTGACGAGATAAAAAACCTCAACGAGATCATCGCTGCATTTGCGAAGCTGGCCATCGAAGTCGTCAAACCGGGACCGGGAGCCGTCGCAGGCGTCGATAATGGTGTCAGAATCGTTCTAGCGCCCGAGCAAAACGACCTTGACGCGCTCCGAGCCGCCCTGCTCGCTGCGAACGCCGAACTGAAAGGTCTCCAGGCGGAGAAGACGGCGACTATCCGGTTCCTCGAATATGCGGAACTCGGCGAGGAAGCCACTCCCCCCAACGCGAGCACCGCCTACCAACGGTTGACAACGCTTCGGGAAGCCTTCGACGACGTGGCTACAGCGCGAAATACGCTGGTTGACGGTGAGTACGGCAAACAACATTCGTGCACGGCCGCGCGCGCAATCGTGGAAAAAATGAAGGCAATCGACTGGGCGGATCCCGCCGTTATCCAGGCGAAACTTACCGAATTCAGTGGCGAAATCGACAACACGACATGCGAGACCGCTGCGAAGGCCGCCGCCAAGCGCGCGCTCGCTGATGAAGCATCCGTCAAACAGTACCTCGCCATTGGGGATACATTCAGCGCCATCATCGGTCAAGCGGATGCTGCGTTGGCGCTGGAAGCGGATGCAATCGAGAATGCGGCAGCAATTCGTCGACTTCTCGGATCACCGAATGCCGTCGTTCCGTGCGATTACGTCGAAGGCCTAATCATGGCCGATTCGCCGGACCAGATTGCGTTCGATGAAACAGGACTTGTGAAGGTAACTTTGACACCTGTCGATGCTTTGGGTCACAAGTTCAAGAGACGCGCGGATGCGCCCGCTGAAGTGTCGTATCGAACAATTAACCCGGTTGCTGGAAACATTGGCTATGGGATCGGAGTCATTTACACGCCGCTTTCGAATCCGGAATTTGGTGCCGTCGAAAATCCCGCTAATAAGGAAGAGAAGGTGATTGCTAAGACCGGGGAGAAAAGCCGCGCAGGCGAGCTCGCGCTGCTTGGCACGTACCGGTGGGGGACACCTGGTGCGCTGCTCCGCCCGGGATTGCAGTTTGGCGCCGGTGTCTCTGATGACCTGGCGACATTCCTAGGGTTATCGCTCGACATCGGTCCGATCTTCAGGCTGGGCGCCGGTATCACAGGGCAGCACGTAAATGAACTGGCTAGTGGTCAACATGCAATGCGACTTCGCTCTGATGGGACACCCGAACCGGAATCCCTCACCAAGGTCACTGCCGACACCGACATCCAGAAACGAAACACGCTGAAGACCGGGTTTTATATGTCGCTTTCCATTTCACTCGATGGCATCTCCTTCTTCAACCGGCCGGCCGCGAAGGAATGACCCTTGAGAGAGATGCTCATTCCATCGCTATTAGTGACCCTTCTTCTTGTTGCGGAGCCTCCCTCCTTGCAAGGCGAAGAGCCGTCACAAGTGTTGTCGTTTCGCGTCCGCCCCGGTGCGAAGCCAGAAACACTACAGAAGATCGCCGAGCTAACGAAGGCTTCGGAGATACAAGTAACCGAGGCTCAGACTGTGCAGCGCCTGCTTCGCACGGTGTACGGCAATAGCCATGAAGATCTTCAGGAACTGTTCGAAAAGTACAACGACGGCCTCACCAACGCCACCCTGCTGCCTGTTGGATCAACGGTGACGTTGCCTGCGGCGCCGGAATGGCACTTCGACGCTGTGTTGCAGCGCCGAAAAGAACTGTCGCTATCGAATCAAGTTCTTCTACACATGGGCGTCGCCGGGCCGAAGACCAAGAACAAGATTGCTGAGATTAATGACGAGCCGTTTGCTAAGCTTGCGGCGTCTCCAGCGGATACTCTGATCAAGATTCCCTACAGTTCCCCGGTAAAATCGGAGGAAATCCTGCCCGAGCAGATGGAGAACATCAAGGTTGTGCTCGAGGAATTGCGCAAAGATCCGGCAGTCGATTTCGTCGAAGTCGCGCCGCCAATGCAAATCGTTCCGCCTTGGTCAGACGCAGTCGCCGCGGGCCAGCCCTGTGCTTATTCCGCGCCGGTCAATGCGGTTGTTGCGCCGGTTCTATCATTACCATCGATTAAGAATCTCCCACTGACGAAGGCTACAGTCGCCATTCTCGATACCGGTGTCATCGTCGGCGATGCACGATTCAAGTTTTGGCATAATGCTTTGGAAAGTCTCAATGGCCGAGACGATGAAGACACCAACTCGCTGGTCGACGATATCATCGGTTATGACTTCGTTAACCGCGATGGTGACCCGGCGGACGACTTTACCGAGCCGTCCAGAATGTATCACGGAACCCATGTTGCGGGCGTCGTATCGCAACGTTTGTCTGACGCGACCGTGCTACAGGAGATCGATCCCCGTCTAGACTTGATGATTCTCAAAGTAGCCGGCACGAATGGAAAGGTTTATCCGGAGGCTATGTTTAATGCCGTGACATACGCCGCCGATGCCAGCGTTCGCGTGATGAACATGAGCTTCGACACTCGCGAGCAGTATGCTCTCCAGTGGATCATGAAGAACGCGCCATCGATTCTTTTTGTTGCAGCAGCGGGCAATGCCCACGATGGAGCTGGGCCGTGGGATGTCGATGCAGAGGAGATCTATCCTGCCAAGCTCGCGAAGGCGTTGCCCAATGTGATCTCGGTGGCCGCGCATGACGCCGCACGTAAGATCGCCTGTTTTTCAAATTTCGGGTCCACGACCATTGACGTCGCAGCACCCGGCGTATGGGTTAACTCAACCGCAGAGAATGGCACCACGCGCGCCATGAGCGGTTCGTCGCAGGCAGCGCCGCTCGTTGCTTACCTTGCCGCAATTCTGGTGACCTCTGGAATGAAGGACGCGAGCGCGATCCGCAATCGTATCGTCGACAGCGTGGATTTCGCCCCGGAACTCAAGGGGAAAGTGAAGGCTGAGGGTGTTGTCAATGGCGAGAAGGCACTTCTTTACAAGGAGGATCTCGTCGTGAAGACCGATGGCACGCTGCTTCGCGGTCGTTTGAAGGCACCTAACGTTCTGTCGCTTGGGGGTGGTCAGGAGGTTGTGGACATCGCCAATGTCAGAAAAATCGTGCCGCACTACGATACCTCAGGGCGAGCGCGCGTCAGTGTGGACGTTGACGGCAAGCGCGAGTTTAAGGTCGCCACACTAAATCTCAATTTGTTGACCTTAGAAGTTGCGGGCGCGGAGATCAACGTGCCCATGGTGGACGTAGCTGACGTCGTTCTCGCGATCAGGTAAGCTGCGCGAAGATCTGCGTGATTCCTGAGGCGGCCGCGACGGATGCGCGGCCGCGGCCGCCCCTGACGAAACCAACCGAATCCCCGCCCCCTCCACCTTCTCGTACACCCACTCCGGCAGACACAGATCCGTCTTGTCCTTTCGGCAGTTCGAATGGCAGACGATCGTCGCCACTTGGAAACACCGTGGGAAGTCGAACGTCGTTGAGGGGTAGTAGAACGACGGCTCGATCTCGTGGCGGCGGCAGATGTCGAGGATCAGCTCGATGCCGACGTCCACCTGCTCCTCGTCCATCTGCGCGTAGTAGTGGAAGTCGCGCCAGTCGCAGGCGAAGTACGCACCGGTGTAGACCGTGTTCGGCGTGTTCATGCCGAACGCGTGGAGGCGGTCGCCGTCGAGTGCGAGGCCGAGCTCGTTCGCGAACTCGATGGCCACGGATGACTTGTCGTAGCGGCCGTTCGTGCCTTTGATGCCGAGGTGATAGATCCAGCCGGCATCGTCGAAGGTCTTGTAGATCGTGCCGTCGCGGTCCACCAGATAAGGCGCGCCGACGCGGAGCGCGTCGAGATTCCAGCCGTCGCTCGACGTCGTCGCGCGGCCCGGGCGGCCGAACGAGGGCGTGTCGCGCGTGCGGCCGGCCGTGCCGTGCCACACCACGTACTTCTTCGGCGTTGCTTCTTCGAACCACTGTCCGCGCTTCAGCGGATAAGGCTTGATGTTCATGATTGCTCTCCGAGTGGTGGAGCGCGCACGCGGCGCGCCCCACCGGGTCAACTGCATGGATGGATCAGAGATCGCGGCCGGCCTTGAAGCCGGCGCGAGTCTGCGGACAGACGGCGCGGCGCCGCTTCAGGCGACGTACGCCGTTGCGCGAGACGTGAACCGTCTCCACGACCGTCGTGGATGGGCGCAGGCGCGTCTCCCGAATGGAGACGAACCTGCCGGAACTGGCGTCACGACCGATCTTGCGGGTCGGCATGGCGCGCCTCACAGATCCTTCCCCGCCTTGAAATCGGCGGTCACGTCGTCCACGCCCGCCGCCACCGCGGCGAGCGCGCTGTTGAACAGCACCAGCGCCGCGCGCCAGCTGCTCGGGATGAGCGGAAGAGCGGTGAGGACGGAGAGCAGCGGCTTGATGCCGTTGTAGATCTTCACCAGGCGGGCGATGCGTCCGCCTTGCGCCTCCGGCATCAGCGTCTTCTCCTGTTCCATCTCCGCGGTGAGGGTGCGGATCTCGCGGTCGATCGATTTGAACGACGGCGTCTTGGCGGACGTCTGCTCGATGTGTTTCGGATTGGTGCTCATGATTGGTTCTCCAGCCGGCCGGGAGGGCCGGCGGTTGGCAGAGCCTCGGGCGCACGTAGCGCCCGAGCGCGTCTGCGGTGGGTTACTCGTCGCGGGTCAGCGTTGCCGGCTCACGCCTGCTCAACGATTCGGGCGCTGACGCCACTTCGGAACGTTCCCGATCGCCGCGGCGCGAGAACGCCGCCTGCGAATCGGGAGATGCTGCTCGGCGCACCCGAACAGAGGCACGGTCAGCCCGACGGCCGACCAGGCTTCGGCGACGATGCGCTGCACCGCTCCGCCATTGCCGTACAGCTCACCGGCGATGTCGACGGTCGCGCGCGCGAAGTCGCTGAAGTCCGCCTCCGGTTTGAGGCGCTCGGTCATGGCTACGTACCAGATCTTCCCCAGCACATGCCACGTCTTTCCGCCGATGGCCATTGCGGCGCGATGGAAGGCGTGGTTCAGGATGCCGGAGTTGATGTGCACGCCGCCGTTGTCGTCCACGGTGTCGACGTAGTCGCGCATGTACGACGGCTGCGGGTCGCGTCCGAGGACAGGGTCATCGTACGCGGTGCCCGGTGCAGCCATCGAACGAACGGCGCGGCCGGCGACGCCGGGGCCGAACAGTTCCGCGCCGATGAGCCAATCGGACTCGCTCGCGGACTGGTCGAGCTTGTACTGCTTTACCATGATCCCGAACGCGTCGGAGAGATGCTCGTTCAGCGCACCCGTCTGACCAGAGTAGCCGAGGGCGGTGGAGAACTGCGTCACACCGTGCGTCAGCTCGTGCCCGATCACGTCGAGCGAAGCGGTGAAGCGATTGAAGATGCGGCCGTCGCCGTCGCCGTAGACCATCTGACGACCGTTCCACATGGCGTTCTCGAATCGCGTGCCGTAGTGCACGGTGGAGTCGAGACGCATGCCCTTGCCGTCGATGGACCTGCGGCCGAAGACCTGCGCGTAGAAGTCGTACGTCGCGCCGCTCCCGTTGTAGGCCTCGTTGACCTCGACGTCCGCGCTGCGGGGCTTGTGCTCGCTCATGGCGAGCTTGCCCGGCAGCCGGGTCTGATGACGAGCGTCGTAGACGTTGCGCCGCTTGCGCGCTTCCTCGGCAGCGGCGGCCGCGGAGCCGTCGATCAGCGTGCGGGCGCGCCCGGTAGCCAGCTCGCGCATGTGCTCGAGCGTGGTGCGGGCGTCGTCGCTTGCCTCGGCGGTGCTCTGCTCGGCCACCCGCGTCAGGATGTGAGGCGGGATGACGCAACAGACATACTGCGGTATGTTTCGCATGGCACTGTTGCTCCTTTCGTCAGCCGACTAGGGGGGTTCGTGTCAGGACCGAGCCGCGTGACCGCGCGGCTCGGCAACCTCACGACGACGCCACCCCCGTCGTGGTTGCCGGAGCAGCGGCCTGCGCGGCGGCGGCGGCTTTACGGGCCGCAGTCGACGCCTTGGTGCGGCCGCGGCGGCCGAGGTCGCGCTTCATGTTCGCCACCAGCGAGGCGACCGCCGCGCTTCCGGGATCCCGTGCGACACCCTTGGCGATGTCGTAGATCTGGAGCGCGTCAGCCGCCAGCGATGCTTTTCGGGAGGCGATCGTGAACTTCAGATTGCTCGCGAACGCCGACACCTTGTCGAGCACCGGGCGGAAGGCCTCGATGAACTGGAGCGTGTCGCGCGCGGCGAGGACGTCGAGCTTGTCCACACCCTGAAGCGCCGGCGTCTGCTCGACCGCGGCGATGGCCGTGGCCAGGAAGTCGATGGAGACGTTCAGGTGCGAACGGACGAAGTTGGCGGTAGAGACATGACTGGCCTCGAGCTTCGGGATCGTGGCGGCGATCTCGTCGAGCTCCTTCATGAACTCGTCGGCGAGCTGCTGGTAGTGGGTGATGGTGGGAGTGCCAAAGAGCTCGACGGCATCGCCAGCACACACGCCCCCGAGCTCTCCGCCGTCATCCCCGGCTTCGCCGCCGCCTTCGCCTGGCCCGACACCGAACCCGCCCAGCTACCCTGCTGACCGCCTCCCACCCCCGCGCTGCAGTTGCCGCGCCTCCGGCGCGCAACTGAGCCGCCTGCGGCTCGCCAAATCCAAAAATAGCATTCACTGTCCTCTGGACGAGATTCACCCGACGCGCGATCGAGTGAATCTCACCTGGAGGACAGTGAATGCGACTCGTGATGGAGTGAATCTCACCCGGAGGACAGTGAATGCGACCCGCGATGGAGTGAATCTCGCCTGGAGGACAGTGAATGCGATCCGGGAGCGGGTGAATCTCGTCCCGAGGACAGTGAATGCGATCATGGTCACATTCATCCGGTCCTCGATGAGCTGAATCTTGTTGGAGAACGGTGAACGCGATCCGAAGGTCGCATTCCGTCGTGCCGCTCACTCGACGCGACCTTCAATACTCCGCGCTGAGGCGCTCAGCCTACAGCCTGGTCAAGATAGTCTGCGAGGTTATTGGCTAAGCCTTCATCGTGCGAGTCTGTCCGATGATCTCTCCTAATTCGTCCGTTCGCAGAGGAATCCCGAGCACGCCGATCTTCCAAAAGAGGGGGAGCCGTGCAGCATGTTCGAGCATCCGATCTCGCAACCCTTCAACATTCGTCAAGCCGAGAGCGGTTCCCAATGCCACTACTGAGCCATCAAGTTCAGCTTCCAACACAAAAGCAGGTGCCTCCCGTAAATAGAGCGTGCTCCATGGCCGCCATGGTCGCCAGCTCGATTCAGTAGCAGCAGCGAACTCTGAACGAAGAAACAAAAGAAAGTCGGCCGCGATCAACTCCTTGAATGCGATGAGAGCTGAGAGCGGCTCGTCGCTGTGACGGTGGAAAAGCAAATCCGCGTGAGGTGATACTCGGTTGCGCTGTCGGGCAAGGAGTTCGAGTGATTCCACGTGGTCTGAGAAGCGGTCGAAAGCAACGACCTTCGCTGGGTCATCGGTCCAAGGCACGAGACCCAAACCCAGGATGTCACCAATCTCAGCCCATCGCTTTTCGCGGATCAAGGCGGCGACTTGAATCAGTACAAGCTCATGTCCGAGAAAGCGATAATAGCCGAGGTCGACGCGATGATGAAGGTTAGTATCCCCGGACTTGTCATCATATTCCCGTAGCAGCCGGGCAAGCCCCTTATACTGCGCGCGCACGGACAGGTGATGGGGCGTTGCAGCAATGGCACGCGCTAGCCTCGCGGCGTCACAAACGCTGTCTACTGTAGCGTCCAAAGCTTGCAAAAGAGCGTCACTATTGCCTGCTGGATCTGGTGCACTCTCGATAAGCGACTGTACGATCCCGCCGACGGCCGTCGTAATAGATAGCTCGCAATCCGGTGGTCGATGTCTTACGGCGTCTATTGCGTGTTCGACGAGGACTGAATGAGATGCAATTGTCTTCCCCAGCGCACTCACACCCTCTCTCGGAGTTTTCAGCCACCGCGGGCCGCTCACGATGTCAGCCGATCGCGTTCGACTGACGGTTTCAGCCAGTGTTTCAAGCCGCAATGCTATCTCAGCAGCGGTCGGTCGGCCGGCGGGCGTTCTGAGAAGACAACGGTCGATGACCGCCGCGATGTGCGGTGGAAGGTCCGGACGCTCCTCTATCAGCCTCGGGATCGCGTCCTTCACAACGGCAATCAGTGTCTCGATCAGATTGACGCGTCGAAACAAATTGCGCGCCGTAAGAAACTCGAATGCAACCAAGCCGAAGCTGAAGATATCGCTCGCTGACGTGAGTTCTTGTTGCTTTAGCCGCTCAGGCGACATGTAGCACGGTGTGCCGTGGATCGTATCTGCATCTGTCAACTCTATTTCGGTCCGTTCGCTCTGAGTGAGGGTTGCCCTCTTGCCTAAGCCAAAGTCCACGATCACCGGGGAGCCGTCATTCCTCAAAAGGATATTCGCTGGGGTGATGTCTCGATGTACGATACCTGCAGCGTGTGCGGCAGCCAAACCGGAGGCGATCTGACGCAATATAACCAATGCCTGATCAAGTTCAGAACTGCTGATCTTGGTCAGATTTGAGCCCTCGATGAACTCTGAAACGATAAACGGCTCTTCTCCGAGGTAGTCAAGGCGGTAGACCCTGACGACGTTTCGATGCCAGATCAGAGCCGCTAACTTCGCCTCTCGTTCGAGACGCGCCCGGCCTTCGGGTTCATCCTTCAGAAGAAACTTCAGCGCTACTTCGCTGCCCGTCTCAGTGTCAGTTGCGAGGTAAACTGACCCCATACCTCCTTCGCCCAGAGAGTGTTGAATACGGTAACGACCGACATCGTCGGAGTGCTTGAAGCGTGGTTGGTTCACAATGCCTCCGCGATTACGGCAGCGCCGGAAACTCCCTTTTCATTGAGATGATCACATCAATGTTGTAGCCGTCATACTCGGTCGTGTGCGCCAGAAGCGTCAGCCGCCGTCTTCTCGCAGTTGCTGCGATCAATCGGAATTCCAAAGGGCCATCGAGGGAGTCGGCCAGCAGTCGCGTGACCAAGTCGATCTCCAGAATCTGCGTCGGGCGCAGGCGCTCTAACAGCTCGTCCAACTCTTTGTCGCTCACCGTGCCGTCGCGGTTCATCCGACGAAGCGAATGCAGAGTCAGAACCGAGACAAAAACCTGTTCGGGCGACACGGCACGCAAGCGATCCAGTGCGGTTCGCCCAAGGTCGCTGGGCGATCGCAGGTAAGTCAGGAAGGTTTTTGTATCGAGAAGCAGCGATGGCATCCGCTCTCCAGCTAACACCAAAGACCTTCGAGGGAATCTGCACGGGGCTCGCTCGGTCGCTCGAGATGATAGAAGCTCACGATGCTGCTTCGGGTGAGAGCGGCAATCGGCCGAAAGAATTCTCCCAAATGATGTTCCTTGTCTGTTCGCGTTCGAAGATGCCGAATCATGTCCAGTTGGAGTAAGAGGAAAAGGTCGTTGATATCCACGTCCTGGGCCGTCAGATCACATAGCTCGCCGGCAAGAATTCGCTCGAAGGCCGCGCGCGTCTCAGGCGAAATATGTGGCGGAAGTTCTTCGAGCGACCACACGATATCGTTGAGAAACCCGCGGAACCCGGCATGTAAAGTCTCGCGCACGTTTGCAGATACTCGGTCGATGACGTCGTCGGTCACCACAATATGGCTATACCTATTATGTGATAGCAACTCACGGTCTAGGCAGTCGAGAATGTCTTTGAGGATGCCGGCGACGAAGGCCGGGTTCGGACGCCAGTCATCGAGTCGCAGCAGGCCGGGTGTACCGTTGGCGACGTTGTACGCAACCAACTCGGCGCGCATGCGGCATTCAGCGGCAAGATACAGACGGGTCAAGAGATACGTCAGGAACTCATTCTTCGTACCAGCAGGCGCATTTTTGAAATTCGTAATTTCGAACAATGTCGACGCGAAAGAGATGATGAATGCTTCAACATCACCCCTGAAACCATAGATAAGAGTGGTGGCATCGGCGCAGATGTCAGCGAGGTCCAACGCGAGCGCAGTCATCTCACTGCGGCGGCTCTCATCATCGTACGTTCGCAACTGACTGTTGATCTTGTCAACACCCGAGAGTCGGACGTATCTCGCCCGCTCCCTCGGATCATTATGCTGCTGATTGAAAACGAACACGCCGACCTCATGCCATAGATGGTTGATCGCGAGTGGTAGCGAGAATAGAAACTGCGCGGGGACACGAACGACACCCGCATGACGATGGCTGACAACGATATCCAAGGGATCAAATAAACATACCAGAGGGAGCGCGCGCGACGCATCGGACTGAATCTTGGCCGCATAACTGTTCAGTAGCGAATCGGTGAGATAGAGGAGCTTCTGCACGCCTCCTCGATACGAAACGACCCTCTCATTCTGAG
>DATFHJ010000140.1:0-8950 GCA_035248585.1 Thermoanaerobaculia bacterium
AAGGAGGTCCCATGAAACGGATACTCATCGCCGCCGCTCTCGTCGCCGCGTTCGCGTGTAAGACGAAGACGCCCGACTACAATTTCGTCTCGGTCGAGGAGATCGAAACTATTCCGGCGGCGAAAGATCCGTGGGTCGTGCTCCAGCAGGTTCCCGGCGCGCGCGCGGACAGCATCAACGTCGGCGGCAACGAGCACCCGGTCATCGAAACGCGCAACGCGCGCGTCGACACCTTCTCCATCGACGTCGACCGCGCCTCCTACGCGAACGTCCGCCGCTATCTCTCGCGCGGCCTCGTCCCGCCGCACGACGCCGTCCGCATCGAGGAGTTGATCAACTACTTTCCCTACCACCTCCCGCAGCCGGACGGCGACGCGCCGTTCTCCATCACCACCGAGGTCTCGGGGTGTCCCTGGAACACCGGCAGCCGGCTGCTGCGCATCGGCATCCAGGGACGCAATCTCGACGAGTGGAAGATGGCGCCGAACAATCTCGTGTTCCTCGTCGACGTCTCGGGCTCGATGCAGCCGGAGGACCGGCTGCCGCTCGTCCAAGCCGGATTGCGCGTGCTCGTCGAGCAGCTCCGCGCGGAGGATCGCGTGTCGATCGTCGTCTACGCCGGCGCCGCGGGAGTCGTGCTGCCGCCGACGTCCGACAAATCGGCGATCCTGGCGTCGCTCGATCAGTTGCAGGCCGGCGGCTCGACCGCGGGTGGCGAAGGAATCAAGCTCGCTTACAAGATCGCGCAACAGCACTTTCTGCGCGACGGCAACAACCGCGTGATTCTCGCCACCGACGGCGATTTCAACGTCGGTGTCTCCGACCTGACGTCGCTGCGGACGCTGATCGAGGAGAAGCGCAAGTCGGGCGTCTATCTCTCCGTCATCGGCGTCGGCGAGCACAGTGCCGACGCGCTGATGGAGACCCTCGCCGACAAAGGCAACGGAAACTACGCGGTCCTCGACTCGCTGCGCGAGGCGGAGAAAGTCTTCAAACGCGAGCTCACCGGTACGCTCGTCACGATCGCGAAGGACGTGAAGGTGCAGCTGGAGTTCGATCCGTCGCGGGTCGCGTCGTACCGGCAGATCGGCTACGAGAATCGCGCGCTGGCGAACGAGGACTTCGAGGACGATACGAAAGACGCGGGCGAGCTCGGCGCCGGACATTCGGTGACGGCGCTGTACGAGATCGTGCCGAAGCCGGGCGCGCGCGGCGCGATCGCCACGATCAAGCTGCGCTACAAGGAGCCGAAGGAAGAGGTCAGCAAGTTGATCGCCGCGACCGCGGTCGATGAAGGAAAGAGCGCGTACGACGCGTCGCCGGACATGCAGTTCGCGGCCGCGATCGCGGAGTTCGGCATGCTCCTCCGCAACTCGCCGCACAAAGGCACGGCGACGTGGGCGGACGTGATGCAGCTCGCGCGCATCGCCCGCGGCGAAGACCTCGACGGCGTGCGCGAGGAGTTCCTGCGGATGCTCGATTCAGCGCGGCACATTCATCGGATCGAGATCAACTCGATGTCGAACACCAGCATCCCCTGAGGCTTCGACTTGTCGTTGCCATAGGCGAGGTTGGCGGGAATCCAGAAGCGCGTTTTCTCGCCGACCTTCATCAGCTGCAAGCCCTGGGTCCATCCTTTGATGACCGCATCGAGCGGGAACTCGGTGGGCGTGCCGCGCATGACGGAGCTGTCGATCATCCGGCCGTCGGTCTGCCAGCCGGTGTAGTGGACGACGACGGTGCTGTTGCGCGACGGATGCTTCTCGCCGCTGCCGGCGCGCAGCACTTTGTACGCGAGGCCCGACTCCGTCTTCGTGGCGTCGGCGGGCGGAGCGGCGACGTCGGCCGGCGCGACGGGCTTCGGGATGATCTCCAGCAACTCCGTATCGATCACCAGGCCAAGGTCCATCTTGCCGCCGTTCAGCGCCGGCGGAATCCATGAGCGCTGCTGCTCGCCCACGACCATCTTCTTCACCGCTTCGCCCCAGCCCGGGATCATCTTCGGCACGGCGATCACGAGCGACTGCGTTCCGGGCACGTGCTGCACGAGCGAGCCGTCGGCTTTCCACACGGTGTACCGCAGGCGCACGAGATCGTCGGCGGTGGGATGCACGTCGCCCTTGCCGGCGGCGAGCTGCTTCACGACCAGACCGTCTTCGGATTTCTGCGCGTCGGCGGGAGGCGTCGTCAGATCCGCCGGCGCTTTCGGCGCGTCGGCGGCGAACAGGGGAAGAACTGCGAGGAGGAGAACGAGGGAGCGGCGGATCATGGTCCGCGCATTGTACGCGTCAGTCCACGATGGCGATCTTCTCCAGCAAATCGTAACGCTGCTGTGCAATCGCGTCCTCGACGGAGACGCGCAGCAGGTACTCGCCGGGCGTGAGGCGGCTGACGTCGACGGTCGTGCCGATGCCGAAATGGCCCGGCACGCCTTTCAGCGCGATCGGCTGCGCGTCGCCGGCGAGTCCCTTGCGGACTTTGCCGTTGCCTTCGACCGACACCGTCGTCGTCAGCTTCGGCACTCCCGTCTCATCGACGCCGGGATTCTGGGCCTCGAAGAAGATCCACACCTCGTCGCTTTTGTGAAACGTGCGATCCGCTTTCGGCACGACCTTCACTCCGCCGAACGTGAACGGATCATCCGCAGCCTGCTTCTTGTCGAGCGTGAATACCTGCTTCGACACGAGCAGGCGCGAGACGGCGCGCGTTTGCTTCTCGAGCTGGCGCAGCTGCAGCGGCTCGCTCGCCATCGCCGCCGGCTCGCCTTTCACCGCGAGGCCGAACGTCGCGTTGCCGCCCGCGGGGAGCCAGTACGATTTCTCGTAGTACGCCGTGCCGTCGGCGCCGCGCGAAAGGACGATCGGCTCTTCGATCGACCACAGCTCCTTCTCGCCGTCCGTGACGATGCCGAAGAGCGTGGCCTTCGTGACGTCGGACGGCAGCTCGGCATCGAAGTGCATGGCCACGAAGTAGTCGCCGGACGCGGTGACGAAGTCGCCGTACGTGAAGTGCAGCGGCGCTACCGGAAAATCGTTTTTCTGGAAATCGTGAATGGCCTCGCGCAGCCGCGCGGTGCGGAGCGTCAGCCGCGCTGCTTCGCGGCTACGCCGCGCCGCGAGCTCATCCTGGGCGCGCTCGAGCTCTCGCCGTCCGATCGGCTGCCGCTCCACCGGCTGGCGCTGCGCATACACGGAGAACGAGGCAACGGCGCAGAGAAAGAGCGGCACTGCTGCGCGAGCTCGCATCGCGCAGCAGTGTACCTCCGCTAATCGCGCGGCACGTGAAACGGAACTTCATCATCCGACTTGGCGTCCCACTCCACCCGCTCGTCGTCGGGTAGGTGCCAGTCGTCGTCGTTGTCGAATCTGCGAATGTCTTCCATAGTGCCTCCGTTCGGCGGGCTGAAGCCCGCCGCTCCACTAAAACTGTGCCGCCTCGGTCGATCCCTCGAGGGCCGTCGTGGACGACTCGCCGGAACTGACCACCTTTGCGACTTCATCGAAATAGCCGGTGCCGACTTCGCGCTGGTGGCGCGTGGCCGTGTAGCCGTGCTCCTCGGACGCGAACTCGGCCTGCTGCATGCGCGAGTAGGCAGTCATGCCTTCGTCGCGGTACTGCCGCGCGAGCTCGAACATCGAGAAGTTCAGCGCGTGGAAGCCGGCCAGCGTGACGAACTGGAACTTGTAGCCCATCGCGCCGAGCTCGCGCTGGAACGTCGCGATCTGCTGCGCGTCGAGCTTCTTCGCCCAGTTGAACGACGGCGAGCAGTTGTACGCCAGCAGCTTGCCGGGATACTGCTCGTGCACGCCCTCCGCGAACTCGCGCGCTTCGTCGATGTCGGGCGTCGACGTCTCGCACCACAGCACGTCCGCGTACGGCGCGTAGGCAACGGCGCGCGCGATCGCGGTCTCGAGTCCGCTCTTGATGCGATAGAACCCTTCGGCCGTGCGCTCGCCGGTGATGAACGGATGATCGCGCTCGTCGACGTCGCTCGTGAGCAGCGCCGCGCTGTGCGCGTCGGTGCGGGCGATGAGCAGCGTGCCGACGCCCATCACGTCCGACGCGAGACGCGCGGAGACGAGCGTGCGGATGAACTGCGAGATCGGGACGAGGACCTTGCCGCCAAGGTGTCCGCACTTTTTCTCCGAGGCCAGTTGATCCTCGAAGTGCACCGCCGCGGCGCCGGCCTCGATCATCATCTTCATCAGCTCGAACGCGTTGAGCGGACCGCCGAAGCCGGCTTCGGCGTCGGCGATGATCGGCGCGAACCAGTACGTGCCGCTGCGTCCTTCCATGTGATCGATCTGATCGGCGCGCTGCAGTGCCTGGTTGATCCGCTTCACCACCTGGGGAACGGAGTTCGCGGGATAGAGGCTCTGATCGGGATACATATGCCCGGCGAGATTTGCGTCCGCCGCAACCTGCCAGCCGCTGAGATAGATCGCCTTCAAACCGGCGCGAACCTGCTGAATGGCCTGATTGCCGGTCAGCGCGCCGAGGGAGTTCACGAACGGCTCGGTGTTGAGCAATTGCCAGAGCCGCTCCGCGCCCATCTCCGCGAGCGTGTACCGGATGTCGATCGAGCCGCGAAGACGAAGCACATCCTCCGCGTTGTAATCGCGCTCGATGCCTTCCCATCGCGGATTGTTGAACCAGTCCTTTTCGAGAACCTTGGGGTCGCGCGCCTCTTTCAGTCTCGTCATAACGTCTCCAGTTTGAGTAGTTCCGCGTACGCGGGAATCGTGAGGAAGTCCGCGAGCTCGGGACTCAGAATCAATTCATCGAACATTTCCGCCGCGCGCTCGAGGTTCGGGCGCGTGCCGAGGGCTTGCAGCTCTTCGTCGCGGATGCGGCGATAAAGCGAGGGTGTGACCAGCTCGCCGCTGTCGGTCTTCGCGCCGTGCTGCACCCACTGCCACAGCTGCGTGCGCGAGATCTCCGCGGTCGCCGCGTCTTCCATGAGGTTGTAGAGCGGAACCGCGCCGCTGCCGCCGAGCCACGTCGCGAGGTACTGAATGCCGACGCTGATGTTGTGGCGGATGCCTTTCTCGCTGACGACGCCTTCCGGAATCGCCAACAGCTCGGCTGCCGCCACGGCCCTCTGCCCTCCGCCCTCTGCAATCTGATTCGCCCCGGGCATGTACTCATCGAACACGCGCTTCGCCACCGGAACGAGTCCCGGATGCGCGACCCACGTGCCGTCGTGGCCGGCGCGGACTTCGCGCAGCTTGTCGGCTTCCACTTTCGCGAATGCCGCTTCGTTCGCGGCGGGATCGTCTTTGATCGGAATCTGCGCGGCCATGCCGCCCATGGCGTGGATGCCGCGGCGATGGCAGGTCTGAATCAGGAGATCGACGTACGCGGCGAGAAACGCCTTGTCCATCGTCACCGTCGCGCGGTCGGGAATCGTGAAGTCGTGCCGCGCTCTGAATTTCTTGATGAAGGAGAAGATGTAATCCCAGCGGCCGCAGTTGAGACCCGACGAGTGCTCGCGCAGCTCGTAGAGGATCTCGTGCATCTCGAACGCGGCGAGGATCGTTTCGATCAGCACCGTCGCGCGGATCGTGCCGTTCGGAATCTCGAGCTCCTGCTGCGCGCGGACGAACACGTCGTTCCAAAGCCGCGCCTCGAGGTGCGACTCCATCTTCGGCAGGTAAAAGTACGGACCGGTGCCGCGCGCGATCAGCTCCTTCGCGTTGTGGAAGAAGTAGAGCGCGAAGTCGAAGAGGCTCGCGCTCACCGGCTGGCCGTCGATGTACACGTGCTCCTCGACGAGGTGCCAGCCGCGCGGCCGCACGACGAGCGTGGCCGTTTTCTCATTCAGCTTGTATTGCTTCGAACCGCTGTCGAACGAAATTGTCCGACGCACGGCATCGCGAAGATTGAGCTGGCCGTCGATGCAGTTGAACCATGTCGGCGAGTTCGCGTCTTCGAAGTCGGCCATGAAGACGTTCGCGCCGGAGTTGAGGGCGTTGATGATCATCTTCCGGTCGACGGGACCGGTGATCTCGACGCGGCGGTCGTTCAAGTCCGCCGGGATCGGCGCGACCGTCCAATTGCTCTCTCGGATCTCGCGCGTCTCCGGCAGAAAATCGGGCTGCTCGCCCGCATCGAGCCGCAGCTTCCGCTCTTCCCGCGCGCGCAAAAGCTCCTCGCGCCGCGGGTTGAATTCCTTCTGCAGCATGGCCACGAACGCGAGCGCCTCGTCGGAGAGGATCGCGTCCCACTCCGGCCGCACTTCGCCGCGGACATCGATGTCGGTGTCAATCCCAATCGTCATCGTTGTAAAATATTGCCAGCCATCTGCCAGATCCGAGCTATGAACAGGCTGTGCAGTTAGTTACGTTGTGAATGTCTGTAAATGTGAAGGCGTAAAGCCGTAAACCGTTGTAAACCGGAGTGGTGCCCATGCCTCCTCAATCCAAACTCGGGGCCAAGGTGAGGGCGTTTCGGCGCCGCGAGCAGCTCACGCAGGTGCAACTCGCCGAAAAGCTGCAGATCTCGCCGAGCTATCTCAATCTCATCGAGCACAATCAACGGCCGCTCCCCGCGCACCTGCTCGTGCGGCTCGCGCAACTCCTCCACGTCGATCTGCAGGCGTTCGCGGACGACAGCCAGGTGCGGCTCGCCGACAGCCTGCAGGAGGTGTTCGCGGACGCGCTGTTCGAGGAGTTCGCGATCACGACGAACGACGTGCGCGAGCTGGCCGAGAATCCGGCCGCGGCGCGGGCGGTGATCACGCTGTTCACGAAATATAAAGAGCAAGTCCAGTCGATGCGCGACCTGTCGTCGCAGCTGTATGACGGCCGCGCGTTTCACGGACTCGATCCCGCGCACCTGCCGTCCGAGGAAGCGTCGGACGTGATTCAGGAAAACCTGAACTACTTTCCCGACCTCGAAGCCGCGGCGCAGGACATCGCCCGCCGCGCGGATCTCGATCGCTCCGACATGTACCGCTCGCTGGTCCGCTATCTCGAGTCGCGGTACGGAGTGAAGGTCGTGCTCACGCCCGTGGTGCGCGACCGCGGCCTGATCCGCAAGTACGACCCCGAGTCGCGCACGCTCAATCTCTCCGAGGTCCTGCCGCCGTGGAGCCGGCAGTTCCAGGTCGCGCATCAGCTCGGCTTGCTCGAAGGCGCTTCGGCCATCGACTCCGTGATCAACCGCTCGCAGAAAAATCTCACGACGCCGGAGTCGGGGCGCCTCTGCCGCGTCGCGCTCGCGAACTACTTCGCCGGCGCGCTGCTGATGCCGTATGACGACTTCTTCAAGCTCGCCGAGGACGTGCGCTACGACATCGAGCTCCTGCAGCATCACTACACGGCGAGCTGGGAGCAGGTGTGCCATCGCCTGACGACGCTGCGCAAGCCGGGCGCGGTCGGCGTGTCGTTTCACTTCGTGCGCGTCGATATCGCCGGCAACATCTCGAAACGCTTCTCCGGCACCGGCATCCGCTTCGCGCGTTTTTCCGGCTCGTGCCCGCGCTGGGACGTGCACGCGGCTTTCCTGACGCCCGGCCGGATTCGCACGCAGCTGTCGAGCATGCCGGACGGCACGGCGTACTTTTGCGTCGCGCGAACGATCCGGAAGACGTACGGCTATTCGTCAGGCGACGCGTTGATGGCGGTGGGGATCGGCTGCCCGTTGAAGGACTCGCGGAAGATCGTCTACGCCGACGGCTACGATCTCGAGAACCTCGACGCGGCCGTGCCGATCGGCACGACCTGCCGCCTCTGCGAGCGGCTCGACTGCGAACAGCGCGCGTTCCCGCCGCTGCAGTACGGGCTGAAGGTGGACGAGAACGTGCGCGGGCGATCGTTTTATGCGCCGGTGGACGCTACGGGGTTTGGGAACGCCGGCGTCTCGCCGGCTGGCCAAGCGCCGTCTCGGCGCCAGGGGGCGGCGGGACGCCGCCCGTCCAGCCGCCGGGACGGCGGCGTTCCGAGGTAAGCCGGCTATGTCCGAAAGCGATACTGCAGCGCGCGGCGGATCTCGTCCAGCTCCTGACTCTCGCCGGCGCCGAGGGGCTTCGGGATCTCGATCGGTCTGACCTCGGGGTCGCTGAACGAGATCACGCAGAAATCGGCGCCCGGCGGCTCGGTCACGTCCGTGATCTCGCTGCCATCGCGCCCGATCTCCGTCATCGCCTCCCGGGCCATGCGGCGAATGCGATCTTCGAAATCGGTCATGGCGGGAGGCAGGAACAAGAAGCGCGCCACACCTCACACCGACGCGAACAACAGCACCGCACCGATGGCCCCCACCATCAACCCGACCAGCGCGAGCACCAGCACGTGTTTCCGTCCGAGGTTCGCCGTCACCGGCTGGAAGAACGCGCGGAACGGTTTCAGGATCAGCGCGAAAAACGCGGAGAGGAACAGCCACCACGCGCCGGCGACGGCGGCGATGTAGCCGGTCTCGACGCGCGCTCGCTCGAACGACTCCGGCCGCGTGTCGGGGATGCCGCGGAGCAGATGAATATCGCCGTCGCTGATGCCGGCCGCGGCCAGGCCGACCACCGGCGGGATGAGCGCGACCCCGGCGATGGTGAGCAGGAGGAGCCAGATCGGCGGGAGCACGAGCCAGCGCCGCGCGCCGAGCGGTTCGCCGCGCGACTGGATCAGCTCGCAGTTCGCGCGCGCCAGGAGAAATGCGGCGAGCAGGAAGACGATGCCGATGCCGATCGGGAGCAGCAGCAGTCCGACCGCGAACGAACCGAAGGTGAGATACGCGAGCCGCCAGTCCTCGGGGCCGTTCGCCACGCGCGCGACGACGCGGCGCCACCACGGCTGCTCGTCCTCCGACAGCCACTGATCGGGCGGCCCGAGCTGCGCAAGCACGGCGTCGAGGCGATCGGCGTCGACCGGACCGGCGGCATCCGCGAACGCCACCTCGACGTGCTCGCGCACGTTCTGCTCGATCTCCGTCGTCTCCACCGCGCGGCTTCCGC
>DATFHJ010000141.1:0-2727 GCA_035248585.1 Thermoanaerobaculia bacterium
ACGGAGGAACCGCATGAGCGAATACGACAAGCCAAGCCGCGCCGAGGACGAGTACTTTGCCAAGCAGGAGCTCGAGCGGCGGAAAAAGTGGGCGCACGAGCAGGCGGCGAAAAAGTCCGTCGATGAGAAAGAGCAGCTCAAGCAGCTGCACTGGATGAAGTGCCCGAAGTGCGGGAACGATCTCGCCGAGATCGAGCTGCACGGCGTGAAGGTCGACCAGTGCGCGCATTGCGGCGGCGTCTTCTTCGACAAAGGGGAGCTCGACCAGTTCGAGCATCACGACGCAGGCGTGCTCAATCGCGTCTTCTCCATCTTCCGCTGATGATTTTTCTGAGGCCCGCCGATTTGGGCGGGCTCGATCTCGAGGAGCTGCTGCGCCGCGGCGAGCTCACCGTGGCCATGGGTGAGGGGAGCGTCGGCGGCATCGCCGCGGCCGCGCTCCTCTTTGCCGACTTCGCCGTCCTTCATCACGATGCCACGCTGCAACTCGACGCAGCCGAGGCCTGGGCGGGCGCGGTGTGGCGCCTCGGCCGTGGCGCGTTGCGCGTCAATGAAGTGATGAGTGCCGGCGACGCGCGGGACGCCGGGCTGTGCGATGACGTCACGGAACGCGATCCGCAAGCGTGGCTCGAGGAATGGATGCGCAACCGAAGCGTTGTGGCACTCGATGCCGCGGCGGCGCTGATCCGCTCCCGCGGCGGAGACCGCCTCGAGCGCGCCGAATTCGCGCGCCTCTTCGCGATCGGCGAGCCGCAGAAGGGGTTAGGCGCGTTTCTCGCCAAAATCAAGCCGACGTATAGTTAACGACCGGAGCACACACGATGAGCCGCAACGAAGCCGATCTCCAGAAGAATGCCGCCGTCCTCACGCCGCTGCCGCGCGCCTCCGAAGAGCAACTGCCGCTCTTCGCGAATGACACCGTGCGCGCGGTGCAGAAGAAAGAAGACGCGTGGCGCAAGGACGCGTCGAAGAAGCCTTTCTGGAAAAAGGACTTCACCACCGTCAGCAGCATGGAGATCAATCCCCTCGGCACGCCGCTCTCCGTCGCCGGGCAGGACTTCAACGAGATCGGCTATCCCGGCGAGTTCCCGTACACCCGCGGCATTCATCCGACCGGCTATCGCGGGCGGCTCTGGACCATGCGCCAGTTCGCCGGCTTCGGCTCGGCAAAGCAGACCAACGAGCGCTTCAAATACCTGCTCGCGCACGGACAGACGGGCCTCTCGACCGCGTTCCACCTGCCGACGCTCTACGGCTACGACTCCGATCATCACTACAGCGCCGGCGAAGTCGGCAAGTGCGGCGTCGCCATCGACACGCTCGCCGACATGGAAGTGCTGTTCGACGGCATCAACCTCGAGGACGTCACGGTCTCGATGACCATCAACTCCACGGCGCCGGTCGCGCTGGCGATGTACCTCGCCGTCGCGGAGAAGCAGGGCGCCGACTGGAAGAAGATCTCCGGCACGCTGCAGAACGACATCCTCAAGGAGTACATCGCCCAGAAGGAGTACATCTATCCGCCGCGTCCCTCGATGCGGCTGATCACCGACATCTTCAAGTTCTGCGCGGAGAACGTGCCGAAGTACAACACGATCTCGATCAGCGGCTATCACATCCGCGAGGCGGGATCGACGGCGCTGCAGGAGCTGGCGTTCACGCTCCGCGACGGCATGGAGTACGTCGAGTACGGCATGCGCGCGGGACTCGACATCGACGACTTTGCGCCGCGGCTGTCGTTCTTCTTCAACTCGCACAACGACCTCTTCGAGGAAGTGGCGAAGTTCCGCGCCGCGCGCCGGGTGTGGGCGAAGGTGATGCGCGACCGCTACGGCGCGAAAGATCCGCGCTCGTGGCAGCTCCGCTTCCACACGCAGACCGCCGGCTGTTCGCTCACCGCGCAGCAGCCGTACAACAACATCGTCCGCGTCACGGTCCAGGCGCTGGCGGCGGTGTTCGGCGGCACGCAGTCGCTGCACACCAACTCCCTCGACGAGACGCTGGCGCTGCCGACCGAGCAGGCCGCGCGCATCGCGCTGCGCACGCAGCAGATCATTGCCCACGAGTCGGGCGTCATCAACACCGTCGATCCGTTCGGCGGCTCCTTCTTCATGGAAGAGCTGACGAACAAGATGGAGCAGGGCTGCTTCGAGTACATCGAGAAGATCGATCAGTTCGGCGGCATGGTCGAGGCCATCGAGGCCGGCTTCCCGCAGCGCGAGATCTGGGACGCGTCGTATCAGTTCCAGCGCGCCGTCGACACGGGCGAGAAGCTCGTCGTGGGCGTGAACTCGTACCGGCTGGAAGAGGAAGAACCGTACGAAGCGCTTTACATCGACGAGTCGGTGACCGCGGAGCAGATCGCCTCGCTGAACAAAGTACGCGCCTCGCGCGACGAACAGAAGGTGCAGGAGACGCTGCAGGCGCTCCGCAACGCGGCCGCCGATCCGAACGCGAACACGATGCCGCTGCTCATCGACGCGGTGAAGGCGTACGCGACCGTCGGCGAGATTTCCGATGCGTTCCGCGACGTGTTCGGGACGTACCAGGAGCCGGCGCTGTTCTAGAATTCGGCGCATGCCGAAAACAGAGCTGTTCTCTCAGCTGCGCCGTGCGCTGCGAGCCGCGGATCATCTCGATCGGGAACACGTCTCCTTCGATGAAGCGCTCGATACGTGGAGCCGCCGCAAGTTTCTGAAAACGTCGACGGTTGCCGCGGCCGCGGCA